>JAGREO010000239.1 GCA_020446525.1 Geminicoccaceae bacterium | reverse complement strand
CCGGCACCGGCTCGCCGGTGATCATCGATTCGTCGACCGAGGAGCGGCCCTCCACGACCACGCCGTCGACCGGCACCTTCTCGCCCGGGCGCACCCGCAGCCGGTCGCCCACCGCGACCTCCTCGAGCGGGATCTCCTCCTCGCGCCCGTCGGCCCGGATCACACGCGCCGTCCTGGCGGCGAGGTCCAGGAGAGCCCGGATCGCCGAGCCGGTCCGCTCGCGGGCCTGAAGCTCCAGCAACTGGCCCAGCAGCACGAGCACGACGATCACCGCCGCCGCCTCGTAATAGACGCCGACATGGCCCTGCGCGTCCCGAAAGCCGTCCGGAAAGATGCCCGGCAGCAAGGTCGCGACGAGGCTGAAGAGATAGGCCGCACTCACCCCCACCGCGATCAGACTGAACATGTTGAGGTTGCCCGTGCGGAACGATTTCGCCCCGCGCACGAGGAAGGGCAGGCCCGACCAGAGCACCACCGGCGTCGCCAGCAGCAGCTCGAGCCAGACGGCCGTGCGCTCGCCGATCCAGCTCCGCACCTCCAGACCCAGATGCGGCCCCATCGCCAGCACCAGCAGGGGAAGGGTGAGCACCGCGCCGACGACGAAGCGCCGGCGGAAATCGACCAGCTCGGGGTTCGGCCCCTCCTCGCCCGTCGGCAGTCCCTTGGGCTCCAGCGCCATACCGCAGAGCGGACAGTCGCCCGGCCCCACCTGCTCGATCTCCGGATGCATCGGACAGGTGTAGATCGTGCCGGCCGGCATCGGCTCCGGCGCCGGACGACCGGCGAGATAGGCCCCGGGATCGGTCTCGAACTTCTGCAGACAGCGCCCGGAGCAGAAATAATGCCGCTGACCGTCGTGGCGCAGCATATGCGCCGCCGAAGCACGCGCCACCGTCATCCCGCAGACCGGATCGACCGCCTCGACATAGGCCTCGGGATCGGCGGCGAAGCGATCACGGCAGGAGGCGCAACAGAAATGATAGGTCTCTCCGCCATGCCGGTGAGCGTTGGTGGTGTCTTTCGGATCGACACTCATCCCGCAGACCGGATCCCGATGAGCGACGACGACGTCCTGTTCCATGCTGGCGGCCCCTTTCGACGATCGTCCCTGAGATGGGGTCTCCAGTAGCTGGAAGGTCAAGCACCTTCGACGGCATCGCCGAGACACCGCCCTGGCCGCCCGCAGCGATCGGGCCGACTGAGGCAGAAATTCTGAAAATAAGCTTTACACGCCTCTTAAATAGGAATATACTACTCTCATGAAACAGAATCATGCCCCCGTCCATCCGCTCGCCTCCTGCACGCGTTTCGTGCTGGAGGACTGGATGCGTCTGCTCTGGTACGGAACCCTGATGCCGGGCTTCGGGCGCGTCGCGCAGCTTTGCGGTCTGAGCGAGCAGGCCCTCGAGGCCGTGCTGCATACACGCTTCGTCATGAACATGTCGGTGCTCGCCGACCTGGTGCCGGTGCGCTATTGCCCGATCATCGGCATGCCGGAATACCATCCGGAAAGGGAGAAGCTGCGCGCCAGGCTCGCCGGCATCGCCGACATCCTGATCGAACAGATCCAGAGCTTCGCACGGGCCGCCCAGACGACCACGCGGACCGCAGCATGGGTCCAGTGGCTGCGCGATCAGCGGATCGACCCGGCACAGCGCCTGCTCGATCGCTTCTTCGCCCTGCTGGACAGCCCGCGCACCGTCCCGTCCGCACCCGCCGGAGGCCGGACCGCCGGCGCGAAGCACTCTACCCCGCGTCGATCCGGCGCGCGCCGCACCGGCCGGCGGCTGCCCGCCTGGCTGCGCGTGCCCGGCATCTTCGCGCAAGGCGGGGCCGGCTCACCCCGTGAAGCTGCCGGCGTTACCGATGACCGGGACAAAGGTTCGGCCACCGACAGCGAGTCGAAGGAACCGGCAGCCGGCAACGGAGAACCGCACACCCCGGAGGGACGCTCGGCCAGCGATGGCACATCCGCCGAGTTCCGACCCTTCGATGCCGAGCGCGACGCCGAGCGGATCGAGATCCGCCTCTGTCGCCAGATGATCGCCATCTTCCTCGCGCGTCGCTTGGACGACGCCGAGCTCTCGCTGCTGCGCATCCGCAGCGAAGCCATGCAGCGCCTGGATCATTTCAGGGATTGCCGGCTTGCGGCCGAAGAAGCCCGCGATCGGGCTCTCCATCCGGATCGCCGGCTCGCGCGTGCCCACCTGGCCACCGGCGGATCGACGCCGGGCGCCCCGGCCGATGGCCTTTCGAACGCGCCCGCAGCGTCACCTCGGGAGCTGCCCGAAGGCCGCCTGCCCGATAGACCCTGAGCCCCAAGCCCCTGCCGTCCCGATCACCCGCACCTCGGAACCACCCGGTTCCGGGGCCGCTGGTGCTGCAGAAAGCGCCGCATCGCCCAGGGCCGACCCACCGGGGCAGGCACACCGGAACACCCACGCCGGCGCATCGCAGTGGCCTCGCGCGGAAAAACCCCCTACATTTCACCCGAGAGACGATGCGGAGCAGGCGCGCTGATGGCGACGGTACCCTTCGACACGCTGGCCCTGGCGCACAAGCTCGAAGCCGCCGGTTTCGACACGCGCCAGGCCCAAGGCACTGCCGCCGCCCTGGCCGAGACCTTCGCCGGTGAACTGGTCACCAAATCCGACCTGCGCCAAGCCCTCGATGAACTGCGTCACGACCTGCGCCGCGAGATCGACGAGCTGCGTCAGGAAATCAACGAGTTGCGCCAGGAGGCGCGGCGCGACATCAACGAACTGCGTCACGAGATGGCGAGCCTCGAGCAACGAATGACGATCAAGCTCGGCGGCATGATGGTCGTCGCCGTCGGCGTCACGGCCGCCCTCGTCAAGCTGCTCTAATTCCACTTCGAGCGGCGGTTCGAGGGGGCCGACGCCTGCCCGCCTGGCTGCGCGTGCCCGGCGTCTTCTCGCAATGAGTAGCCAGCTCACCCCGTGAAGCTGTCGGCGTTACCGATGGCCGGGACGACGGTTCGGCCACGGACACCGAGTCGAAGGAACCGGCACACCGGGACACCCACGCCGACGCATGGCGGTGGCATCGTGCGGAAAAACCCCCTACATTTCATTCGAGAGATGATGCGGAGCAGGCGCGCGGATGGCGACGGTACCCTTCGACACGCTGGCCTTGGCGCATAAACTCGAAGCCGCCGGTTTCGACACGCGCCAGGCCCAGGGCACAGCGGCTGCCCTGGCCGAGACCTTCGCCGGCGAACTGGTCACCAAATCCGACCTGCGCGAGGCCATCGACGAGTTACGTCAGGACCTACGCCGCGAGATCGACGATTTGCGTCAGGAAGTGCGCCACGACATCAACGAACTGCGTCAGGAAATGCGTCACGAGATGGCGAGCCTCGAGCAACGGATGACGATCAAGCTCGGCGGCATGATGGTCGTCGCGCTCGGCGTCATGACCGCCCTCGTCAAGCTGCTGTAGTGCCCCGGCGCCCGGCGGCTCGGGCGGGCGACCGGGCGCGACGGGCTCAGCTCATCGTCGGCATGATGAACTCGGCACCGGCCTTGATGCCGGTAGGCCAGCGCGACGTGATCGCCTTTTGCCGGGTGTAGAACCGCACGCCTTCCATCCCGTGCACGTGATGATCGCCGAACAGGCTGGCCCTCCAACCGCCGAAGCTGTGGAAGGCGACGGGCACCGGAATCGGCACGTTGATGCCGACCATGCCGACGTCGACCTCGTTGGCGAAGCTGCGGGCGGCGTCGCCGTCGCGGGTGAAGATGGCCGTGCCGTTGCCGTAGAGGTGGCCGTTGACCAGATCGAGAGCGGCCTCGTAGTCCGGCTTGCGGACGACCGAGAGCACCGGACCGAAGATCTCGTCG
>JAGREO010000238.1 GCA_020446525.1 Geminicoccaceae bacterium | reverse complement strand
CGAATACGAGCCGCGCGAAGCCGAGGCCCGACGAGTCGTGGCCCGTGAGGCGGCCGCGCGTGCGCCCGAGCCACCCCCCGACCCGCCACCCGACTGATGCACCCGCACGCCGTCCGCGCCGTCGCAGCCTTGGAATCCCCGATTCCAGGGCCGCTACCCGTTGGAAAAGTCGGGGGCCGCATCCGTTCGGCGGACGCGATCCTCGTCTTCACCGGTCCCTTCGGTCGGCGGGATGCGCTTGCCGATCACGCCATCGCGGTGCGGCAGCGTGTGACCCGGTTCGGGGGAGAGACCCTTGCCATCGGTCGACCCCTGGCTACGATGCGGCCGACGCGAAGGTCCGCGGCCAAATCGACGAACCGCGGCGAACACGGACGGGGTCGAGCGGAATGGGTGAACGATGAAGGGTGCCGGCACGCTGATGCAGGGCAAGAAGGGCCTCGTCATGGGCATCGCCAACGAGCGCTCGCTGGCCTGGGGCATCGCCCGGGCGGCAGCAGCCCAGGGCGCCGAGCTGGCCCTCACCTATCAGGGCGAAGCGCTCAAGAAGCGGGTCGGGCCGCTGGCGGCCGAGCTCGGCAGCGACCTCGTGCTGCCGGCCGACGTCACGGACCAGGAGAGCATGGATGCACTCTTCCGCGAGATCGGGGCGCGCTGGGGCCGGCTCGACTTCGCGGTGCACGCCATCGCCTATGCCGACAAGGAGCAGCTCAAGGGCAAGTATCTCGACACCACGGCCGACAATTTCGCCCGTTCGCTGCAGATCTCCTGCTTCTCCTTCACCGACCTCGCCCGCCGCTGCGCGCCCCTGATGAGCGAGGGCGGCAGCCTCGTCACACTGACCTACTATGGCGCCGAGCGGGTCATGCCGCACTACAACGTCATGGGCGTGGCCAAGGCGGCGCTCGAGGCCTCGGTGCGCTATCTGGCGGTCGATCTGGGCGGCCAGAAGGTGCGGGTCAACGCCATCTCGGCCGGCCCGGTGCGCACGCTGGCGGCCTCGGGCATCGGCGATTTCCGCTACATCCTCAAATGGAACGAGTACAATTCTCCGCTCAAGCGGAACACCACGCTCGACGATGTCGGCGGCGCGGGCGTCTATCTGCTCTCCGATCTCGGCGCCGGCACGACGGGCGAGGTGCTGCACGTCGACAGCGGCTATCACGTGGTCGGCATGAAGGCGGTGGACGCGCCGGACATCTCGACGGTCTGAGGAGGAGAAAGGGTGGCGACACTGCGCGCCGACGCGGATGTCGAGGACGATCTTTTCGACATGGCCGATCTCTCGCCCGCGGCCACCGGCCTGCCGATGGTGGTCCGGATCTCCGAGCGCGGCCGTGCCCGCCACGACGCGCGGGTCGAGGTCTCGACGGTGCACGGGCGCCGTGCCCATCCCGATCGCACCGTATCGGTGTCGTTGCGCCCGACGGTCGGCGTGGTGGCGGTCGGCGTGGTGGCGGGCCAGGAGCTTCCGGCCGATGATCTCGAGCGCGTGCGCCAATGGATCGAGCTCAACCGCGAGGCGCTGCTCGCCTATTGGGATGGTGCGCTCCTGACCGACGAAGTGATGCAGCGTCTCGTCCGTCTCGACTGGTTTTTCCGCATTTCCTGATCGATCTGGCGGTTCCGCCATATCGGGAAAGGCTCTGATGGCCGGCAACTCCTTCGGCGAGCTCTTTCGCTTCACGACCTGGGGGGAGAGCCACGGGCTCGCCATCGGCTGCGTGGTCGACGGGGTGCCGTCGCGGATCCCGCTCGCCGAGGCGGACATCCAGCACTGGCTGGATCGAAGGCGGCCGGGCACGTCGAAGTTCACGACCCAGAGGCAGGAGCCCGATCGGGTCGAGATCCTCTCAGGGGTCTTCGAGGGGGTGACCACCGGTGCGCCGGTCTCCCTCCTGATCCGCAACGAGGACCAGCGCTCGAAGGATTACGGCGAGATCGCCGAGCGCTACAGGCCGGGCCATGCCGACATCACCTACGACATGAAATACGGCATCCGCGACTATCG
>JAGREO010000237.1 GCA_020446525.1 Geminicoccaceae bacterium | reverse complement strand
TGCCTTCCATCACCGGCTTGGAGGCGAGAGGGCCGATCGCACCCAGGCCCAGTACCGCCGTACCGTTGGTCACGACGGCGACCAGGTTCGATTTCGACGTCAGCTCGTTGGCTGCGAGCGGATCGGCGGCGATCTCGTTGCACGCGGCAGCGACACCGGGCGAATAGGCGAGCGACAGGTCGCGTTGGGTCGCCAGCGGCTTGGTCGCGACGATCGCGATCTTTCCAGGTCTGGGGTGTCGGTGGTAGTCGAGGGCGTCCTGCTCGAGACGGCTGGGCATGTTTTCCCCCTGATCTGGTGGAACGCACACGGCATCTTCGGTGCGCGACCGTTCATTCCCGATCAACTAGATGAAGACGCACCATGGAGCAACACGACTGCGGAGCGACGAGGGCAACGATCGACGTCACACCGGCGCGCAACGGCGCGATGCTTCGTGGCCGGACCCGCAGCGTCGAATGGCGCGTGAGCTCCGGGGCGGTGCCTTATCGTCCGGCCCTGGCCGAGATGGAAGCGCGCGTCGATCTCATCCGCCGTGGCGGCGCGTGCGAATTGGTCTGGCTGCTGGAGCATCCCCCGCTCCTGACCGCCGGCACGAGTGCGCGACCTGAGGAACTGCTGGAGCCGGAGCGCTTCGAAGTTCACGCGGTCGGGCGCGGCGGTCGCTACACCTATCACGGGCCGGGGCAGAGGGTGGTCTATTGCATGCTCGATCTGAGCCGGCGTGGCCGCGATCTGCGGGGCTACGTGCACCGTCTCGAGAGCTGGATCATCGCGACGCTGGCTCATCTGGGCGTCGCGGGCGAGCGACGCGCCGGCAGGATCGGCATCTGGGTCGTGCAGGAGGATGGAGAGGAGGCGAAGATCGCAGCACTTGGTGTGCGCGTTCGTCATTGGATCACCTACCATGGTATATCCATCAACGTCGCACCCGATCTCTCGCATTTCGACGCGATCGTTCCCTGCGGCCTCGGTGGATACGGCGTGACGTCGCTTCGCGCCCAGGGCACCGGTGCAACCATGGCCGATGTGGATCAAGCGCTGAAGGAGACGTTCTTTGAGGTGTTCGATGCTTAGGAACGGCGCTCGGGCGTTGCTGGCGATCCTCTTCGTCGCCTCCGGCTCGCCGGTTCGGGCCGAATGCACCGACACCGCCGGCCCGGGCGTCGTCTGGCGCCGCTGCCTGGTCGACGGCCTCGACCTCAGTGGTGCCGCGCTCGAGAGCGCGGTGCTGCGCGACTCCTCGTTCAAGCGTGCGGATCTGAGCGGTGCCGATTTGCGCGGGATCGACGCGCGTCGGGCGAAATTCGTCTCGGCCGACATGAGGGGCGCCGATCTGCGGGGTGCCGTCCTGTCGCTCGCCGACTTCACCAACGCCGACCTGAGCGGTGCCGCTCTCGTCGAAGCCGATCTCAGGCGCGCCAAGCTCTTCGCAGCCGATCTGAGCGGCGCCGATCTGAGCGGCGCACGTCTGGACGGCGCCGATCTGCTGCGTACCGACCTCTCCGGTGCGCTCTGGATCGACGGCAGTACGCGATGTTCGGCGAAGTCGATCGGCCGCTGCCATCCCGAGTGATGCCGGAGCACGTCAGGGCGACCTGCTCAGATAGGTCTGCATATCCTGCGGCGAGAGCGGGTGGCTGAAGAGAAAACCCTGAACTTCGTGGCAGCCGAATGCGCGCAGCCGTCCGAGTTGCTCGGGTGTCTCAACACCTTCGGCGACGACGGTGAGATCGAGCGCGTTGCCCAGAGCGATGACGGCCTGGGCGATGGTCGCGCTGTTCTCGTCGCGTTCGATGTCGCGGATGAACGATCGGTCGATCTTCAGCGAACGGATAGGGAAGCGGTTGAGATAGGCGAGCGACGAGTAGCCGGTGCCGAAATCGTCGATCGCCAGGCTGGCGCCCAAGGCGCGCAGTCGGGCCAGACGGTCCATGACGTCGCGGCCTTCGCGCATGACCACGCTTTCCGTCAGTTCCAGTTCGAGCAGGTGCGGCGGAAATCCCGTGGTTTCGAGAGCCGCCTCGATTTGCGCCACGATCTCCTGATGTTCGAACTGGTGCGCCGAAAGATTGACCGACAGTCTCAGCCCGTCGTGGCCGAGAGCATGCCAGCGGCGCACCTGGCGGCACGCCTCGTGCAGGGCCCACTCGCCCATAGGCAGGATGAGCCCGGTTTCCTCGGCGAGCGGGATGAAATCACCGGGCGGGATCATTCCGTGGTCGGGATGGTTCCAGCGCATCAGGGCTTCCACACCGATCGGCCGCATTTTTTCGGTGTCGATCAGGGGCTGGTAGTGCACGACCAGCTCGTTCTGCCGGAGCGCCTTGCGCAGCCGGGTCTCCAGCATCAGCCGCTCGAATGCCGCGGCGTTCATATCCTCGGTGAAGAACTTGTAGTGTCCGCGTCCCTCATCCTTGGCGCGTGTGAGGGCGAGATCGGCGTTCTGGATCAGGGTCTGGGCATCGTCGCCGTCGTGCGGAAACAAGGCGATGCCGATGCTGGCCGTGATCGTGAGGTCATGACCGCCCACGGTCATCGTCGGCGTGAGACATTCGATGAGTTCGGCGGCCGTATCGCCGGCTTGTTCGGCGTTCGTCACGTTCACGGACATCGCTCCGAATTCGTCGCCGCCGGCGCGCGCGAGCGTCGAATCGCGGGGCAGTCGGGCCAAGAGCCGTTCGGCGACAAGACGGATCAGATCGTCGCCGTGCTGCAGCCCGAGCGAATCGTTGATCAGCTTGAACCGATCCAGATCGATGGACATGACGGCGACGATCGACCGGAGCCTGCGGGCCCTGTCGACCGCGTCGCGCAGGCGGTCGGCGAAGAGCAGTCTGTTGGGCAGCCCGGTGAGCATGTCGCGATAGGCGAGATTGCGTATGGCCGCCTGCGTCTGTCCTCGTTCGGACAGTTCGACGACGGTGAGCGCGAAGCGGAAGCGGCCTTCCTCCACGCGGCGTACGATCATGCGGATCGGGTGGAGTACACCGTCGTGCCGTCGAGCGAGCGCGTCGAGCGCCATCGGGCGTTCCGTCGTCGATTGGCGAACGGCCAGCCAGGCGCTGCTCTCGCCTTCGCCCTCGCGCAGCACCAGTTCGTCGAGATGCGGCCCTTCTTCCAACCCGGCCGCTCGCCGCCAGATCGCCGATGCCGCTTTCGAGAAGAATCGGATCGTGCCGGAATCGTCCAACAGGAGGATGCCTGCGCCCAGAACATCGAGCAAAAGGGCGGGATCGGGCGGTCCATGTGCCGCACTATCAATTGGCGGGGCTGGAGGCGATGCCGGCTTTGCGGGCGGATCGTGGAGCAGTACCAGCCAGATGTCCGAGGCGACACGAAGGCAGGTGATCGGCACGGCCGCCGCCGGTCGTTCGTGCGGCGCATGCGACGACGATGATCGAGTTAGCAGGAGTTGCGTATAGATCGGCTCGATCGCACGCTCTTCGACCAGGTCCTCGATCCGACGACCGCGCGCATCGCCGATTGGTGCAGTGTAGCCGGCCATCGCCAGCACGATGCCGTCGCCGTTGACGAAGAGTGCGTGAGTAGGTGCCGGTTCCACGGCTTGCGTACCGCGATCGATCAGTGCCTTCGCGATAGCGTGAAGGCCGCGCACCCGCTCCTCGTCCGTCTCGTGCGACGGTGAAACGGGGTCGAGCAGGAGCAGCAGCGAACGCGGTTTTCGAGCATCCGCGATGCCGCGCACGTCGATCGCCTTTCCCCGTGCGCGCAGTGCTGCGCGCCGCGTCGCAAATTCGCGCCCCGCAGCAATGTCGAGCATCAGTCGGGTTCGCTGCTCGTCAGCGGCGAAACAGGCCATGAGGCTCAGGGCCGGACGACCGCGCGGGCATCCTTCGTCAGGATCGAGGAGGTCGAGCGCGATTTTGTTGCAGGACGCTATACGCCACGGGGCCCGGTCATCGGTACGTTCGAGTTCGATGATACCGATGGGCAGAAGATCGAAGATCTCCGACGCCCGGGAGATTTGCTGCACGCAATGTCGCCAAGGTCGATGGGTCGAGTGAATGAGATGCTTGAACGGGACGAAACGGACCGTCCGGCGCGCCTTGCTCGCGCCCAATCATCTACCCGAAAGCGAATAATGCAAAGGATGTTCATCGGATCGAGGCTTTGCGAGCATCGGTCAAGGCTTGGGCGATCTTTCGCAAACCGGGAAGAAGGTCGGTCGCCGAAGCCAGAGTGCCACGGTGACGTGCACTTGCCGCGTGCAGCCAGACGCCGGCGCCGGCTGCTTCGAGGCTCGGCATGCCGCGGGCCAGGAGACCGCCGATCGTGCCGGCGAGCACGTCACCCGTCCCGGCCTTGGCCAGTGTCGACGGTGCCGAAGTGTTGATCAGCAAGCGCCCGTCGGCCGCGGTGATCAGGGTATCGCCGCCCTTGAGAACCAGGACACAGGCCGCTTCTGCGGCGGCTCGGCGGGCGCGGTCGAGTCGTGTTCCTTCTTGCGCGAAGACACGTGCGAATTCGCCTTCGTGCGGCGTCAACACGCATGCGTCGTGGAGCAGCGGCATGAGGCGCTCGCGGTCTTGGGCGATCACCGTCAAGGCATCGGCGTCGACGACGATCGGCTTGCGGGTTTTCAGCATCGCCGCGAGCGCGTCTGCGGTATGCGCCGTCACGCCGGCTCCGGGGCCGACGACGAACGCGGCGATCCTGCGATCGGCGAGGAAGACGTCGCGGGCCTCGGCCGTGTCTAGTGGGTGGGTCATGATGCTCGAGAGCTTGGCGGCGTAGATCGGCAGGCTAGCTGCATCGCAGGCGATCGTGACGAGGCCGGCGCCCGCATGCTCGGCGGCCCGTGCGGCCATGCAGGCGGCCCCCGTCATGGAAGTCGGCCCACCCAGCACGACCACGTGGCCGCGATCATATTTGTTGTCCTGCGCGCGATCTTCGGGCCAGGCGTCGAGCCATATGGCCGGCTGATCGTGCAGCGGACAATCCTGTAGCGCGTCGTAATGCCGGCGAGCGATGCCGATAGCGCGGCAGACGACGTCGCCGCAATACGCACGCGCGGGTGCGAGAGCGTGGGCGATCTTCAGGCTACCAAATGTGATCGTCAGGGCGGCGTGCGGCGCAAAGCCGAGCACGTCACCGTTCGTGCCGTCGACGCCCGATGGCACGTCAACGGCCACAATCGGCGTGCCCGCCGATTCGAGTGCACGCAACGCACCGGTGACCGGTTCGTCCAAGGGGCGCGTGAGACCGGCGCCGAAAAGGGCGTCGATGGCCAGATCGAACTCCTGGGGTCGTACGGCATGGAGGTCGACGACCGGACCGTCGTAGCGCCTGCGCGCGGCACCCGCGTCACCCGTGGGCGACCAACTCGGGTCGGTCGCACAAACCGCGGGCCAGCCGGCCGAGTGCAGCCGGCGTGCGACCACCCAGCCGTCGCCGCCATTGTTGCCCGGTCCGCAGAGAACGATGCACCGGCCGGGCGCGAAGCGGCGCGTGATCTCACGCGTCACGGCGCGGCCCGCATGCTCCATCAGGACGGTGCCGGGTGTTCCGGCCTCGATCACGGCAGCGTCGATCGAGGCGGCATGCGCGTTGCTCAACAGCATCGCGGCGCTCGCGGCTCGACTCGGCGCTGCTCTCACGCGGTACGATGCCGGACCTGTGCCGCTTTTTCGATCGCGGCGGCGGTGAGGCGGTCGACGCCGAGGGTGTGGCGCAGCATCTCCAGCAGCCTCAGTTCATCCTGCACCGCGCTGCCATCCGCCGCGACGACGTCGCAGGCGAGCAGGTAGGCGGTCTCCCGGAGACCCTGGCCGAGTGCTGCGGCAATTCGATCCATGGCAATGTCGAGCCCGTCGTCGCGCCGGAGAAGTTCGGTGCATTCCTCACCGATCGCCAGCACGCGGCTGCGGTCGAACGTGTCGAAGACCGGCAGCGTTTCGACGAGCCGACCCATGACCGCAAGTTCGGCGTCCGAAATCTGTCCCTCGGCCACCGACATCAGCATCATGGTGTAGATCAGCGCCGCATGGCCGTCGAGTCGACCGGGGCGATCGAACCTCAGCTTCGTCGGCGTGCCGTGAGCGGCGGCCACATCGTCGTTGGCGCCGGCGGTCGGAGCGGCTGTCATGCTCGAAGACCCTTCCTCGTTCAGATCGCTCGTGAACATCCCAATCGTGCCGGCGATCATCGTGCAGTCTGCCACGGATGGTGAAAGCCTGACAATCGCCGCGCCCGGATTCGCGTGTCACATGTCGCTTGATGGTTTTATTGCAAACGATATGTTCTACCGGATAGCTATATGATGCGGCTGTGGAGAACCGGATGACGATGAGCGACACGAGCGGCGATCTGTTGGACCCGAGCCGTCTCGCCGATATCGTAGACGGTGATATCGAGCTCGAGGCGGATTTCGTCGACCTCTATCTGCGGGTCGCCGCCGAGCATCTCGTGGAAATGCGAGCCCGTCTCACCGATGGGCGGGACTGGTCCGGTGCCGCCCATGCTCTCAAAGGAGCCAGCTTGAACCTCGGGGCGGTGCGGGTCGGTCGGCTCGCGCAGACCGCGGAACACGCTCCGCCCAGTGCCGAGTGCCTCGCGGAGCTGAGCGCCGCCCTCGAGGCGACGCGCGGCGCATTCGCCGCACGCACCTCGTACAACCATCAATCGAAATAGCGGTGGTGGAAATCTCCCGTTCATCGTCACGTTGGTGCTTCGCCACAGACGCCGCGTAAAGCCGCAGGCGTCCTAGAATTCCCTTGATTCCCCGATTGCTTTCGCCTGTTATCCAGCCCGCCACGAGGCTGCTTCGCGCGATGTGCCGCATCGCCGGTGGATTCGGCGGTAGTTGGTTCGCACGATGAAAACGCGAGGGATGTGGGCGATGCGGAAAGGCGCGAAGTTGCTGACGACGGGGGCGCTTTGTGCGTTCGTGGCAAGTTGCGCGGCGCTCGATCCGGACGCCATGGACGATCACGACCTCTATCATTGGGACCTCGACGCCGTGCGGGCGATGACGCCACAGGGCTCCGGGTTTTCCTGGGGGCTGCGCAGCGGCTATCTGGATCTGCAGGAAGAGGAATACGAGGCTTTCGACTGGACCGATGCCGATCACTTCGCCCGCAAGGCCGTGGAGTCGGCCAAGGGGCTCAACGTGCAGCCGGATATGGTCTCGTTGCGTGAATTGTCGCCCGAGCAGGTCGACGAACTGACCGCCGCCCGCGCGCGCATGATGGAAGCATTCGCCAACGATGCGCGGCGCAAGGCGCCGCTCGCCTCGGCGCGTGCGCAGACCGCGTTCGACTGCTGGCTTGAGCAGGAAGAGGAGAACGACGTCGACGACATCGCGCGCTGCAAGGCGGCGTTCGAAGCGGCAATGGCGGAGATCGACGACGCGCTGGCGAGCGACATCGACGAGACCTATGTGATTTTCTTTGCCTGGGACGAGGCGGAGCTGACCCCGGTCGGGCAGACCATCGTCGACGAGGTCGTCGAGGCGTTCGAGGGCGGGAAGATCCCGCGGATCGTGCTGGCCGGCCATGCCGACACTTCGGGAGCGGCGGATTACAACCTGAAGCTCTCGGAACGGCGGGCGCAGACCGTCTCGCAGGCCCTTGAGGCGCGCGGCATCGATCCCGCAGTTCTGGACGTGCAGTGGTTCGGCGAGACCCAACTGCGCGTGCCCACGGCCGACGGCGTCCGCGAGCCGCAGAACAGGCGCGTCGAAATCCGCTTCGCGGAGTAGGCGCGGCCGAACATCGACCGGCGGGAGGGGCGCGTCGAACCGGCGCGCCCCTTTTGGTTTCGGCACCGGCTCGAACCCCACGATCTTTCGCCGTCGCGCGTTTACCGAATGTTAACGCGGGCACGCTATGTTCGATGGCAGCAGAGCATGCTCCCCGGACCAAAGAGGCCCGCGAGAACGAGGCTCTGCTTTCCTCCCTGACGTTGTGATGCCTCCCTGGCTCGGGGCCACCTTACCGGTGGCCCTCTTTTTTTGCCGAAAGAGGCGGGGAAAGGACGAGCAGAGGCAGCACGCTGGCGCCCGCCGCGGCGAGGCGCTGGCCGGTCGGCTCGGCGAGTTGCGCCTACTGGCTCACCCAGACGATGCGCACCATCCAGACAAGGTCGGCCACTTCGATGCCCTGTTCCTGGTCCGCACCGTCGAAGCGTGCGATGGTGATCCTGCTGGTCGTTCGCCGCAGCATCGTGCCGAGCACGAGATCGCCTTCGCTCAGGCGCGCGACGACGCGATCGCCCCGACGAATACCGCTCGCTGGAGAAACGACGAGCAGATCACCGCTGCGATAGGTCGGGGGACCGACGTCGCGATCGAGCTCGATCACATAGCAATTGGGCTCGTCGATGAGCGGGACGTCGATCTCTTCCCACCCATTTCCCGAAGGAAAGCCGGCGGCGTCGGTCGACGCGGCTTCGCCGAGCGCGCCCAGCCGCGTGAACCGCAGGCGGGGTGAGCGCACCACCGGCTGATCGAAGTCGGTCTCGCCGTCGATCAGGCGAACGAAATCGCGCATCGGCGTCCTGGTGGCGTCGAGCACCTTCGCAACGCTTTCCGTGCTCGGCCAGCGCAGCTTGCCTTCCTTGGTGATGCGCTTGCTCTTGTTGAACGTAGTCGGGTCGAGACCCGCACGCTTGGCCAAACCGGAAGGTGACATTTGATTGCGCAGCGCCAGCCGGTCGATTCCCTGCCAGACCTGTTCGTGAGAAAGCATGTGGCGACCCCCTTTTTTCCGGCCGGGCGACAATGGGCGTTGCTGGGCAATTAATCTTATGATAAGAAAATAAGCCAGAATTGGTTCGCCCAGCACGTTCGCATCGAACGGCCGAGGACGGAGTGTACAGGGTTTATGGAACTCTTGGTAGTCTTCGAACATCGTCCCGATCGCGGGATTTTTCGCTGGCTGGCGCCGGGTTTCCGCCACGTTTTCCTGGTGTCACGTCGCGAGAGCGGTTGGCGCATCGTCGACCCGATGAGCGTGGGTCCGGGAGTCCCCGACCTGTGTGCGGTGGACTGCAGCCTGTTGCAGGCCGCACTCGCCGCCGTCGGAGGCTCGTCCATCCGCCTGCGCTGCGACCCCTGCACGCACCAGCGGCCGAACCGGCCTTGGAGATTGCGCCCTCTGACCTGTGTCGAGCTGGTGAAGCAGGCTCTTGCGCTGCGGTCGGGCGGTTTCACGCCGTTGCATTTGTTTCGGACCCTTTCGCATTTTCCGAGCAAAAGGCTTGACTCGGCCCAGATATAGGAATATAATCCAAGCGATCAGACATCGAAGATTTTCGTGGAGAGCCTCATGGCCGAAGATCAGTTGCAGCCCGTCCGGCGAGCCTATGCGCTCGCGCGCGATCGGCGCGCCCCCTGGGAATCGATCTGGAGCGAGTGTTTCGCGCACGCGCAACCGAGCCGTGCACACGGATTGGCCTCGGGACGGGCTGCGATCGGTGATCAGACGCGTGACCTCTACGACGGCACTGCGGTCGACGGGGTGGAACAACTCGCCGCCAGTCTTCTGGCCGAGCTGACGCCGCCCTGGTCGCGCTGGTTCGGTCTGGCACCCGGCGACGATGTCGACCCGCTCGACCGCGAACGTTTGGCGGACCTGCTCGATACCGCGGCACGGCGGATCCAGGGGCATCTGGATCGATCCAATTTCGCCGTCGAGATGCATCAGTGCCTGCTCGATCTCGTGACGGTCGGTACCGCCACGCTTTCCTTCGAAGAGGCGCCGATGGGCGAGGCTTCGGCCTTCCGCTTCACCGCGGTGCCGACTTCGGAGATGTTCGTCGACGGTGACGCCAATGGCGGGGTCCGCAACCAGTTCCGCGCGACGACCATCGCGCTCGCCGCTCTCGCCCGCCGTTTTCCCGAAGCGTGCGACTGGAGGAGGGTAGAGCGTGCCGCGGGCGACGCCCGAACGACGAACCTGCGTCTCGTCGAAGCCGTTCTCGGTGATCCGGACGCCAAACGCTACGTCGCCTTCGTCGACGAGCTTCCGGGCATTTCGGGTCCGCTCGAGCTCGCCCGCGGCACGTTCGAGGGCTCTCCCTTCATCACCTTTCGCTGGCTCAAAGGTGCGGGCGAGCTCTACGGCCGCTCCCCGATGATGAGCGCACTTCCCGACGTCCGTACCGCCAACAAGGTGGTCGAGTTGATCCTGAAGAACGCGTCGCTGGCGGTGACCGGCATCTGGCTCGCCGAAGACGACGGGGTGCTCAATCCCTCCAACATCCGTCTTGCGCCGGGCAGCATCATTCCCAAGGCGGCCGGGTCCTCGGGCCTCACACCGTTGCAGTCGCCCGGCAGGCTCGACGTCTCGCAACTGGTCCTCGACGATCTGCGTGCGAACATCCGCCGCACGCTCCTGACCGACCGGCTGGGGCCGATCGCCGGACCGAGGATGACGGCTACGGAAGTGCTCGAGCGCAGCGCCGAGACGGCGCGTCTTCTGGGCGCGATCTACGGCCGGCTGCAAGCCGAGTTGTTGACGCCGCTGCTACGCCGCGCCGTGGCTCTGTTGGCCCGCCGTGGCGACATTCCACCGTTCTCGGTCGACGGCTCGACGGTCGAGCTGCAGTACCGTTCACCCCTGGCGCGTGCGCAGGCCCGCGAAGAGGTCCGCAACGTGGCACTCTGGCTCGAGACCGTGACGGGTCTCGCCAAGTCCGACGTGGGTGCCATCGACGTTCCCGCCACGGTGCGCTGGCTGGCCGAGCAACTCGGTGTGCCACGGACGCTGGTAGCGACGCATTCGGACGTGCCCGAGCAGGTCCTGATGCAGGCCCTGGCGGGAGACGGCACTTGAGCGTCTCGGGATGGGACTGGTTCGTGGAACCGAAGCCGCCGGAGACCCCGGACCTCAGGATCGAAAGGGCATTCGAGTCGGTTTTCGACGGCCCCGACGGCGGCTTCGTTCTGGCGCATCTGAAGCGACTTTTCATCGAGAGGCGGTTCGCGCCCACGGCGAGTGATGCGGAGTTGCGTCACGCCGAAGGAGCACGCGCCGTGGTGGCGCTGATCGAGCGGCTGGCGCGTCCGCGCGCCGCCCAACCGAACGAGACAATCGACGGAACCGGAAGATGAACGACGATTTCACACCCGAATGTTCGAGCGAGATCGATGCCGCTCCTGCGACGGACATCGAGCAAGACGCCCAGACGCTCGCGCCGACGCGTCCGGCCGACCTGCCGGAGGAATTTTGGGACGACACCCAGGGCACCATCCGTACCGACGCGCTGATCGCGTCCTACGTGGCACTCGAGCACAAGCTGGACCGTTCGCTGGTCTTGCCCGACGAAGACGACGCCGAGGGCTGGGACCGGCTGTTCGAGGCCGTCGGCCGACCCTCATCGCCCGACGGTTATGCAATCGAGCCGCCGCATCCGTTGCTGACGGTCGATCCCGAGGTCACGCAGGCACTGCACGAGGCCGGGTTCAACCAGAAACAGGCGCAACTCGTCTACGATCTCGCGGCGAGCCGTCTGTTGCCGACCCTCGAAAACGCTCTGGGCGATATCGAGGCATCGCGCGAAAAGCATCGTCTGGTGGAGCATTTCGGGGGCGAGGAACGCTACGCACGTCTCTCGGGCCAGATGCGACGCTGGGCCGATAGCCGCCTGCGACCCGAGATCGCCGATGTGCTCGGTTCGAGTTTCGAGGGTGTCTGCGCGCTCTACGAGATGATGAAGCGCCAAGAACCCGAACTCCTCGCCGACGGCACGGGCGATTCGCTCGCCGTGTCGCAGGCGCAGCTCAACCAGATGATCGCCGACCCGCGCTACTGGCGCGACCGCGATCCGGATTTCGTTTCCCGCGTCACCGACGGCTTCCGCCGACTCTATCAAGGGTGACGCGGCGCGCGTCCTGAAGCCAACCCGCTAGGGATCCGCTTCGACGCGCATCTCCATCGGGTGCGGCCGCCCCGGAAACACTTCGCTACCCGTGACCATCGCCAGTGATGACTGCCGGTGCTCGCCGACGCGGGTGTTCGTCCGGACAAGCGACCGCCCTCATCACCTCCACACCTCCTTTAATCGAAAGTGAGTGGCAGCATGTCCACGACGATCGACCAGGCCTTCGCCAAGCAATTCGAGCGCGAGGTCCACGAAGCCTACCAGCGCCAGGGCAGCAAGCTGCGCAACACCGTGCGGGTCAAGAATGCGGTGCGCGGCAGCTCCACGGTCTTCCAGACCGTCGGCAAGGGAAGTGCCAGCACCAAGTCCCGGCACGGCATGGTGCCGGTGATGGACGCCGAGTTCTCGGCCGTCGAAGCCCAGCTCGAGGATTTCTACGCCGGCGACTGGGTGGACCAGCTCGACGAGCTCAAGACCAATCTCGACGAGCGTCAGATCCTGGCCAATGCCGGCGCCTTCGCGCTCGGGCGCAAGACCGATGAACTGATCATCGCGGCGATGCAGGGCACGACCAATCTCATCGAAGCGAACGGGACCGGTCTCACCAAGGACAAAGTTCTCCAGGCTTTCGAGATGCTCGGCTCCATGGACGTTCCGGACGACGGCCAGCGCTATGCCGTCATCGGCTGGAGGCAGTGGTCCGATCTGCTCGGCCTGCAGGAGTTCGCCAGCGCCGACTTCGTCGGCGACGAGCAGCTCCCCTGGCGCGGCACGCAGGCCAAGACCTGGCTCGGCACGATCTGGATCCCGCATTCGGGTCTGCCGTCGGCCCAGGGGGAGCGCGAGTGCTTCTGGTACCACAAGAGCGCGGTCGGTCACGCCGTCGGTCGGGACGTGCACGCCGACATCACCTGGCACGGTGATCGCGCCTCGCACTTCGTCGCCAACTCGATTTCGCAGGGCGCCGCACTGATCGACAAGAAGGGCGTCATCAAGATCTTCTGCCAGGAGTCCTGAACCATGGCTTACACAACGTCCGGCCTGAGCGCGCTTTCCTACGCCAACGGCTTCACGCTCTGGCATTACCGTACGACCGACCTCGTCGCCACCGTCGACAATGCCGGTTACTTCGACGAGGCGGCGACGATGCTGCGTGTCGGTGACTTCCTGTTCGTGAACACCGGCATCGGCACCGCGCCGGCACACGGCGTCATGGTGGTCGTCAGCAACGACGCCGCCGGCGTCGACGTCTCGAACGTCACCGCGTTCGGCAGCATCGACAGCGACTGACGCGGCCGACGACGATCGGGGCCGGTCCATCGCGGCCGGCCCCGAACGGCGACTCCGACGATCCGCCATACGAGGACGATCGACCCTGCGTGTCGTACGGCCGGCCGCGGTGCCGATCGTCCGGCTCTCACGCATCGTCGTCTCGACCTGCCGGTGTGAAGGGTCGAGAGCCGTCCCCGTAACTCGAGCGAGCTTCTCGTCAACCGGAAAGAACCAGTTCCATGTCCCTCACCGATGTCGATATCTGCTCGATGGCGTTGCTCAAGATCGGTGCCGCGCCGATCGCCGGTTTCGACGATCCGTCGGCCGAAGCCGAGATCGCGGGGCGGCTCTACGAGGCCGTCGTCGAAGGCTTGCTGGTGGCGCATCCCTGGGCGTTCAGCACCGCTCAAGCGGCACTCGTGCCCGACACCGTGCCGCCGACCGCCGATTTCGCGCACGCTTATGCGTTGCCGGCGGATCTGCTGCGCACCCTCTCGGCCGGTAGTGCCGGCCGCGCACGAGGCGTCGTCTACCGTATCCAGGGCGATCGCCTCTTGAGCGACGTCGAGCCGGTGGTGCTCACCTATCAGCGCCGGCCCGCCACTTCCGCGTTTCCGCCGCACTTCGTTCAGGTGCTCGTCGCCAGACTGGCGGCCGAATTCTGCATTCCGGTCACCGAGAGCACGTCGCGCGCCGACATGCTGCACAAGCTCGCACAGGCGGAGGTCAAGCTCGCCCGTCTCGTCGACAGCCAGCAGATGACACCGCAGGCGGTGGAGGATTTCACTCTGATCCGGGCGAGGGGGTGATGACCCAGCTCTTTCTCACCAAGACCAGCTTCACCTCCGGCGAGCTCGATCCGGAATTGTACGGTCGGATCGATGTGCGAGCCTATGACGAGGGTGCGGCCGCCCTGCGCAACGTCGTCGTCAAGACCAGCGGCGGCGTCGTCCGCCGGCCGGGCAGCAGGCTGCTGGCGAAGATCGACGGCGCCGCACGGCTGCTCCCCTTCGACGACCGGAGCGGCGGCGACATTCTGGTGCTCGGTCCGTTCTCCCTGTCGGTCGTGCGCGACGATGTGGTCGTCCAGCAGGGTGTCGTCACGCCCTGGAGTACCGATCAGCTCCACGAGATCACCTGGACGCGCATCGATCGCGCCATTCTCGTGTGCCATCCGGCGGTCGAGCCGCGGCTGATCCGAAGCGGCGACGACGGCATTTGGGCGCTCCAGCGCTGGACCTTCGACACCAGCGACGACGAGACGCTCGGGCCGGCGAGCCTGCAACCCTATGCACGGTTCGTCGGCCACGAGGTCGCGCTGCAGGCGGTGGCCGCGGGCCGTTCGCCCGAAGCCATCGTGCCGGCCGGTCTCCCGGTCGAGCTGCGTGCCTCGGCACCGGTCTTCAGGGCTGGGCATCTGGGTTCGATCGTCCGCATCCGGCAGCGGGAAATCCGCATCGTCAATCTCGGTGCGGACCCAGCTTTCGCCGAAGGTCTCGTTCTGCAGCCGCTCGTCGACGGCAGGACGACCCGGGACTGGGACGAGCAGATGTTCGGCGCGGCACGCGGCTGGCCCGTGGCCGTCACCCAGCATCAGGATCGCCTGGTCCTGGGCGGCAACCACGACGCGCCCGACAGGCTGTGGTTCTCGCGGACCGGCCGGCCGTTCGACTTCGAAACCGGCGAAGGCCTGGACGATCAGGCGATCACCTTCAGGCTGCGTGCCGACGGACTGCACCACATTCGCCAGCTCGTGCCCGGCCGACGCCTGCAGGTGCTCACCAGCCGCGGCGAATGGATCGTCTCTGGTACGCCGCTGACGCCAGCGAATATCCAAGTCGACCTGCAGACCAATATCGGCTCGCCGGTGGACCGTCAGGTGTCGGCCCTCGAAGTGGACGGAGCGACCATGTTCGTCGGCGCCACCGGCCGCGATCTGCGCGAATTCCTCTTCACCGATACCGAGCAGGCTTTTCAGGCGCCCGACATCGCCATTCTCTCGCGCCACCTGATGCGCGATCCGGTCGACATGGCGTTCGACCCGCTGCGCCGGCTCATCGCCATCGTCCGCGGTGACGGGCGGCTCGCCACCGTCACCATCGACCGCAACGCAAACATCGTCGCATGGTCTCTACACGAGACCGAAGGCGCCTGGCGTGCCGTGATGGCGGAAAACGGCCGTCTGACGTTTCTCGTCGAGCGCTCCGGCGGCACCATGCTCGAGGTGTGGGATGACGAACTGCATCTCGATTGCACCGTCACACGCCGTGCCGACGCGCCGTCGACGACCTTCGACGCCGTACCGGAACTGGCGGGTGCCACCGTGATGGTCTTGGCCGACAGCGATCTGCTCGACGAGAGGGTGCTCGACGCGGCGGACATAGAGCTTTCGCATCCGGCATCGATGGTCGCCGTAGGGTTGCCATTCACGCATCGGATCGAAGCTCTGTCGGTGGCGCGTGGCAGCGGCCAGGGCAGCGACCTCGACCCCCTCTACCGCCCGGTTCGGCTGACCTTTCGCGTCCTCGACACGGCGCACCTCGAGGCCGACGCCGGCCGCGGGCTCGAGCGTCTCGTCGACCGCGACGCGGCGACCGGACCCTTGAGCGGCGACATTCGCCAGCGAGCCTATGGTTGGCGTCGCGGTTTTGCCGCCGCTCCCTGGAAAATCGTGCAGCGCGAGCCGAAGGCCTTCTCGCTGCTCTGTGTCACCACCGAAATGAAGGTGAATTCCTGATGGCTGGATTGAGCAACATCGCCTCCGTGGGTCTCGACCTGGCGCTTAGTCAGCAGGCTCAACGCAATGAGGACAAGCGGCTGAAGGACGAGCGCGACACGCGTATCGCCGCCCTGGCCGACCAAACGGCACGGATCGAGCGGGCCGAGCGCGACGCCTTGCGTCGCCGCGTCGCCGCCTTGCGTGCGCGGGCCGGTGCCGGCGGAACCGGCGCCACCGGGGGGTCGATCGATGCCGTCGTGCGCGGGCTCGAGCGCGACACGACCGACGAGATAGGGGGCGCCCGTCGCCGTGCAGCGGCCGGTATCGACGAGATCCGCGCGCGCGCGAGCGAGAACCGGCGTCGCAATCTGCTGGATTTCACGAGTTCGATTTCCGGTCTCGTCTCCGGCGGCGGCAGCCGTCGCTCGCTGCTCGGTTGATGATCGATGACGAATATCTCCTCACGCACCGGTCCGCCGCCGGACACGATCGTCGACTCGGCGGTCCCGGTGCCCGACTTCGCGTCTTTCGTGGATCAATGGAACACGGTGCAGGGTAGGGGCACGCCCCAGCTGCACGATCGCATCGCCGGCTGGCTCGCCGACCGCTGGGCCGATAAGGACCCACGTCTGTTGCTGATGGTCTTTCGTGACGCCGGCAAATCCACGCTCGTGGGTCTCTATGCGGCGTGGTTGCTGTGCCGCAATCCCGATCTGCGCATCATGGTTGTCTCGGCCGAACACCGGCTGGCGACCAAGATGACCCGCAACATCCGGACGATCCTGGAACTGCACCCCCGAGCCGGACACGTTCTGCCTAACAAGGGCCGCGACCAGTGGGCGAGCGACAGCTTCACCGTGCAGCGATCGCTCGCGCAGCGCGATCCTTCGGTGCTCGGCCGCGGCATCCAGGGCAATCTCACCGGCAGTCGTGCCGACGTCATCATCTGTGACGACGTCGAAGTGCCCAACACGGCGGACACCGCGGAAAAGCGCCGTGACCTGCGCGAGCGTCTGGCCGAGCTGAACTTCATCCTCGTGCCCGACGGAACCCAGATCTTCGTCGGCACACCGCACAGCTACTATTCGATTTATGCCGATCAGCCTCGTGCGGAAGCCAGCGAGGAACGACCCCTGCTGGCGGGCTATACGCGACTGGTCGTGCCCGTGCGGGACGCACACGGCATCAGTGCGTGGCCCGAGCGGTTCACCGACGAGGTGATCGAGCGCATGAAGAGCGACGTCGGCCCGGCGCGCTTCCGCAGCCAGATGATGCTCACGCCGACGCACAACCGCGACATTCGCCTCGATCCGCAACGCTTGCGTCGCTATTCCGGCGAATTCGAGGTGACCTACGCCGCCGACCAGATGCAGCTGCACATCGAAGGCAACCGGATGGTCGGCTCGTGCTGCTGGTGGGACCCGGCTTATGGCCGTCCCGGCACCGGCGATGCCAGTGTGGTCGCCTGCGTCTTCACCGACAGGGAGAGCCGCTACTGGCTGCACGATATCGCCTACATGACCTTCGATCCGACGAAACTCGACGAAACGGACGAGGCGACGCAACTCTGTCGTCAGGCTCTCTCTTTCGCCATGCGCAACGAGCAGCGGAGCTTGTTCATCGAAAACAACGGATTGGGCCGCTTTCTGCCGGGCCTCGCCAAGCGTGAGGCGAAACTCGGCGGCATGCCGGTGCAGGTTCGCGAGGAACGGTCGTCGAAGAGCAAGACGGCTCGTATTCTCGACGTGTTCGATGTCGTTCTGGCCGCCGGAAAGCTGCACGTCCACGAGCGGGTGCTCGCATCGCCCTTCGTCGAGGAAATGCGGGAATGGACGCCCGATGGCGGTGCGCGGGACGACGGTCTCGATGCCGTCGCAGCCTGCCTCGCCATGCAGAAGGTGTACATGCATACGTCGGCACCGGCGGTGCGCCGACCCGACTGGCGCGGCTATGGTGTGCCGTTGACCGCTCAGGCGGAGTTCCGGATCTTCTGAACTGCACGCGCGCGACATCGAGCCCCTTCCGTCGGCCGTGAGCGAGAGCTATCAGGGCCTCCGACCACGGGAGATTTTTGCAATGCAGCAAGCGCAGCGGCCGCGCCGCAGCATCCTCTACATGCCGGGCTCGAACCCTCGCGCCCTGGCCAAGGGGCGTTCGCTTCCGGCGGACGGCCTGATCCTCGACCTCGAGGATGCCGTCGCCGTCGACGCCAAGGAGGAGGGGCGTCGGACGATCGCCCGCACTCTGGAGGATCGATCGGCGTACGGCCGCCGCGAGCTCGTGGTGCGGGTCAACGGGCTCGAGACGAAGTGGGGCCGGGCGGATTTGACGGGGATGGCGCGCGCCGGAGCCGACGCGATCCTGCTGCCCAAGGTCGAGAGTGCCGAACAGGTCGACCAAGCGGCAGGCGTGCTGGACGGCGCCGGTAGTGCGGCGGACCTGCCGATCTGGTGCATGATCGAGACCCCGCGCGGCGTGCTGCGGGTCGAGGAGATCGCCGATCATCCCCGCGTCGCCTGTCTCGTCATGGGCACCTCGGATCTGACCAAGGATTTGCGGGCACGGCACACGGCCGATCGTGCGCCCATGCTGCCTTCGCTCGCCTTTTGCCTGCTGGCGGCGCGCGCGGCCGGCATCGACATCGTCGACGGCGTGCACCTCGATCTGGACGATGCGGAGGGTTTCGCACGATCCTGCCGGCAGGGCCGCGATCTCGGCTTCGACGGCAAGACCCTGATCCACCCGGCGCAGATCGGCCCGGCCAACACCGTCTTCGGCCCCTCGGCCGGCGAGATCGACCTCGCCCGGCGGCAGATCGCCGCCTTCGCCGAGGCCGAGGCCGAGGGCCGCGGGGTGGCGGTGCTCGACGGCCGCATCGTCGAGAACCTGCATGTCGAGACCGCCCGCGCCACCCTGGCCCTGGCCGAGGTGATTGCCTCGCGCGCCGCGCAGTGACAAGGTAGCGGCGACCGACATCCAGCAAGGGACTGGCCAGATGTTCATTCTGATCCTTGGCGTCGCGCTTTGGTGGGCGGCGCATCTGCTCAAACGCATCGCGCCGGGCTTGCGCCAGCGCATCGGGCGGGGCGGCGTTGCCGGCCTGCTGGTGGTGTCGGTGGTGCTGATGGTCATCGGCTACCGGATGAGCGATGGCCCCTATTGGTGGGGGGCGTCGGCGCCGCTCAAGGGCATCAACAACCTGCTGGTGCTGCTGGCCGTCTATCTTTACGCCGCCGATGGCATGAAGACGCGCATCACCCATTACCTGCGCCACCCGCAACTGACCGGTTTCGCGCTTTGGGCCTTTGCGCATCTGCTGCCGAATGGCGATCTGCCCTCATTCATCCTGTTTGGCGGGCTGGGGGTCTGGGCGCTGGTCCAGATGGTGGTGATCAACCGCGCGGTGCCGGACTGGGTGCCGCCCTCGGGTCAGGTGCCGGTCCGCAAGGAGATCATAGCAGCGGTCGGTGCCGTGGTGGTGCTGCTGGTCCTGGGGCTGATCCACGCATGGCTGGGCTATAACCCCTTCGGGGCCTGATCAAAGGGGCGCAATATGCCGAAAATCTATCGCTTGCTGACCGAGGACGACACTTCGGCCTTTTGCCACAAGGTCAGTCTGGCGCTGTCCAGGGGCTGGGAATTGCATGGCAGCCCCAGCATGGCATTTGACGCGGCGCGCGGCGTGATGCGCTGCGCGCAGGCCGTCACCAAAGAGATCGAGGCCGAATATCACCCCGAGATGAAGCTTGGCCAGCAATGAGCCGGGGTTTGGTGATCACAGCGTCATTGCTGCTGGCGGCGGCATTCATGGGCGCGCAGGTCGGGGCCGCTGCCGCAGCGGATCCCGCGCCGCCCTGTGCGCTGAACGGTGTCGCGCCGGTGCCGACGCTTGAGACGGCCAAGGCGCATTTTCTCAAGGGGGAATATCCGGAGTTCTACCGCGCCACGACGCCCTTTGTCGCGGACGCCGAGGCCCGCTATGGCGATGTGATGGGCAAGTTGCCGGTGCTGTTTCACGGCGGCTTCTCGGCCTGCGCGACCATCCTGCAACGGCGCGACGCCGGCGGCATGGTGCAGGAGATGACGCTGTTCAGCGTCAAGCCGCCGGGCAGCGGCATGATGTCGCTGCTGTTGACCTCGGTCCCGATCGAGGGCGAGGACATGGTGATTTACATGACCTTCAGCAGCCAGATGAGCCGGGTTCTGGAAGAGGTTCATTGAGTCTTTTACTTGAGTCCGGCCTGATACCGCCACCATGGCGCAGGCTGTGATCACAGGACGCAAATGCGTGATCACAAATGCCGAAAATCGGTAAGGTTCCGCCTTTCGTCTGGAATCCCTCCGTGACAGATGCCAGAAAACGACTAGAAGCAAATCGAAATTTCCGGCCAGCCCTCGCCGCCAGCCGACGCGCAGAGGGCCCCTGAACGCAGGAGAGCGCATCATGGCTGACGTCAACCGGGGCAACCGGCCACTGTCACCCCATCTGCAGGTTTACCGCCTGCCCCTTGCCGCCATCACCTCGATCCTGACCCGCATCACCGGCCATGCGCTGGTGGCGGGGATCGTGCTGATCGTCTGGTGGCTGGTCGCCGCCGTCAGCTCGCCGGGCGCCTTCGCCTGCGCCGATTGGGTGGTGCGGTCCTGGCTGGGCTT
>JAGREO010000025.1 GCA_020446525.1 Geminicoccaceae bacterium | reverse complement strand
CCTCGAGCATCTTGGAGAGCTCGGCCGCCTCGAGCACCGTCAGGCTCGAAAGGTCTTCAACGATCTGTTCCAGGTTCGCCATGTCTTCCTCCAACGCGTAAACGACGACGGCCCGCAGGCCGGATCCCCAACGAAACCGATTATGATTGGTCTTGTGCGGCGTGCGCCTGCAACACGCGCGCCAGTTGCGCACCCGGCGCCTGCAACAGCCCGACCATGCGGCTGGCCGGGGTGTTGATCAGCGAGATGATCTTGGCGCGCAACTCGTCGAGCGACGGCAGGTCGGCCAGCGCCTTGACCTGTACCTCGTTCAGGAGCGCACCGTCGAGACCGGCGCCGACGATCTTGAGCTTCTCGTTCTTCTTGACGAAACCCGAGAGTACCCTGGGTGCCGCCACCGGATCGGCCGAGAACGCAATCGCCGTCGGCCCATCGAACAGCCCGTCGAGAATCTCGAAGGCGGTGCCCTTGGCGGCGCGCTTCGCCAGGCTGTTCTTGGTTACTCGAAAACGCGCGCCCGCATTGCGCATCTCACTGCGCAGACCGGTCACCTCGGGCACGCTCATGCCCGAAAAATGCGTCACCACCACCACGCCGCTGGTGGTGAACACTTCGTGAAGATCGTCGATGATCTTCGTCTTCTCGCCTCGAAGCACGGATTGCCTCCAAACTGCTCAAGATGTCACGGGCGCGAGCACGGCAAAACGCGCCGGACCGGCCGGACCTCGATAAGGCGGGCCGGCTGGAGGCGGGTACGCAGCGTCTCTATGTCGAGATCGCGCACCATAGTCACCGCAAACCGCAACGCAACATCTTTTTCGCCGACACCAGTTAGGCGCGGCTCACTCGGCCGCTTGCGCCGACGCGCCGGCCGTCAGGCTGGCGACGTCGAGCTTGATCCCCGGACCCATCGTCGAACTCAGATGGGCTCTCTTGAAGTAGGTGCCCTTTGCACCCGTGGGCTTGGCGCGGCCGATCGCCTCGACGAACGCCCGTGCGTTCTCGACCAGCTTGTCCGCCTCGAAGCTCGCCTTGCCGATGCCGGCATGGACGATGCCCGCCTTCTCGACGCGGAACTGCACCTGCCCGCCCTTGGCCGCCTCGACGGCAGCGGCCACGTCGGCCGTCACCGTGCCCAGCTTGGGGTTGGGCATCAGCCCGCGCGGGCCGAGGATACGCCCGAGGCGGCCGACCACCGGCATCATGTCCGGTGTGGCGATCACCCGATCGAAGTCGATCTGCCCAGCCTGCACCTTCTCCGCCAGATCGTCGGCGCCGACCACGTCGGCCCCGGCGCTGGTCGCCTCGTCCGCCTTGTCGCCCTTGGCGAACACCGCCACCCGCAGCGTCTTGCCGGTGCCGTTGGGCAGATTGACCGATCCGCGCACCATCTGGTCGGCATGCCGGGGGTCGACACCCAGATTGAGGGCGATCTCGATCGTCTCGTCGAACTTCACCCCGGCCGCACCCTTGATCAGGCTCACCGCTTCGTCGAGCGTGTGCGTCTTCTCCCGGTCGAGGCCCTCGTAGACCTTGTTCAGCCGTTTGCCCACGATCAGCCCTCCACCACGTCGAGACCCATCGCCCGGGCCGAGCCGGCGATCATGCTGGTCGCAGCTTCGAGGTCGTTGGCGTTGAGATCCTTCATCTTCTGCTCGGCGATCTCACGGCACTGCGAGCGCGTCACCTTGCCGGCGACCTCGCGCCCCGGTGTCTGACCGCCTTTGGAAAGCCCGGCCGCCTTGCGCAGGAAGTAGCTCGCGGGCGGCGTCTTGGTGACGAAGGTGAAGGTCCTGTCGGCATAGGCGGTGATCACCGTGGGGATCGGCATGCCCGGTTCCATACCCTGGGTCGAGGCGTTGAACTGCTTACAGAACTCGACGATGTTCAGGCCGCGCTGGCCCAGCGCCGGGCCGATCGGCGGCGAGGGATTAGCCTTGCCGGCCGGTACCTGAAGCTTGATGTAACCCAGAACCTTCTTCGCCATGGTCTTCTCCGTTGCGCGGTCCGAACACGTCCGGCCGGTGCCGGACGCTCCCGCGGTTCGTCACGAAAAGTCAGATCTTCTCGACTTGCGAATATTCCAGCTCGACCGGCGTCGCCCGACCGAAGATCGAGACCGAGACCTTGAGCCGGCCCTTGGCCTCCTCGACCTCCTCGACCACCCCCTCGAAGGTGTTGAAGGGACCGTCGGTGACCCGCACCCGCTCGCCCGAAAGGAACATCACCGACATCTTGGGATGCTCGATGCCTTCCTGGACCTGGTTCATGATCCGCTCGGCCTCGCCGTCGGGGATCGCCTGCGGCTTGCCGCCGGGGCCCAGGAAACCCGTCACCTTGGCGGTGTTGCGCACCAGCGACCAGGTCTCGTCGTTGAGGTCCATCTTGACCAGGACGTAGCCCGGAAAGAACTTGCGCTCGGCGTTGACCTTCTTGCCGCGGCGCACCTCGAGCACCTCCTCGACGGGGACCAGCACGTCCTCGAAGAGATCTGTCATGCCCTTCTGCTCGGCCTGCTCGAGGATCGATTCGCGCACCTTCTTCTCAAAGCCCGAATAGACGTGGATGATGTACCAGCGCTTCGCCATCGACCCTGTCCTCAGCCGCCCATTCCCAGGATCAGTTCGACACCCAGCGCGATGACCTGATCCACCAGAAAGAAGAAGATCGCGGCCAGCGCCGACATCGCCAGCACGCTGATGGTGGTGAAGATCAGCTCGCGCCGCGTCGGCCACGTGACCTTGGAGAGTTCCTGGCGCACCTCGCGAACGAATTGTGCCGGCGACGTCTTCGCCATGTCTGCTACCACGCTCCGTTCGTCTATTGCCTCGAGATGGCAGGAGTGGAGGGACTCGAACCCACAACCCCCGGTTTTGGAGACCGGTGCTCTGCCAATTGAGCTACACTCCTAGCGCCTTTCCCGATCCGATGCGTGCACCGGGTCGACCGGGAAGAGCGAGAAAACGGGGAACCGGGCGAGTTTTCGATTTCATTCGGTCGGAAAATCAGCCCGAGCACCGATCGAAGGAAGCCGCGCGTCGCCGCCCGAACATCCGGCCGGCCACGGCCCTGCCGGCCGTGGCCGCGCCTTCCTAGAACCTCGACGCCCGCCTGACAAGCCCCGGCCGAAGAGCCGGCCTCGTCTTCAGTCCGCGATGCTGGCGACGACGCCGGCACCGACCGTCCGGCCGCCTTCACGAATGGCGAAACGCAGGCCCTGCTCCATGGCGATGGGCGCGATCAGCTCCACCTCCATCGTCACATTGTCCCCCGGCATCACCATCTCCGTCCCTTCGGGCAGCTTGATCGAACCCGTCACGTCCGTCGTCCGGAAATAGAACTGCGGACGGTAGTTCGAAAAGAACGGCGTGTGACGACCGCCCTCCTCCTTCGTCAGGATGTAGGTCTCGCACGTGAACTTCGTGTGCGGCGTGATC
>JAGREO010000236.1 GCA_020446525.1 Geminicoccaceae bacterium | reverse complement strand
CGGCACGTCGACGAAATCGGGATCGCCCAGATATTCCGAACGGTCGGCATAGGCGCGCTTCATCGCCTCGGCCATCAGATGGATGGTCTCGGCCGAATTGTGGCCGAGGAAGCCCAAGGGATAGCCTTCGAGCACGTTGAGGATCTGGATGATGTGGATGCCGCCGGAACTGGGCGGCGGCATCGAGACGATCTCGTAGCCGCGATAGGTGCCGTGCACCGGCTCGCGGATCACCGGCTCGTAGGACGCCAGATCCTCGAGCGTCATGTTGCCGCCGGCTCCGGTGACGGCGTCGACGATCTTCTGCGCGGTCTCGCCCTCGTAGAAGCCCTTGGGGCCCTCTTCGGCGATCCGCTTCAAGGTAGCGGCGAGATCGCCCTGGACGATGGTGTCGCCGGGCTCGTAGAAGCTGCCGTCCTCCTTGTAGAAGACCTTCTGCGACGAGGGCCACTTCTTGAGCCGCTGCTCGAGGCCCTTGAGGCTGTCGGCGAGATCGGCGGTGACGGTGATGCCCTTTTCGGCCAGCTCGATCGCCGGCTGGATCACCTCCGCCAGCGTCATCGTGCCGTAGGTCTCGAGGGCGAGCTGAAGGCCGGCCACGGTGCCGGGCACGCCCACGGCCAGACCGTGATAGCGCGAGAGCTCGCTGTCGGCGTTGCCCTCCTCGTCGAGGTACATGTCGCGGGTGGCGGCGGCGGTGGCGCGCTCGCGATAGTCGATCGCCTTGGTCTCGCCGCTCTTCGCATCGTGCACCAGCATGAAGCCGCCGCCGCCGATATTGCCGGCCCGCGGCAGGGTGACGGCCAGGGCCAGCGCCACGGCCGCACCGGCGTCGACGGCGTTGCCGCCCTTCTGCAGGATGTCGAGGCCGATCCGGGCCGCGACCGCCTCCTGGGCCGCGACCATGGCCTCGCGGGCCCAGACCGGATGGACGCGGTCCTGGCCGCTGTAGATCGCCGCTTCCTGGGCGTGCGGGGCCGCGGACGACGCGAGCGTGACGATGCACGCGGTCGACAGGGCGCAGGCGGTCGAAAAGGCGAGCTTCTTCATCGCGACGTGCTCCTCCCGGGTTGCTCGTCTGGTGCGTACGGTGTCCGACACCGGAGATCGTCCCGGTTGGGGGAACAGCCCCGGTGGTCGTCCCGACGGGTTCTTTATGCGGACGGGCGTACGGCCTGTCGAGACCGGGCCGCAGGTCGGCATGAAAAGGGGCGACGGGCAAAGGAAGGGGCCGGCCGCGGCGACCGGCCCCTCGTGCAGCGCCGGGTTCGGGCGCTCAGTTTTCGGGGAGCATCACCGTGTCGATGACGTGGATGACGCCGTTGGACTGGTAGACGTCGGCGATGGTCACCGTGCCGACATGGCCCATCTCGTCCTCGATCATGATCTTGCCGTCCTGCTGGCTGGCATAGAGCGTGCCGCCGCTGACGGTGGTGATCGCGTGACGCCCGCCGTCGTCGACGATCATCGTCCGCAGATCCGCCGAGGTGACCGCGGCCGGCACCACGTGATAGGTGAGCACCTTCTGCAGTTGCGGCTTGTTCTCGGGCTCGAGCAGCGTGTCGACGGCGCCGGCCGGCAGGGCGTCGAAGGCCGCGTTGGTCGGCGCGAAGACGGTGAAGGGGCCGGGGCTCTCGAGGGTCTCGACGAGGTCCGCCGCCTGCACCGCCGCGACCAGGGTGGTGTGGTCCTTCGAATTCACCGCGTTTTCGACGATGTTGCGCGACGGATACATCGGTGCCCCGCCCACCTCGACCGTCTCCTCGCCGGAGACGGCACCGGTGACGGTCTCCTTGGCCGAGGTCATCATGTCGCCGGCGGTCTCGCAGCCGGCCAGTGCGAAGACGGAAATGAGGGCCACCGCGGCCACGCCGCCGCGCTTGCCGGGCGCGAATCGTTCGAGACTGATCATCGTTTCCTCCTGATGCGGCCTTCCCCGAATGGGAGAGGCTCCTGCAGCATACGCGATCGGCGCCGCCGCAGATGACATTTTTTCCATCGTGTATCGTGTGTTTGCCACGGGCTTCTGCTATCCGGACCGTGCCGTCCGCCATGGAGACGGCGCCGATACCTCCTTGGACGAAAGGATGCCCATGACCCGTCGCCGTTCCGTTCGCGTCGCCACCTGTCTCGCCTTCTCCGTCCTGATGCTCGCCGGCTGCGGCAAGCCGGACACCCTGGGCACCGCGATACGCGGGCAGGGCCAGGAGCTGGCGGCGATCGGCGACCGCTGGTCGGAGGGCGACGATCTGATCGAAGAGGGTCGCGAGCAGATCGACGACGGCAACGAGATGATCGACGACGGCCACGATCTCATCCGCGAGGGCGAGAAGAACATGGAGCGCGGCAAGGCGATGAAGCTCCAGGCCGAAGAGGATTATCGCGTGCGCACCGGCAAGGAGCTGCCCACGCTCTCGCCCTGAGGCCGGTCCCCGTCGCCCTCTCCGGCATCGAAGACGATGCGCTCGATGCCGGAAAGGGCGAGAAAGCGCCGGCCGCGGGCCCGGCCGATCAGGGTGAGCCCCGCCTGCCGGGCGAGATCGACGCCCCATGCGGTGAAGCCCGAGCGCGAAACGAGTACCGGGATGCCCATCTGCACCGTCTTGATGACCATCTCGGAGGTCAGGCGCCCGGTGGTGTAGAAGAGCTTGTTCGCCGGATCGATACCGTGGCGGAACATGTAGCCGGCGATCTTGTCGACGGCGTTGTGCCGGCCG
>JAGREO010000235.1 GCA_020446525.1 Geminicoccaceae bacterium | reverse complement strand
ATCCGGATGTCTGGTGCGAGCCGTTCGACGATCGGTGAAGCCGGGGCTCGTCGGATTGAGTATCATGTCCCTCGGACTTCCTCGCAAATCAAGTATCGTGTCTGTCGAACCGCATCGCCGGCGTTACCATCCGCGAGGACGACAACGGCAAGCTCTACTACAACCACAGTCCCCGAAACGACGAAGGCTCCGCACCCGTCACCGGCGCCCGTTCCGACCCCGCTTACAAAGCGGGCGGTGGAGCGCCGGATGGGGAAGGCGGAACCTTCGATCAAGACATAAGACCGGCGGATGGCGGTCTCAACCTCACCCTGCTCAGCGACACACCCGAGGGCCCCCGCGGCTCCATCACCTTCGGTGAGGGCCGGACCCGCGTCCGGCTCTTCGAGAACGCCGATCTTTCGACCGTGCTGTACGAGAGCGGGCATCTCTTCTTCGAGGTGAGGCAGCGGCTCGGGACGCGGCCGGAGGCCGGCAAGCGCGGCGAAGGCGCCGACATGCTCGGCCAGCAGCCGGCGAGCCCCGGCGAGATCATGCGCACGGTGGCAGGCCGCAGCGAGGCGGAGCTCGAGGGCCTGCTCGACGCGCTGCAGCTCGATCCGGCGACGACCACCGCGGCGGAGCTGCGGGCGGCCACGGAAGCGGCCTGCGAGGCCGACGGGCCGGCGCTGTTTCAGAATCAGAAGCCGGTGGCGGTGCTCACCGGCAAGGAGCTCGGCGTCGAAAGCAATGATCCGCGCCAGCTTCGACGGGCTGCACGGGCCAGTTACCGCAAGCTTCAGTCGTCGCCGGCGCGGCGAGACGATCTTGGGGAGATCGCTTTCACCGGCAAAGGCTGGGACGAGCTCGTCAAGACGGGCGCGGATCCGCGCAAAGGGCAGATGATTCCGGCGCTGCGAGAGATCGTCGAAGGCGCCGACTACATGGAGCAGGTGCCGCTGACCAAGGAGCGGACCGACGGTATCGTCCGGTTTCACTGGCTCGAGACCACGGTCGAACTAGCTGGCGAGCTGCTGCGTGTCGGCGTGCAGATCGGCGAGGACGGGCAAGGCCGAAAGTTTTTCAATCTCAACCAGGACATGGACGCCTGGGCGGCCAGATATGGAGACGCCGGCGGGTCCGGTGTCGATTCCGGTCGCCGGCGATCCCCGAAGCCCGAGAGCTTCAATCAAGACATAAGCCCGGCGGATGACGGCCTCAACATCGACCTGTCGCAAGACACACCGGAGGGACCGCGCGGCAGCATCACCTTCGGCGAGGGCCGGACCCTCGTCCGGCTCTTCGAGAACGCCGATCTCTCGACCGTGCTGCACGAGAGCGGGCATCTCTTCTTCGAGGTGATGCAGCGGCTGGAGAAGCGGCCGGAGGCGTCCGACCGGCTCAAGGCCGACCTGGCGGCGATTCGTGCCTTCGCCGGCGTGAAGGAGGGCGAGGCGCTCACCGTCGAGCAGCACGAGACCATCGCCCGCGCCTTCGAGGCGTACCTGATGGAGGGCAAGGCACCGTCGCTCGAATTGCAGAGCGCCTTCGACCGCTTCCGCGCCCGGCTGGTGTGCATCCATTGCGCCATTCGCGTCCGGTGCCGGCGGTCGGCTCGAATTCGTGCGGACCGCCGCGAGGGCGCGGCATGCTGGCGTCGTCGAGGCTATCGAGATGTTCGGCAGAGAGGTTCGGCGTCCATGAGGTGGCGCTGGAGAAGACGGTGCCCGCCGGAACATCCGCGGAGCAATCCCCCGCGCCCGAAGGCGGACACGCCTGCAACACCCGCCGGAAACTCCGAAGAGCAACTTGCAAACGACGCCGGAACCACGTTCCCGCGCCCTTCACCGTCGGCGGGCACCATCGATCTGCGCACACTTCTCGACGGCGTCAAGGACGACGACGGCACGACTTGCGTCGGCGCGCCCCGAGGCTCCCGCGGCAGCATCGCCATCGGCGAGGACCGCCGTTCGGTGAACGCCGGGCTTGCGGACGGCGGGAGGAAAGGTGAGCGGGGCAAGGGACACCGCCCACAGGCGACATCCGGTACCCTGCGGGACCTCTTCGAGGCTGCCGGAGTGACCTTGCCGGCACGGTATCCACGCTGGAGATGGCACCGGCGGGTCGAGAGGGCAACGGGGTTGAAAGGGCGGGGGGGTCGAAAGGGCAAAGGGGGATGGCGGCGTCCGGTCGGCCTTCGGGTCGGCGCCCGGGCACATCGAGGGAGGACTCGCGAGCAGGGGCGAGGGTGCCCGGCGACGGGACGCGATCCCCGCGATTCTGGTGAGCCCGGCGGCTGCATCCGGTGTGGATGTCCGCTTGCTCGCGTCCAGGCGGCTCCCCCTGCCTCGCGACAGGGTTCAACCGGGCGCCGGGAACCTCGGCTCGGGCCGCTTTCCGGGCAAGCGGCATTCGTTTCGAAGCATACCCGAAGGCGGTGCCCGCGGCAGCATCAACTTCGGCGAGACGAGACCGACCCGGCGGGGATGGAGGGGCGCCGGGATCGGGCAATGGTATTTCCGGGGCTTCAACGCGGCCCTGGCGCCCCGAACGGGCGGCGACCTGCAGCGTCGAGCCCGGCTCATCCGGCGACACGGTCGCCATTGCCGGTATCGCCGTCGGCGTCCTCAACCGGGGCCGTAGAAGGCGTCGACGAGGGAGAGGGAGACGGCGGGGACGTAGGTGACGAGGAGGAGGATCAGCATCAGCACGGCGATGAAGGGGAGGTTGGTGCGGGTGGTCTTCCAGACGTCGGTGCGGGCGATCGAGCAGGCGGTGACGAGGACGCTGGCGACCGGCGGGGTCTGCTGGCCGAGCGCGATGTTGAGCGTGAGCAGGATGCCGAACTGGATCGGGTCGATGCCGATCTGGTTCACCAGCGGCATGAAGATCGGCACGGTGAGGATGATCGCCGCCGCACCGTGCAGCACCATGCCGACGAAGAAGAGGAAGATGTTGATGATGATCAGCACGAGGAACTTGTCCTCGGTGATCGTGGTGATGCCGGCGGCCAGCCGCTGCGGCAGCTCGGTCTCGGTGAGGTAGAGGCCGAGCACGGCCGAGGCCGCCACCAGCAGCATCACCACGGCCGTCTGGATCACCCCGTCGACCAGCGCGTGGTAGAGCTTGGGCAGATCGATCTCGCGATAGATCAGGCCGCCGATCAGCAGCGCCGCCACCACCGCCAGGCCGGCGCCTTCGGTCGCCGTGACGAAGCCGCCGAAGATGCCGCCCAGGATGATGACCGGCAGGATCAGCGCCCAGGCGGCTTCTCTCGTCGCCGTCCAGAGGCGGCGGAGGCTGAAGGCTTCCTCGCGCGGCAGGTCGTAGCGCACGGCGAAATAGTAGCAGAGCGCCATCATCGCGAAGCCGCCCAGGAGACCCGGCACGATCCCGGCGACGAAGAGGCGGACGATCGAGGTGTCGGAGAGGGCGCCATAGAGGATCATCGGGATCGAGGGCGGGATGATGATGGCGAGCGAGGCCGAGGACGAGGTGATCGCTGCGGCCAGTCTGGGATGATAGCCCTTCTTCTTCATGGCCGGGATCAGCACCGAGCCGATCGCCGCCACGTCGGCGACGGCCGAGCCCGAGATCTCGGCGAAGAACAGCGAGACGCCGACATTGACCATGGCGAGGCCGCCGCGCAGGAAGCCGATCAGCGCCGAGACGAAGCCGATCAGCCGCTGCGAGATGCCGCCGGTGTTCATCAGCGCACCGGCGAGGATGAAGAGCGGGATGGCGATCAGCGGAAAGCTGGTGGCGCCGTCGAAGAAGGAGAGGGCGGCGTTGAGAAAGCCCAGATGCCCGTTGAGGACGAAGACGCCGATCAGGGCGCTGGCGAGGATGGCGACCGCGATCGGCAGGCCGATGGCGATCATGACGAACATCGAAAGCAGGATCAGGGCGGCGATCATCGGCCCGTCTCCCCGCGCTCGCGCAGGCTTCGCAATTCCTCCTCGGCGCGGGCGATCTCCTGCTCGATCTCGCGCGTCTCCGGGTCGACACCGGCGAGCACGGCCGTGTAACGCTCGGAGAATGTGCAGAGCCGCGCCAGGACGATGACGGCGGCCGACACCGGCAGGATGCCCTGGACGAAGGCGCGGGTCACCCAGCGCACCGAGACGAGCGTCTCGTTGCCGAAGATCTCGAGGATCGCCCAGCCCGCCCAGCCGATGATGGCGAAGGTGGCGAGAAAGATCGCCTCGACGAGCCAGAAGAGCAGGATGCGGCCCCCGCGCGGCAGGCCGAAGAGCAGGCCGTTGAAGCCGAGATGGGCGTCCTTGAGGGTCGCCAGCCCGGCACCGGTGAAGGTGATCCAGGCGAGCAGCACCGAGGCGACCTCGTCGTACCAGATGAGCGAATTGCCCGAATAGCGGAAGGCGACGCCGAGCAGCACGACGAGGGCGAGCAGCACGAGGATGGTGAGCGTCGTCGCCTTGAGGACGAGGTCGAGCCAGCGGGCCAGATGGGTCATGCGTGCGTGTCCGCCAGAGCCTTCGAGGGAAGCTGGAGCCTCGTGCCGGGCCGGTCGGATCGGGACGTGGCCGGGGATGAGCGTCGCGAGCGGGAAGAGGGGCGTCGCAGGCGAGGGAGGGGAAGGAGGGAGCCGGCCGTCCGGCTCCCTTCCCGGTGCGCTATCAGCCGTCGGCGAGCGAGAGGGCCTGGTCGATCAGGGCCTGGCCGTTCTCGACCTCGGCACCGAACTTCTCGTAGAGCGGCTTCGACGCGTCGACGAAGGCCTGACGGTCGGCTTCGTTGACCTCCATGCCGCCGGCCTTCAGCTTCTCGAGCAGCTCGCCGTCGGCGGCCTCACCCTGCTCGCGCGCCCAGAGCGCCACCTCCTGCGCGGTCTCTGCCAGAGCCTCCCGGATCTCGGGATCGAGCTTCTCGAAGGCGGTGATGCCGACGGTGGGGTAGGCCGGGGAATAGACGTGGCCGGTCATCGAGAGATATTTCTGCACCTCGTCGAGCTTGCCGGCGGCGATGTTGGTGAGCGGGTTCTCCTGGCCGTCGATCACGCCGGTCTGCAGGGCGACGAACACCTCGGAGAAGGACATCGGCGTCGGGTTGGCGCCGTAGGCCTCGAACATCGCCACCCGCCAGGAGGAATTGGGGGTGCGGATCTTCAGGCCCTCGAGGTCGGCCGGCGTGTCGATCGGCCGGACATTGTTGGTGATCTGGCGAAAGCCGTTCTCCCAGATCGCCAGCGGCCGGTAGCCCTGCGCCTCGGCGGCGGGCACCAGCACCTCCTTGAAAAGCGTCTCGTCGATCCGCCCCAGATGCGCGCGGTCCTTGATCATGAAGGGCAGGTCGAAGAGCGCGAATTCGGGTGCGATCTCGGGCATGGTCGAGGAGGGCAGGGTCAGGTGCATGGTGCCGAGCTTGATCTTCTGCAGCATGTCCTTGTCCTTGCCGAGCTGCGAGGAGTCGAACACCTTGACCACGGCCTTGTCGCCGAGCTTTTCGTTGACGCGGCGGGCGAATTCGCTGGCCGTCTGTTCCTGCAGCGATCCGCTCGCGGCACTGATGCCGAAGATGATTTCCTCTTGCGCCTGCGCCGGGCTCGAGATGACGCCGGCGGTGAGCATCGCCGCCGCGGCGGCCGTGACGTGCCAGTTCTTCATGGAGACCTCCTCGGGATGGGGCGGTGCGTCGTGCGGCCGCCTGCTTCGTGTGGATGCAAGAGAGGGTGGGCGATCATGCGGCGCCGCCGGGGATTCGGGCGCGCTGCACGATCTCGTGGAGCGACATCGTGGGCGTCGCGTCCGGGCGCCGGTCGCGTGCCGCGAGGCTCAGGCCGAGTTCCAGCGCCTTTTCGGCCGCACCGGGATTGGCCACGCCCTTGCCGGCGATGTCGTAGGCGGTGCCGTGCGCCGGGGTAACGATCGGGAAGGGATAGCCGGCGATCAGCGTCACGCCGCGGTCGAAGCCGATGAGCTTGATCGCGATCTGGCCCTGGTCGTGATACATCGTCACCACCGCGTCGAACTCGCCCCTGAGCGCCCGCACGAAGACGGTGTCGGAGGGCACGGGGCCGGTGGCGGCGATCTGCATCGCTTGGGCGCGCTCGACGGCCGGGCGGATGATCGCCTCGTCCTCGCTGCCGAAATTGCCGCCGTCGCCGGCGTGCGGGTTGAGGGCGGCCACGCCCAGACGCGGGCGCTCGAAACCGGCCCCCTGCATCACCTCGACCGTCAGGCGCAGGCTCTCGAAGACCTTCTCGGCGGTGAGCGAGGATGCGACCTTCGAGAGCGGGATGTGCGAGGTGACCCGCGCGTTCCACACCTCGTCGAGCACGTTGAACTCGCGGCCGCTCCGCTGGGCGCCGATCGTCCGGTCGACGAAGCCGATCTCGTCGACATAGTCGGATTCGGCGAGCCGCATCGCGTGCTTGTTGAAGGGCGTGAAGAAGACGAGATCGGCGAAGCCCTCGCTTGCCGCCAGCAGCGCGCAACGGAAGTTCGCCAGCGCCGAGGCGCCGCCCGCGGCACTCGAGCGGCCGATGGTGATCGTGTCGGGATCGCAATGGCCCAGATCGACGAAGCAGGAGCGGGTCGGGCGCGCCCCGTTCGCGGCCGATGCCTCGCAGTTGGGAAGGTCGAGCGTCACGCCGGCGTGCCGCGCGCCCATCTCCAGCACCCTGCGGTCGCCGAAGACCAGCATGACGGCGCGCCCGGCCATCCGAGGGTCGGCCAGCAGACGGGCGGCCAGCTCGGGGCTGATGCCCGATGGATCGCCCATCGCGAAGGCCACGACCGACTCGTCTCGCATGCGCAGTTCCTCCTGATTTGAATTTTGTATACAGAATACGTACTCGCTCTTGCAAGGAGCTTTTCGAGCCGGCAGTGGACGTCGTGATGGCCATCGACAGAGAAACCGAAAGCGAGACCGACCCGAGGGATGCCTCCGCGATCGCGCCGATCGCCCGCAGCAGCCTGCACGAGCAGGTCGCCGGCCGCATCCGCGACATGATCATCGAGGGTCGGCTCGCCGCCGGCAGCCGGATCAACGAGGCGGCGCTGGTGCGCGAACTCGGCGTCTCACGCACGCCGTTCCGCGAGGCGCTGCGGACCCTGGCGGCGGAGAATCTCGTGGAGATCCGCCCCTCGATGGGCAGTGTCGTGCGCAAGCCGACGCCCGAGGAGGTGTTCGCCATGCTCCAGGTGCTGGCCGAGCTGGAAAAGCTCGCCGGCCGGCTCTGCTGCGAGCGGGCGAGCGACGCGGATCTCGCCGGACTGCTCGCCCTGCACGAGCGGATGATGAGCCATTATGCCCGCCGCGACCGGCTGCCCTATTACAAGGCGAATCAGGAAATCCACTCGACCATCGCCCGATTGTCCGGCAATCCCGTGCTGCTCGAGGTGCAGACCGGCCTGCAGTCGCGGCTCAAGCGCATCCGCTATGTCGGCAATCGCAGTCCCGAGCGCTGGGCTGCTGCGGTCGACGAGCACGAGGAGATGGCCCGCGCGCTCCGCCGACGCGACGGCGAGCGGCTGGGGGCGGTGCTGGCGGTGCATCTGACGCGCACGTGGGAGCGGGTCAGGGACGTGGTCTGAGGGCGCGTACGGCTGCGCGTGATCCCCGTCGTCGCTCAAGGCTGACCCGGGGCGGCCTCCTGTGGTGCGGCCGGAAAGAGGAATTCGCGGCCGACCTTGACGCGCTGGACGTCGTCATAGGCGATGACGTCGGCGGTGGCGTAGGTTTCGCTCCAGCGTTCGGGCAGATAGCTGCCGGTGCCGACGATGTCGATCGGTGCGGCGACACTGGCCATCAGCTTGCATTTGGACGGGCCGAAGCCGGAGCTGGCGATGATCTTGACCCTGGGAAAGCCCGCCTCGTCGAGTTTCTCGCGCATCCAGTAGATGGCGGCCGCGGTGACGCCGGTGCCGGTGAGCCAGCGCAGCTCCTCTTCGGTGCGGTAGGTGCGGATCGCGTCCGGAGCGTGGCGGTCGAGCACCGCATAGGATTGCGCGACGTCGAGCCCTTCGAGAAAGCGGCCGCCATGGGTGTCGAGCCGCACACCGAGTCGGCCTTCGGTGGCGAGATCGCCGAAGCGCTCGCAGACGGCGAGGCTGTCGGTGACTTCCTTGCCGAAATAGTCCACCAGCACGAAGAGATTGTCGGCCGGGAAGGCCTCGTGGAACATCTCGGCCGCACGCAGCGTGCTTCCGGCATAGCCGATCAGCGCGTGCGGCATGGTGCCGAGGCCCTTGGACTGCCCGAAATAATGGGCGGTGGCGTCGTTGGCGTTGCCGATGAAGCCCTTGGCGTTGCGCTCGCGCCGGGCCCGGTTCGAGCCGACGCTGGCGGCATAGGCCATCATCTCGGCCATTTCCGCACCGGCGCAATGCCGCGCGTCCATGCCGAGAAAACCCACATAAGGCAGGTCGGTGCACATGGTGTAGGCGTTGAAGGCGGCGACGCAGGGCGGGCCGAGCTTCTGCAGGAAGATGGTCTCCAGATCCGAGAGCTCGCGAAACGAGCCGGTGACGTACATCATCGGTTCGCCGGCGCCGACCCAACCGCCTTCGTTGTGCATCAGCCGCACGTCGAAGCTGGTGTCGCGCTCGGCGGCGATCGAGCGCAGCCAGTCGAGCGCCAGTCTGGGCGTGCAGAGTACCGGGCGGCGCATGAACACCGCATAGGTGACCCGGCAATCACCGAAGCGCTCGATGATCGCGCGCGTCTTGACGAAATATTTGTCGCTGTACCGGGCGACCTCGTCGCTGCCCGGTCCGTCCATGCCCGGTCCGTTCATGCCTGGTCCCATCCCATGCTCGGCCCGCCCGCACCCGGTCTGTCCCAGGGGACGTCGATCTGCGGGAACGCGTTTCCCTTCCCGGCCGGGCGAGCTAAGGGGCGAGACCGGCGCTTGTCAATCGGCGGCGGCGTCGCGCGAGGCCCGCGTGAGGGCTTGTCGAGCCAAGCGTTCGAAAAAAGGTTATGCTCGACCGGACGAGCGTGGAGGAAATGATTGAGCGACGAGAGGGAGCCGACGCGCGAGGATCAGGCGCGCGAGGATCAGGCGCACCGGGCGAAGCTCGAGCACATGCTGGCGTCGATGCTGGACGATCCGGCGATGGCCTCGCTGATGGTCGAGCGTCTGCTGCCGCGCCTGACCGAGGAGGCGGCGGCGCGCCACCTGCCCGAGCATGCCGCACGCGACTGGATCTTCGGGCGGATGCGCAAGCTGGCGCTGGACTGGCGCGGCGGCGACGAGGCGGTGCTGGAGACCGCCGGCATGCCGGCCGAACCGCCGGTGCCGCGGCCGCCGGCGGACCCCTTGTCCGAAACGGTCGTGCGCGACGAGGCTCCGGCTCATCCCCCATTCCGTCCCCCGGTCGATGCTGCCGCCGATGTCCCGGTCGGCGCACCGGTCGATGCTTCGGCCGATACGGGTTCGCCGGCGCCGTCGGCGACCGACTCCGGCGAGTCCGTCCGAAGCGATGCCGAAGACGCAGATGATTCCGTCGCCCGTGCCGGGCCGCCGATCGGCGACGTATCCGCTGTCGCACCCGCGCCCGCGACACCTCCCGAGCGTCCCTCGCCCTCGGACGCGACGTGGACGATGTCCGCGCCGATCCATGCGTCCTCCGGGGCCGCGGCTTCGACCGATGCGCCACCGGCGGCGCCACCCGCACCATCGACGCCCGAAGACGGCGTGACCGCCGAGCGCCTTACCGCCGGGTTCTCCTCCCTGCGGTCGCCCGAGCGGCCGCCCGATCAGCCAAAGGTCGCGGCCAGTGGTGAGACCGCGGCGCCGACGGCCGCGGCCACGACGCCGGCGGGTGAGCGCCCGAAGGACGATCCGGCCGGCGCGCCCGTCGGCTGGCCCGACGGCCGCAAATCGCTGCCGCCGAACTGGAGCCCGAGACGCCCGGTGGTCGCACCGCCCGAGCGAAAGGGCTTCGAGGGCTGGTTCGAGGTGATGATGCTCGTGGTGGCCGCCGCCGCCCTGGTGCTGGTCTGGCAGGCGCGACTGATCGATTTCGGCGGGTCGGAGCGCAAGGACGCACCGCCCATGGCGTCTGTGTCGGCACCGGGCGATCCCCCTTCGGCGACCGCGCCCGTTTCGGCTGCAGCGAATGTCGA
>JAGREO010000234.1 GCA_020446525.1 Geminicoccaceae bacterium | reverse complement strand
GCTGAACCACGCCACCCCGCCGCCCTGCCGCAGCTCCGGAATCCGCGATTCCGGGGCCGCTGCCCGTTGGGCTACGACGTGCTCACCTTGCGCCGGGGCATGCCAGGCTTCATCTGTGGTCGGATCGAGCGGGATGCGGTGCGGGAGAAGGGTCGTTGGAGATCGACCAGTTGTTGGGCATCAAGACGGCGATCATCGCGACCTTCTTCGTCGTCTTCGCCCTCTGGGAGCGCTGGCGTCCGGCCGACGACCGGCCCCTGCTGCTGCGGCTGGGGCGCGCCACCGCCGCGGCGTGGCGGCGGATCGGCCGGCACACCGGGCTCTTCCTGCTCAACGCTCTGGCCGGCCCCGCCATCGTCGTGCCGGTCACCTGGTGGGCCCAGAGCGTCTCGCTCGGTCTCCGGCCGGACTGGTGGAGCGTGTGGCTCGATCTGCTGGTGCTGGATTTGTGGATCTACTGGTGGCATCGCGCCAATCACGAGATCCCGCTGCTCTGGCGCTTCCATCAGGTCCACCACCTCGACGAGCTGCTGGATACGACCTCGGCCTTCCGCTTTCACGTCGGCGAGGTGATCCTGTCGGCGCTGGTGCGGGCTCTGGTGATCGTCGCTCTCGGCATGCCCCTGACCTCGGTGGTGCTGTTCGAGGCGCTGGTGCTGGCCTGCGCCATCTTCCATCACTCCGATGCGCGTCTGCCCGAAGGGGTCGAGCGGTGGATGAGCCGGCTGATCATCACGCCGGGCATCCACTGGGTGCACCACCACGCCATCCGTTCCGACACCGACAGCAATTACGGCACACTCTTCAGCTTCTGGGATCGGCTGTTCCGCTCGACGAGCCGCACGTCCCGCTTCCTCGGCATGCCGATCGGCGTCGAGCGGATGCGCGACCGGCCGCTGCTGCGCCTCCTGGCCGCCCCCTTCGTGCCGCAGCGGCCGGCTCAGGGACAGGCGAAGGCGGCGCCCCGGTCGGCCCGGCGATAGACCGCCGCCAGCACCAGGCCGCGCAGCGCCATGTAGAAGAGAAAGGCGGTCCAGAGGCCGTGATTGCCGAAGGCCGGCGTCAGCAAGAGCGCCGCCACACCGAAACCCGCCACCGACCAGAGCATGGCCCGGCGCATGTCGGCACCGCGGGTGGCGCCGAAGAAGATGCCGTCGAAGACGAAGGCCCAGACCGAGAGCAGCGGCAGGGCGACGACATAAGGCAGATAGAGCCGCGCCGTCTCGCGCACCGGCTCGATGGTGGTCAGGAGATCGACGACCGCCGGACCGGCGAGCGCGAAGACCAGCGTCAGCAGCGACGCCAGGATGCCGGCATTGACGAAGCCGGCCCGGGCCGCCCGCCGCAATTCGTCCGGCGAGCGCCGGCCGACGGCCCGTCCGGTCATCGCCTCGGTGGCATCCGCGAAACCGTCGAGTCCGTGCGCCTGCAGCGCGAAGAAGGTCAAGAGCACCGCATTGGCCGCCAGCACCAGTTCACCCTGCCGGGCACCCAGGGCGGCGAAACCGACCGTCACCACCTGCATCAGAAGCGTGCGCACGAAGATGTCCCGGGCGAGCCGGAAGAAGCGCGTGAGCGCCGGGGCGTAGAGGAGGCGCGCCCGGTCGAGGGGAACCCGCCCGCTCGCCCGCCCCTCGCGCCGGGCGAAGACGAGGGCGATCGCCAGGGCCGCGTGATCGGCGATCAGCGTCGCCACCGCCACCCCTTCGACGCCGAAGTTCCAGTGCAGCACGAAGAGCACGTCGAGAACCGCATTGAGCCCGTTGGCGAGGGTCAGCATCGCCAGCGGCACCAGCGGCCGCTGGCGGCCGAGAAACCAGCCGATCGCCACATGATTGAGGAAGATCGCCGGCAGGCCGAAGAGGCGGATGTGCAGATAGGCCTCGAGGCCCGGCACGGTCGAGGGCGGCGGGTCGAAGAGGGCGAGCGCGCCGCCGGTGAAGAGCGGCGAGGCCGCCAGGATGAGCACGGCCGCGACCACGGCCAGCAGCGCCGCGCGCAGCGGCGCCAGGCTCATCTCCGCCCGGTCCTCCGCACCGAACGCCTGCGCCGTCAGCCCGCCGGTAGCGGTTCGAAGGAACGCGAACGACCAGACCAGCGTGTTCACGGCGACGGCACCCAGCGCCACCGCACCCAGATGATGCGGTTCGGCCAGCCGGCCGACCACCGCCGTATCGACCATGCCCAGGAGCGGCACCGTCAGATTGGAGAGAATGAGCGGCACCGCCAGCCGCAGCGAGCGGCCATAGGGTGTCAGCCGAGCACCTCCCCCAGCTTCGCCGCCATCTCCTCGGCCGTCGCGTCGTGAGCGAAGTGGGTGACGTAGCGACCCTCCTCATCCATCAGATAGACGAAGGAGGAGTGATCGACGAAGTAGTCCTCCGTGTCGCTCTCGGGCACCCGGTAGTACATGCGATAGGCCTTCGCCGCGGCGTCGGTCTGCTCCTTCGTCCCGGTGAGCCCGATCGGCGCCGGGTCGAACAGCGCCACATAATCGGCCATCTGTCGCACGGTGTCGCGCTTCGGGTCGACGGTGATGAAGAGGAACGCCACCTTGGCACGCTCCTCGTCGTCGAGCATCGAGAGTGCGGTGCTCATCGTCTGCAGCGAGGTCGGGCAGATGTCGGGGCAGAAGGTGTAGCCGAAATAGATCAGCATGTAGCGACCGGCGAAATCCGCCTCTGTCACCTCGCGCCCGTCCTGATCGACCAGCGTGAAGGGCCCGCCGATCGGCACCGGCTCCTCCGCCACGGCCGGCGCCTCGGCCTGCGGGTACCACCAGAGCCACGCCACGAGCGCCAGCACGACGCAGACGACGCCCGTGGCGAGCACCACGAGCAGCGGTCTTCGATTCATCACTCGTCTCCGGCTGCAGCCTCAGCCGCCGTGTTTCGCATGCCCGCCCGCGTCGCCGGAATGGCCGATATCCATGACCCGAACCTCGATCCCGAGCGTGCCGGCCTTCTCGAAGGTGAGCGTCAGGGGAAAGCTCTCGCCTTCGACCAGCGGGCCCTTCAGGCCGATGAGCATCACATGGTAACCGCCCGGCGCCAGGTCGACCGTGCCGTGCGCCGGCACGTCGACGCCCTCGACGGCGCGCATCTTCATCACGTCGCCCTCCATCACGTGCTCGTGCAGCTCGACCCGGTCGGCGACGTCGCCCGAGGCGGCGATCAGCCGGTCGCCCTCGCCGGCCTCGACGATCCGGAAGAAGGCCGCACCCGCCCGGGCCGCCGGCGTGGTCTCGCGCGACCAGGGCGCCTCGACCGAGACGTCGCCCGCCCGGAACACCGCCGCATCCTCGGCCCCGGCCGATCCCGTGAGCCAGGCGCCGGCCAGCAACGCGATCACCGCCCACACCGGGGCGCGCCGCTTCGTCCTGTCCATGATGGTACGTTCCTCACTGCTGACGACGATCGGGGGCGACGATGGGGCTCTAGCAGCCGGCCGCATCCTGCCGCAAGCCGTCTCGCCCCGGCTGCGGCGATCTGTGCTGGGTCGATCTGGGCTGGCCCGCCGCAGCACTTGCCTTTAGGTTGCGCCGCATCCGCCCCCGGCCGAACCACGCGCGAGCCCCGCCATGCCCGAGACCCGACACGTGAAGGTCCTGATCATCGGTTCCGGCCCGGCCGGCTACACGGCCGCCATCTACGCCGCGCGCGCCAATCTCGCCCCGCTGCTGGTGCAGGGCCTGCAGCCGGGGGGCCAGCTCTCGATCACCACCGACGTGGAGAACTATCCGGGTTTCGCCGAGACCATCCAGGGGCCGTGGCTGATGGAGCAGATGCTGGGGCAGGCGCAGAACTGCGGCACCGAGGTGCTGTTCGACATCGTCACCGAGGTGGATCTGAAGGTCCGTCCCTTTCGCGTGAAGACGGATGCGGGCACGCACCTGACCGCCGACGCGCTGATCGTCGCCACGGGTGCGGTGGCGCGCTGGCTCGGGCTGGCGAGCGAGGCGGCCTTTCAGGGCCACGGGGTTTCGGCCTGCGCCACCTGCGACGGCTTCTTCTTCCGCAACAAGAAGGTGGCGGTCGTCGGCGGCGGCAACACGGCGGCCGAGGAAGCGCTCTATCTGGCGCAGATGTGCGAGAAGGTGACGCTCGTCCACCGCCGCGACTCGCTGCGGGCGGAGAAGGTGCTGCAGGACCGGCTGTTCCGGAACGAGAAGATCGAGATCGTCTGGGACCACGTGGTCGACGAGGTGCTGGGCACCGACGAGCCCAAGGGCGTCACCGGGCTGCGCCTCGCCCACGTCGCCAGCGGCGAGACGCGGGAGATCGCCGTCGAGGGCCTGTTCGTCGCCATCGGCCACCTGCCGGCCACCGAGCTCTTCGCCGGCCAGTTGGCGATGGACGCCGAAGGCTACGTCCTCACCCGGCCGGACAGCACGGTCACCGACGTCGAGGGCGTGTTCGCCGCCGGCGACGTGCAGGACAAGATCTACCGCCAGGCGGTCACCGCCGCCGGCACCGGCTGCATGGCGGCACTCGAGGCCGAGCGCTGGCTGGCGGCGCGCGAGGATCAGGCGGCGGGCTGACGCCGAAAAGGCGCGGCATCACGACGGGGGGCACATGGACTGGGATCGAATCCGCATCTTCCATGCGGTGGCGCAGGTCGGCAGCTTCACCCGCGCCGCCTCCAGGCTGGGGCTGAGCCAGTCGGCGATCAGCCGGCAGATCGGCGCGCTCGAGGAGGATCTGGGCGTGCCGGTCTTCCACCGCCATGCCCGCGGCCTGCTGCTGACCGAGCAGGGTGAAATCCTGCTGCACACCGCGACCGACGTCGCCAAGCGCATGGCCCGGGTGCAGAGCGTGCTGGGTGCCGCGCACGACACGGCGGCCGGCCACCTGCGGGTCAACACCACCGTCGGCATCGGCACCATCTGGCTGGTCGTCCATCTGCGCGAATTCCGCGAGCGCTACCCCGACATCACCATGTCGCTGCTGGTCACCGACAGCGACGTCGACCTCTCGATGCGCGAAGCCGACGTGGCGATCCGCCTGCAGCAGCCGACCCAGCCCGATCTGATCCAGCGCCGGCTGATGACCGCCAACACCCACATCTACGCCAGTGCGCGCTACATCGACCGCTACGGTGCGCCGGCCCACCCGCGCGATCTGGGCGACCACCGCCTCGTCGCCTATGGCGACGACTGGGCGCCGCCGGTCGCCAGCCTGAACTGGATCCTCGACGCCGGCCGCGAGGAGGGCGAGGAGGACGCACCGCGACGCACGCCCGTGGTGCGCATCAACAATGTGTACGGCATGCTGCGGGCGGTCGAGACCGGCGTCGGCCTCGCCTCGCTGCCGGACTATCTCGCCCGCACCAGCCCGCCGCTCAAACGGGTGCTGCCCGACCTCGAGGGCCCGGGCTTCACCGCCTATTTCGTCTATCCCGAAGAGCTGCGCTCGTCCAAACGCGTGACGGCCTTCCGCGACTTCCTGCTGGAGAAGGTGGCCGAGCAACCGGTCTGGTAGGATCGCCGTCCGAAGGCCCGCACGGGTGACTCGCGACGGGTCTCGGGGGGCCCGGCCGTGAGCATGACTGCGCCATGCGAAAAAACATGGCTGCCCCGCCGAAAAAGGTCTGGCAACCCGAAGACCGAAAGATTAGTTATTGCACTGCAGCAAGGCGGTGCCTCTGGACGCCTCGCTGGGCCCTCCCCGCAACGAGCGGGCGGCGGGTCGGTCGGGCCTCTGTCCGATCCGGGACGTCCCACGGATGTCCCTCCAGACGTTTAGCCTCCCTGATCTACTTGGCCGGGTCTTCGGACCCGGCTCTTTTTTCGATCAGCCGGTGCGGCGACGTCTACGCGGCCTGCCATACGACGTCAAGATTTCCCGACGATCGAATGCCCGACGGCGACGGGAATATTCCGCTGCTTCGCGCGCTCTCGCCGCACATCAGATATAGAGCTTCTCGCCCTGCAGGTCGGCATAGAGATGCGCCACCTGCTCGCCATAGCCGTTGAAGATCCGCGTCGGCACGCGCTCGTCGGAACCCAGCAGCCGCTCGGTCGCCTGGCTCCAGCGCGGATGCGGCACCTCGGGATTGACGTTCGCCCAAAAGCCGTATTCGGCGCCGGCGATCTCCTCCCAGAAACTGACCGGCCGCTCGTCGGTGAAGGTCAGCCGCACCAGCGACTTGATCGACTTGAAGCCGTATTTCCAGGGCACAACCAGCCGCAACGGTGCGCCGTTCTGCCTCGGCATCGGCTTGCCGTACATGCCGGTGCCGATGAAGGCGAGCTCGCTGGTCGCCTCGGCCATCGTCAGCCCCTCGACATAGGGCCAAGGATACCAGAACTGCCGCTGTCCCGGCGCCACCTCGGCGTTTTCGAAGGTCTCCATGCGCAGATATTTCGCCCCCGAGGAAGGCCGAGCCATGGCGACCAGGGCCGCCAGCGGAAAACCGGTCCAGGGCAGGGTGATCGACCAGGCTTCGACGCAGCGGTGACGGTAGACGCGCTCCTCGAGCGGCATCTTGCGGATCAATTCCTCGGCATCGAGGGTCATCTCCTGCTCGACCATGCCGTCGATCCGTACCTGCCACGGCTGCAGCACCAGCGCCTGTGCGGCCTGTGCGATCTGCTTGTGCGAGCCGAACTCGTAGAAATTGTTGTAGGTCTGCACCAGCTCGGGATCGGTCAGCGCACGGTCCACCGTGTAGGCGTCGTTGCGCTCCGCCGGATAGAGATCGCCCGCCACCTCGGCCGCGAGCGCCCGCCGCGCGCCGAGCATACCACCCGCCGCCATGATGGAACCGGCGCCCATGCCCTTGAGCAACGTCCGCCTGTTTCGATAGACGTGCTCGTCGGTGGCCCGGGTCTCGGGCAACTCCCAGCTCTTGCGCACGCGCGTCAGCATCACGGCACTCCCTAGATCCCGATGGATTCCGTCATACTAACCGGGCCGGCGATCCGCGCAAACCTGTCGCTGCCGCGGCGCCGGCTTTTTCAGGCGACGGACGTAAGCGCCTGCGCCATCTGACGGACACGCGCCAGCATCGCATAGAGCCCGTTCTGCCGCCCGGGCGTGAGCATCTTTCCCAGACCGATCTTCTCGAAAACGGCCTCGCCGGCCTGCGCCACCTCCGCCGGCGGGCGTCCGTCATAGAGCCGCAGAACCAGAGAAATCAGCCCCTTCACGATCACGGCATCACTGTCGGCCTCGAGCGTCATCCGCCGCTTCGCCTCGTCGAACCCGGCCACCATCCAGACCTGACTCTGACAGCCGCGCACCCGGTTGGCCTCGGTCTTCTGCGCATCGTCCATCGCCGGCAGTTCCCTGCCCAGTTCGACGATGTGCTCGATCACCTCGCGCGGATCGTCGAAGAACGAGAATTCCTCGAGGATCGCCGCCTCCTCCGCTTCGATGGTCGCCGCCCGCGTCATCACGAACCCCGTCCGTTGCATCGTCCCCGATATGCGGCGGCCGGCCGCCCCGGTCAACGCACGCCGCGAACGACGCGCCCGCCGAGCCATGCAAAACATCCGTACCCCTCACCCTTCTCCCTCGCCGTCGCCAGCCCCGCCACGAACATCACCCATCCGGCAGTCTTGCATTGCGCCACGATATGTGTAATAATTCCTAGATGATGATCCACGCAGACGATCGATGGCGACGACGCCGAACGCCTCCGTACCGCTCCCGCTCGAACGGAACGAGTGAACCATGCCCGCCCCAACCCGCACCGCGCGACGTCTTCCGTACCGTCCCGCTCCGCCCGCGCCCATGGGCGGGGCCGCGGCGCTACGCGATGCGCAGATGCAGCGTGCCGTAGCCGCTGGCGGGATAAGCTGCGGGTGTCGCCGGGCGGTTCGGGTCGAGGGTGATCGCCCTGCTCCGCGCCAGCAACTCCTCGAGACACACACGCAATTCCATCCGGGCGAGCGGCGCGCCGGGACAGACGTGGATGCCCGCACCATAGAGCAGATTGGCGCCCGGATCGCGATCGAGGCGGAACGTGTCCGGCTCGTCGAAGACGCGGGGATCGCGGTTGGCGGCCACCCAGTTGATGGTCACCCGGGCGCCCTCGTCGAGCTTGCGGCCGCCGATCTCCACCGGGCAGGTGGTGACGCGCCGGTTGGTGACCAGCGGCCCGTGCAGGCGGAGGATCTCGTCGGCGGCGCGCTCGGCCGAGGAGGGATCGGCGCGCAACTGCGCCTGCAGGTCCGCGTGGCGCGCCAGATATTCGGCGATGATCCCGACCGAGGCCGCGATGGTGCCGATCTCGCCCACCGTCCAGTTGCGCAGGATGCTGGTGATCTCCTCCTCGCTCAGCGCCCGGCCGTGGACGGTCTCGTGCGTGAGCGCCACGGCCACGTCCGTCTCGGGCGTGGCACCGGCGGCGACGCGTGCGGCGATGGTGTCGTGGACGAGGTTGCGGAACTCGCCGGCGATGGCGGTCATCGCCCCGTGATCGCGCGCCAGCGTCGCCTCGTGATTGCGCGTGACCCAGGCCCGCAGCGGCTCCGAAAGCTCCTCCGGCCAGCCGAGAAAGGCGCACTGCACCCGCACGGCGAACGGCCGGGCCACCGCCTCCATGAGCTCCACTTCCCCGGGCGCCGCGGGGTCCGTCGCCGCCGCGATCAGCTCCGCCGCGATGCCGCGACAGACCGGTTCGAAGGCGTCGACGCGGTCTCGAGAGAAATATTTCTCGACGATCGGCCGCCAGGCCGTGTGCTCCGGCGGATCCATGCCGTTGGGCACGGTGAGCCGGTTCGACACCACGTTGCTGAACGTCGCGTGATCCTCGACCGCACGGATGACGTCCGAATGGCGAAAGAGCGACCAGTGCATATAGTCGCTCCAGGCGACCGGGCAGGTCTCCCGCATGGCGTCGTAGGCCGACCGCTGATCGTCCTGCACCGCCGCCGAGCGCGGGTCCCAATCGGCCTGGGGCGTGTCGTTCATGGCCCTGATCTCCGAAGGCATCATCGAGGACCAGACTGCCATTGAACACACGCGGCGCAAACCGTCGGCATGCGTGAGGAGGCCGCGCGGGGGAGCGGCGCATGGCCGCGGGCCGGCAATCCGAGAGGGGGCCGATCCACGAGTCGCCGGTCGGAGAAAGCGGTGAGGCCGGCTCCCCGCTTTCTCCTGAACGTCCTCGCTTACTGCTTCAGCGCCTCGTCCGTCACCATGTGGGTCCAGGCGCCTTCGGGCTCCTTGGTGATGACCGGATCGGAGCCGCCCGAGAGCAGGGTTTCCACGGTGCGCTGGTAGTCCTCCGGGTCGAGGACGCCGTCGCTGCCTTCGGTGAGCTTGTTGATCTCGCCCACCATGCGGACCTGGTGCTTTTCGGTCTGGGCGCCGGTGGCGTCGTTCTCGAGCACGATCTCGGCGGCTTCCTCGGGGTGCTCCCGCGCATAGTCCCAGCCCTTCATGCTGGCGCGCACGAAGCGGGCCATCCTGTCGACGAAGGCGGGATCCTCGAGATCGTCCTCGAGCACGTAGAGGCCGTCCTCCATGGTGGCGACGCCCTGATCCTCATATTTGAAGACCACGAGATCGTCCTCGGAGATGCCGGCGTCGATCACCTGCCAGTATTCGTT
>JAGREO010000233.1 GCA_020446525.1 Geminicoccaceae bacterium | reverse complement strand
GAGCATTTCGGCCAGACCGGCACGATCGCCGACTTGCACCACCATTTCGGCATCGACACCGAGGCCATCGTCTCCGCCGCCGCCAACATCGCCCGCGGACGACCCTTGCGCTTCGCCTGATCGCAACGACGACCGGCGTTCGAGGGAACCCGCGTCGATGCGCAAGCTTGTCTGACCGCTCGCCCCGGGGCTGGTTCTTCCCGAGCCGGGGCGCAATGGAGGCGAGGGGCCTACATGCTGCAGTGGATCCAGGGCATCATCGAGGGCGCCGGCTATCTCGGCATCGCCTTTTTGATGTTCGCCGAGAACGTGTTTCCGCCGATCCCGTCCGAGCTGATCATGCCGATCGCCGGCTTCTCCGCCGCACGGGGCGACATGAACCTGATCCTGGCGATCGTCGCCGGCACCATCGGCACCGTCGCCGGCGCACTGCTCTGGTATTATGTCGGCTACTGGGTCGGCGACGACCGGCTGAAGGACTGGGCGCGCAAACACGGCCGCTGGCTCACGCTCAAGCCGCAGGAGGTCGACAAGGCGAGCCGCTGGTTCGAGAACCATGGCGGCGGGGCGATCCTGATCGGCCGCATGGTGCCGGCCGTTCGCACGCTGATCTCGGTGCCGGCCGGCATCGTCGAGATGGGCATGGCGAAGTTCCTGCTGTTCACCACCATCGGCACGATCGGCTGGACCGCTCTTCTGACCATCGCCGGCTATGCGCTCGGCGAGAACTACCAGGCGGTGAGCGCCTGGGTGAATCCCGTTTCCAACGTGATCGTCGCCGTGATCGTTCTCTGGTATCTCTACCGGGTCGCCACCTTTCGACGAAAGGTCCCCAAGCACCAGGGCGAGCGGGGCTGAGTGGCCCGGGCGGCGCGTCACGTCGGAGCACTTCATCGCAAGATGGCCGATGAGGGTGCTCGGGGTTCGTCCGGAGAGCCGTCATGTCGGACAAGGTGCGGGCCGCCAGGGGCCTTGCGATCAAGGGCGACGTCGTGGGCGTCGCCGCCGCGGTGGCCGGTGCGGCACTCTTCTCCACCAAGCCGATCTTCATCAAGTTCGCCTATGTCGAAGGTATCGACGCCCTGACGCTCCTGACCCTGCGCATGGTCATCGCCTTTCCGATCTATCTGACGATCGGCCTTCTGGTCCTGCGCCGCGCCCGCGACCTCGACGCCCGGCTGCTCGTGGCGATCGCCGGCAACGGCATGCTCGGCTATTACGTCGCCTCGTTTCTCGACTTCATGGCGCTCGAGGAGATCACGGCCCAGCTCGAGCGGCTCGTGCTGTTCACCTACCCGCTCTTCGTCGTCATCCTTGGTGCGCTGTTCTTCGGTCTGCCGTTCCGGCGCCTGACCATTCCCGCACTCCTCGCCGCTTATGCGGGCCTCGCCCTGGTCTTCCTCGGCAACATGCACCACGCCGGCAGCGGCGACATCGTCTGGGGCTCGTTGCTGGTACTCGGTGCGGCGCTCGCGTTCGCGCTCTTCCAGCTCTTCGGACGCAAGCTCGTGGGCCGGGTGGGGGCGACCCTCTACACCTCCGTGGCGATGGGCAGTGCCGGCTGCGGCCTGCTGCTGCACTATGGACTGAGCCGGCCGCTCTCGGGTCTGGCGGTGAGCGACGACCTTCTCCTGATCGCGCTGGCGATCGCGGTCGTCTCGACGGTGCTTCCCTCCTACCTTCTCAACTTCGCGCTGGGCCGGATCGGCGCGGACGGCACCGCCATGGTCGGCAATGCCGGCCCGCTCTTCACCATCGCCCTTTCGGCCACGCTCCTGGGCGAACCTTTCGGCCTGCTCGAAGCCGCGGGCACCTGCCTCGTGCTGTTCGGCATGTGGCTGTTCGCCCGCCGCTGAGCGGAGGCCGGATCAGCGCATCCTCCGGTTCATCCGCCGGAATGCCTTCCGGCTCCATCGGTTCTCTATCTGCCCCTGCTTGATGTCCCAGGCGGAGAGGTCGAGTTTGGTGTTGCTTTGGCTGCCGCTGTTGCCGGCATTGTTGCTGTTGCCGCTGTTGCCGCTGTTGCCGCTGTTGCCGCTGTTGCCGCCATTGCTGCCGCCGCTGTTGTCGCCGCCGCTGCTGCTACCGCTGCCACCGCTGTTGCCGTTGCTGCCACCGCTGCTCGGGGTGCTGGGTGTCGAGGACGAGCCGGTCTTCTCGTAGACCCGCAGATAGTCGACCATGATCTCCGCCGGCCAGACCGTGCTGCCGTCGGGCGAACCCGGCCAGTTGCCGCCGATCTCCCAGCTCATCAGGGGATACATCGGCCGGTCGCCGATGTCCGGCCAGTGACGGCGGATCTGCTTGCCGTCGATGGTCCAGATCAGTTCTTCGGGCGTCCATTCGAAGCCCACCGTCATCCAGGCGTTCATTCGGCCGCTCGGCTTGACATAAGTGATGGGCGGGGCGACGCCGTTCTTGACGTGGGTGTTGGCGTAGAGCCAGCCGTCACCGCTGACGACTTCGAGCATGTCGATCTCCGGCGGCCAGCCGTGATCGTCGGGCAGCAACCAGAGCGCGAAATGCTGCCCCTTGCTCAGGCTCGTCACCCGCAGCCGGGTCTCCCAGTAGCCGAATTTCTGAGCGTGCGCGCGGGGGCCGGCGACCATGCCTGCGACATAGGGAAAGCCCAGAAACTCGTCGCGCAGTTCGCCGGGCACCGGCCAGGCGCGCAACCTCATCTTGCCGCCGCGCACCTCGTGCAGATAGTTGCTCTTGCGCGGCAGACCGCTGGAGCGCAGCAGGTCACCGACGGTCCGGCTACCACGCAGCCGCTCGTGATCGGCGGCCTTGACCGCCTTGTCGTTGTTGCCGGCCAGATGGCGGACGTTCCACCGGTGCCAGTAGGAATCCCAGCGGTTGGTGAAGTCCACGCCGCCGCCGTTGAACTCTTCGGCGAAGCGCAACGTATAGCCGGCCGGTGGCTCGGCCGAGGCGGTATCGGCTAGGAGAACGGACGCGTGCATCAAGGTGGCGAGGGCGCACGTCGTGCGCCATCCCGAACGGGTCATGTGGCTGCTCCTTTGAACGTTTCTTCTGCCAGCGACCCCTCGGGGCGTAGTGCGGGCATGGCCTCCATAACGATGAGATTGAGCTTGTAAAGCGCAATTCCGACGTAGGAGTGCAATTTGAGATTGCGTGTAAGGTGATTTCGACGAGAGACGGCCGGCGGGACCGATCGGGTCCGCACCGGCCGCTCCTGCGCGCCGAGGGGCCGGGCGCGCGAGTGGGTCAGTCCTCTTCCTCGTCGTCGTCGCTGACGAGGGTCGGCGAGACCGCCATCGGCTCGCCCTTCTTCTCTTTTTCGTAGACACGCAGATAGTCGACCACCACCTCGGCCGGCCAGGGCGTGGAGGAGTCGATCCAGCCCGGCCAGTTGCTGCCGACTTCCCAGCTGAACAGCGGATACATGGGCTTGGCGCCGATATTGGCGGTGTGACGGCGAACCTGCTTGCCGTCGATCGTCCAGATCATCTCCTTGGGCGTCCATTCGAAACCGACCGTCATCCAGGCGTCCGGTCGTCGTGGCGGCTTGAACCAGTTGATCGGCGGCGCCACGCCGTCCTTGACGTGGGTGTTGGTGTAGAGCCAGCCGTCGCCGCTGACGGCTTCGAGCATGTCGACCTCGGGAGGCCAGCTGTTGTCCGTAGGAAGCAACCACAGCGCGAAATGCTGGCCCTTGCCGATTTTCTTAAGGCGCAGCCGTGTCTCCCAGTAGCCGTAGGTCTGGGCATGGGCGCGAGGGCCCGCCAGCATCCCGGCGACGAAGGGGAAGCCCCAGAATTCGTAGCGCAGATCGTCCGGCACCGGCCAGGCCCGCATCTTGAGCTTGCCCCTGCCGACCTGGTGCAGATAGTTGCGTTTGCGCGGCAGCTTCTTGCTCTTGCGCAGCAGCTCGCCGACCGTCTTGCCGCCGCGCAGTCTCTCCCAGTCGGCCGCCTTGATGGACTGGTCGTTGTTGCCGGCCAGATGGCGCACGTTCCACGCCACCCAGTGCGTATCCCACTTGTGGGTGAAGTCGACGCCCCAGCCGTCGAACTCTTCGGCGAAGCGCATCACATAGCCGGCCGGTGGCACCGCCTGTGCCGCAGGTATCGTTCCCAGGATCAGGCCGGCGGCGACGAGCGCAGGCAGGAGCTTGCGGATCGACGCCACGGTGGCCGCGTGTATGCAGGTCACTGTCCGGGTCCTCTTCATTGTCTGAAGAGCCGCGACCGGCGCGCCCGCACGCATGCGCCTGGCGCGGGCACGACCGGTCACCGCTCGGGTGAAGGTCGGACCCGAAATACACTAAGTGATGAAAAACTGAACCGTTAATTCAACCTAAAAGCGAAAAATATTTCACAACCTACGAGTGTTTATCATCGAACCATCAGCGCCGTGCGTAGATCCGCAGATAATCGATCGCGACGGCACCCGGCCACGGTGTATCGGCATCGGGCGGGCCCGGCCACTTCCCGCCGATCTCCCACGTCAACAGGGGATACATCGCGACGGCACCGATCGTCGCCGGCTCGCGGCGCACCACCGCGTCGTCGACCGTCCAGACCATCTCTTCGGTGGTCCAGAGAAAGCCGATGGTCAGCCACGCATCGATGCGGTCCGGCGGCGCGAACGTGCTGATCGGCATCGTGCGGGTCGATTGATGGGTGTTGGCACGGAGCAGTCCATCGTCGCCGACGGCTTCGAGCATGTCGATTTCCGGTGGCCATGATCCGTCGATCGGCAGCAACCACAGGGCGAAGTGCTGGCCGGTACCCAGAGCCTCGATCCGCAGCCGGGTTTCCCAGTAGCCGTAGGCCTGCGCATGAGCGCGCGGCCCGGCGAGCATGCCGGCGACGAAGGGAAACCCGTCGAACCGCTCGCGCAGATCGGCTGGAACCGGCCAGGCCTGCAGCCGAAGGACACCGTCCTCGATCGGATGCAGATAAGCGTCTCGATCGGGCAGGTATGCACTCAGCATTTCACCGACCGTCGCCCCGGCGTCCCGCAGCCGCTCGTGGTCCGCCGCCTTGATCGCCCGATCGCCATTGCCGGCCAGATGACGGATGTTCCACGCTACCCAGTGCGTGTCCCACCGGTCCGCGAAATCGACGGCGGCGCCGTCGAACTCTTCGCCGAACACCAGCTCGTAGCCGGCGGGTGGCGCCGCCTGCGACGGCACAGGCGCAAGGAGAAGAGCGAGCGCAGCCCGGACGGACGCGTCGAAGACGTTTCTCGTCGGCATCGCCCTTTCTCCGAAGGGGGTGAGCGATCGTCCGATCACCGCACGAGCGATCGGACGATCGCTCGCCGGTCAGCCCTTTTCGTAGATGCGGATATAGTCGACCAGGACCTCGTTGGGCCACTCGGTCTTCGAATCCGGCCAGCCGGGCCAATAGCTGCCGACCTCGAGGGTCATCAGCGGATACATCGGCCTGGCCGGAATGTTGGCTCGCTCACGGCGCATCTCACGGCCGTCGACGGTCCAGATCATCGCATCCGGCCGCCACTCGAAGCCGACGGTGATCCAGCGGTCCAGACCACCGGGCGGCCGGTAATAGGTGATCGGCGGCACATAGCCGTTCTGATGGCTGAAGTGATAGAGATAGCCGTCGTCGTCATTGACCTCGAGGATGTCGATCTCGGGCGGCCAGGTATGGTTCGACGGCAGCAGCCAGAAGGCGAAGTGGTGGCCCGAGCCGACCTTGCCGACGTTCAGCCGCGCTTCCCAATAGCCATAGGTCTGGTTGTGCGCGCGCGCGCCGTTGATCATGCCGGCGACGAAGGGAAATCCGTGCAGCTGGTCACGGACGCTGTCCGGCACCGGCCACGTCCGCAAGCGCAGATGGCCGCCCTTGACGAGGTGCAGATAGTTGCTCTCCCACTTCAGGCCGCCCTCGTGCAGCAGATCGCCGACCCGCTTTTGGCCTTTGAGCCTCTCCCAGTCCGCCACCTTGAGCGCACGATCATTGTTGCCGCCCATGTGGCGGAGTTGCCACTTGCGCCAGTGCGTATCCCAGGTGTTGGAGAAATCCACACCCCATTCGTCGAATTCGTCGGCGAAGGTGAGTTCGTAGCCCGGGGGCGGTTCGGCCTGGGCGCTGGAGAGGCCCGTTGCGCACACTGCGGCAAGAGAAAGGCCCGCCGCGGCGAGCCCGCGCAGCAGACCGCTGCGCCAACCCGTGGTCCTGCGATGCAGGAGTGTTCTCGTCATCGGTGAATGAGCTCCTCTGTCGGCTCGTTGTGCCGGCCGCACGTTCTCCCGCCTTCGAACGGAGAAGATCCGACCGCCGGATCAGTGCGCCCAATGGTGCGCACCGACCTATAGTCGTTTGACAGACGAGTTTATTCCACGAATGCGATCATTATTGCCGATATTCGGCGCGATCCGGATCACAACTGAAGGGCGCAGGCCATCGTCTTCCGTTCGATGAACGAAAGCCGATGGCCGGGCCGGGATTTATTTCGAGTGGGTGGGCGAGCCCGGAAGCCGGTGCTCTTACCTGAAGCCGCGCGAGACGTTTTCCTTCAGTTTCTTCTGGGCGTTGCGGAGGTCCGCCTTGAGGAGGTCGCTGTTTTTCAACTTGTCACGGACGCTCTTTTTGATCGGGTCGGGCTGCGGCGTCGGCTGAGGTTTGGGGGTGGGATCGGGTTGCGGCGTCGGCTCGGGAGTCGGCTCCGGCTTGGGAGTCGGTTCCGGCTTGGGCGTGGGTTCCGGCTTGGGTGTGGGTTCCGGCTTGGGTGTGGGTTCCGGCTTCGGCGTCGGCTCGGGTTGGGCCGTACGCTCGTAGACCCGCAGATAATCGATCTCGAGCTCCGCCGGCCAGGGCGCGTCGGGGTCCGGCCAGCCCGACCATTGGCCGCCGATCTCCCAGGTGACGAGCGGGTACATCGGGTCGCTTCCGAGTGTGGCGCGATGGCGGCGGACCTGACGACCGTCGACCGTCCAGATCAACTCCTCGGGCGTCCACTCCAGGCCCACCGTCATCCACGAATCGATGCGGTTGGTCGGCTTGAACCGGGTGATGGGCGGGTCGACATATTGCGGCTCGGAGTGCAGGAAGGCGTAGAGCCAGCCGTCACCGTCCACGGCCTCGATGAGGTCGACCTCGGGCGGCCATTTGTTGGTCGTCGGCAGCATCCAGACCGCGGCGTGCTGACCCGAGCCCAGGGTCTTGAACCGCAACCGGACCTCCCAGTAGCCGAAGGCCTGGGCATGGGTCTTCGGTCCCGAGAGCATGCTGGCGACGAAGGGAAAACCCCAGAAATCCTGTCGCACGCTTTCGGGAATGGGCCAGGCGCGCATCGTCAGGGTGCCGCCGCCGACTTCGTGCAGATAGTTGCGCATCGGAGGCAGGCCGGCCTGGCGAAGCAGCTCACCCACCGTCTTGCCACCCTTGAGCCGCTCGTGGTCGGCAGCCTTGATCGACTGGTCGCCGTTGCCCGCCTGATGGCGCAGGCCCCAGTGGACCCAATAGGGATCCCACTTCTTCCAGTCCACTTCGCTGCCGTTGAATTCTTCGGCATAGGTCAGGCTGTAGCCCGAAGGTGCCGCGGCGTCGGCCGAAGCCGCGTATAGACCGCCTGCGAGTGCACCCAAGAGGCCGAGCGAACGCAGGAGCGCCCGTGGCGCATGGCTCATGCTGGTCAATTGTCGATTCCCCCCGTGGTTCTCGGCGGCGGGACTTCGCCTTTCACGCCGAGGACGAGATAGTCCATCGAAAGTATGTCGGCCTCGCTGGGTATTTTGCCCGAGACGACGCGCACGACACCCGCCTGGTCGCGGATCGGTCCTTCGAATACGCGCAGACGTTTTTCAGCGATAGCCCTTTTTGCATCCTCTACGCGATTTAGCAGTCCGTCGGGCAGATTCTTGTTCAGCGGCGCCAGGCGGACGGCGTCCTGATCGAGGCCCCACCACAGTTGATCGGGCTGCCAGCGTCCTTCGTGAAGGGCGTTGGCGGTCTCGACATAGATCGGCTCCCAGTTCCACGCAGCCGCCGTCATGTGCGCCGTCGGGGCGAAGAGGCTCATGTCGCTGTGGTAGCCGATGCCGAACTTGCCGCGTTGTTCCGCCACCTGCACCGTAGCCGGCGAATTCTGGTGCATCGTCAGCACGTCGGCGCCGAAATCCACCAGCCGCTCGGCGGTCTCCCGCTCGATGCCTGGGCCGTACCAGGTGCCGGTCCAGAGCACCCGCACCTCGACGTCGGGATTGACCGCCTGGGCGCCCAGGGTGAAGGCGTTGATGCCGCGCAGCACCTGCGGGATGGGGAAGGCCGCGACATAGCCGAGAATGCCCGATGCGGTGGCGCCGCCGGCGACCATGCCGGTCAGATATCGGGCCTGGTAGATGCGGCCGAAATAGGTGCCGACATTGGGTGCCGTCTTGTAGCCGCCGCTGTGCATGAAGACGATGTCGGGATGGCGCCGCGCGGCTTCGAGCGTCGGCTCCATGTAGCCGAAGCTGGTGGTGAAGATGAGATTGGCGCCGCCTTCGATCAGTTCCTCGATCGCCGCCTTCACCAGCTCGTCATCTTCGGGCACGCTCTCGACATAGCTGGTGGCGGCGACGAAAGGCAGCTTCTCCAGCGCCCGTCGCCCGACGTCGTGACTGAAGGTCCAGCCGGCGTCGCCGATCGGTGCCGAATAGACGAAGCCCGCATGGATCGTCTCGAGCTTGCGGCCGGGCTGCTCCAAGGCCGCGACGGAACCGGCGGCGCCGAGTTCGGCCAGCATCGTCATCGCCGCTTCGACCTTCTTCAGGTGATCGGCGACCGGCTCGAGATAGGCGGCGGCGACCCATCCTTCGCCGCCGTCGGGCAGGCGCACGCGCACCCACTCGCGATTCTCCTGGGTGTTGAAGGTCCGCTCGAGCTCCAGCAGCATCTGCTCCTGCACGACGGCGCCGACCGGTTCGTTGGCGACGGACGGGTCGCCGCGAAGATTGAGCGCCCGGGCGGTCACGGCGTAGCTCGCCTCGAGTTGCGCGCGCGCGACCCGATCCACCCGGTCCGAGGCCAGCCAGCCTTCCTCCTGCGCCCGACCGCCGCCCGGTGCGAGCAGCAGGCCCATCGCCAGCGGCAGGGCCAGCAGGGTCGAAGCGAGGCGGCTTGCGCACCAACCTGTCACGTCATTTCTCCATCACGAGGCGAAAGCCGGTCTGCGGCACGCCGAACTCCGCGGCATAGAAGTCGCGGTTCGACACCCGCACGATCCGCAGCGGGTCGGCGAAACTGCCGCCGCGCCGGACCCTGAGCGGTCCGCCCGGAGGAACGAGCGGATTGTCGAGATCGTCACCGTAGCGGTCGGCGCTGCCGACATAGCCGTCGAGCACCCACTCCGAGACATTGCCGATCGTGTCGTACAGGCCGGCCGCATTGGGCTCGAAACTGCCGACCGGAGCGGTCACCTCGTACATGTCGGGCAGCCGATAATCTTCGGCGCGGTCCTTGAGATTGGCGAAGCGATGCGCCCGGTCGTCGGTGTCGCCCCAGGAGCGGGCGGTGCGCGTACCCGCACGCGCCGCATATTCCCATTCGGCCTCGGTCGGCAGGCGTACCGTCCGGCCCGCCCGCTCGCCCAGCCAGTCGGCGAACGCCACCGCCTCCTGCCAGCTCACATTGACCACCGGCTGCTCGTCCCCGTCGAGGCTCTGGCCGCCGAGCGAACCGCTCCGGTGCCCCGGCTCGAATTGACGGTACTGCGCATTGGTCACCTCGTGCGTGCTCATGAGGAACGCGTCGAGGCAGACCTGCCCCACCACGCCCACGTCGAGAGCACCCATCTCGAAGCAGCCCTCGGGGATCGGCACGAAGTCGATGCCTTCGACGGTCTCGACCGTCGCCACGGGCTCCGTCGCCGCCGCGTCGCCCGTCTTCGACGCCGTCTGCGCCGTCGTCGGCGAAGCGGCGAGCCCCATGGCCGCGCCCGCTCCGATCAGAATTGCGATCCGCCCACCTCGCACGATCACCGCCGTCCGTTCTGTTGATTCGCAAACGTGCGTGGTGAGACGATAGACAAAAGGATCGATCTGTCAAAGGCCGATAAATGACAATCAGAAGACGGCAGGCTCCGGCTCTAACGCCCAAAGCAAAAACCTCGTTTCATACCACCTGTCAGTTGTATTACTTCGACAACCGACAGCCGAACATCCGGTGTTCAGGGCAAGCGCATGGTCGAAGCACCGGGCCAGAGGCCCGGTGCCGCGCGGGCATAGCTGACGGGATAGGGTACCTCGACGCCCAGCTTCTGCGCCGCGTGCCAGACCCAGCGCGGATCGTCCATCACCGCACGTGCCAGAGCCACCATGTCGGCCTTGCCCTCGGCGACGATCGCCTCGGCCTGCAGGGCACCGGTGATCATTCCGACGGCCCAGGTGACGAGGCCGCTCTCGCGTCGCACCCTTTCGGCGAACGGCACCTGATAACCGGGCCCGAGCGCGATCTTCTGTCGCGGATCGAGGCCGCCGGAACTGACGTCGACGAAGTCACAGCCGATCTCGCCGAGGGCGCGGGCGAAGGCCACGGTCTGCTCCACGTCCCAGCTTTCGCCGGCGGCTGTCTCCACGCAGTCGCTGGCGGAAACCCGCACACCGAGCGGCTTGTGTCCCGGCCAGATGTCGCGCACCGCGGCGAAGCACTCGAGCGGGAACCGCATGCGATTTTCGAGGTTGCCGCCATAAGCGTCGTCGCGCCGGTTCGACAGCGGCGAGAGGAACTGGTGCAGGAGATAGCCGTGCGCCATGTGCAGTTCGATCAGATCGAAGCCGAGCCGGTCGGCGCGGACGGCGGCGGCGACGAAGTCGGATTTGATCCGCATCAGGCCCGGCACGTCGAGCGCTCGCGGGGTGTGCCAACCTTGGTCGTAGGCGAGCGCCGAGGGTGCGACCGTCGTCCAGGGCCGCTGCTCGGGGCCGAGCGGTCCGCCACCTTCGCCGGGTGGCAGGGTCGAGGCCTTGCGCCCGGCGTGCCCCAGCTGGATGGCCAGCTTGGTCGGCGCGCCGTAGCGGCGGCAGAACGCCAGCACCCGGCCGATCGCCGCTTCCTGCTCGTCGTTCCACAATCCCAGACACTGGTGCGTGATGCGTCCGGCCGGTGCCACCGCCGTCGCTTCGAGCATCATCAGTCCGGCGGCACCCAGTGCCATCGAGCCCAGATGGACCAGATGCCAATCATTGGCCACACCGTCCCGGGCGCTGTACTGACACATGGGCGAGACGACGATGCGGTTGGCGAGCCCAAGGCCGCGAAGCTCGATCGGCGTGAAGAGTGCAGGCGACATGGCGGGTCTCTCATCGGCAGGATTTTTGTGAAACAGAGGCCAAGCGCATCTGCGGGTCAAGGGGCGGGTCGGGGCCGTCCGGGCGAGGGAAAGTGAGCATGACCGCAACGCGAACCGAACGTGACAGCATGGGGCCGATCGAGGTCGAGGTCACCCGCTATTGGGGTGCGCAGACCCAGCGGAGCCTCGAGAACTTCAGGATCGGCGGCGAGCGCATGCGCCTGCCGCTGGTACACGCGCTGGGCCTGGTCAAGCTGGCCGCAGCCCGGGTCAATGGCCGGCTGGGTGAGCTCGACCCGAAGCACGCCGAGGCCATCGCCGAGGCGGCGCGGGAGGTCGCCGACGGTGCCCTGGACGATCATTTTCCGCTGGTCGTCTGGCAGACCGGCTCGGGCACGCAGTCCAACATGAACGCCAACGAGGTGATCGCACATCGGGCCAACGAAAAGCTCGGCCACCCGCTCGACGGCAGCGGCGAGGCGCGCCCGCCGATTCATCCGAACGACCACGTCAATCGCGGCCAGTCGTCGAACGACACCTTCCCGACGGCGATGCACGTGGCGGCGATGATCGAGCTGCACCGGCGCCTGTTGCCGTCTGTCGCCGGCTTGCGCGATCTGTTGCGCGACAAGGCGGCGCAGTTCGCTCCGATCGTCAAGATCGGCCGCACCCACCTGCAGGATGCCACGCCCTTGCGCCTGGGCGACGAGTTCGGCGCCTATGCCACGCAGCTGACGCTGGGGATCGAGCGGCTGGAAGCGACCGTGCCGCGTCTGGCGGCACTGGCCCAGGGCGGCACCGCCGTCGGCACGGGATTGAACGCCAAAAAGGGCTTCGCCGAAGCCTTCGCCGAAGAGATGGCCGAGTTGACGGGCCTGCCGTTCCGCACCGCCGCCGACAAGTTCGAGGCGCTGGCGGCGCACGACGCGCTGGTCGAGCTCTCGGGCGCCACCAACGTCCTCGCATGCTCGCTGATGAAGATCGCCAACGACATCCGGCTGCTCGGATCCGGCCCGCGCTGCGGTCTCGGCGAGCTGATCCTGCCGGCCAACGAGCCGGGCTCGTCGATCATG
>JAGREO010000232.1 GCA_020446525.1 Geminicoccaceae bacterium | reverse complement strand
GTGATACGCGGTCGAAGTGAAGAAAATCCCTTCATCGGCCGCGGGTGACACAGCGGGGTGCAGCCATCGACGACGGGGACCCACGCGCGCTCGTGAAAAGCCTATGACGACGCCGGATCGGGCACCAGGGCGGGATCGGCGAAAAGGTGACGCAGTTGCAACTCGAAGCGGCGCCCAAGGCGGGTGGCGCGCAGGCCGGCGCGGCTGTTGCGACATCCGGGGCCGCTCGATCGCCCGCCATCGGCCGCAAGCTCGCCGCCCGGCTCGTCGATGCGCGCGCGCTGGCGGCGATCGCCCCGGCCCTCGCCGACCTGGCGGACCGCGCCCTCGAGCCCAATCCGTTTCTTCACCCGGCGTTCTTTCTCGCGGTGCTGGATCATGTGGCGGAGGCGGAGGAGCTCGTGGCGCTGGTCGTCGGGGACGAAACGGCACCGGGCGGTCTCGTCGGCTTCCTGCCCTTGCGTGCGGCGCCGCTGCATCGCCGGCTGCCGCTGCGCGTGCTGCGCAGCTTCGCCCACGTCTACGGTTTCGCCGACACGCCGCTCGTCGATGCGGCGGCGGTGCCGGACCTGGTCGAGGCCATAGGCGATCGGCTGGCGTCGGGGGGGATGCGGGCGCTGCATCTGACCGGGCTGCCGGTGGACGGTCCGTTGTGGCCCGCGCTGACCGACGGCCTGTCGGATCGCGGGATACCGTGGCTCGAGCATCATCGGACCGAGCGTGCGCTCCTGGTGCCCAAGTCCGACGCGGCGACCTACCTCGCTTCGGCGCTGATCAAGAAGCGGCGCAAGGAGCTGGCGCGGCAACGGCGCCGGCTGGCGGAGCAGGGTGCGCTCGAGCTGCGACGGCTCGAGCCGGGAGGCGACGTCGATCGCTGGACGGGAGACTTCCTGGAGCTCGAGGCACGCGGCTGGAAGGGCCGGGCCGGCACCGCGATGGTCCAGGCACACCCGCCCTTCTTCACGGCGATGGCGCGCGCCATGCACGGTATCGGACGTCTGGAGATGCTCGGCTTCTTTCTCGACGACCGGCCGATCGCGATGAAGTGCAATCTCCTGCACCGCACCAGCGGCGATGGGCCCTGCGCGCGCTTCGCCTTCAAGATCGCCTTCGACGAGCGTTTCGATGCCTTCTCGCCCGGTGTGCTGCTCGAGCTCGAGCAGATCGCGGCGCTGCACGAGCCGGACGAGCGCGGCGGCTGGATGGATTCCTGCGCCAGCGAGGAGCATTTCATGATCAACCGTCTTTGGACCGGGCGCCGCCATCTGGCGAGCCTGCTGGTCGCTCCGCCGAGCACGAGCGGTCGCATCACGATCGCCGGCGCGCGTGCGCTCGCACGCCTGCGCCGCCGTCCGGCCTCCGCCGAGGCCCCCATTGCCGGAGAAAGCCCATGACCATCGTCGATGGAGCGTTGTCGTTCGACGCCGAGCAGTTCGCCGCCGCCTATCCCGACCGGCATTTCCGCTGCACGCACCGGCTGCAGGATCATCCGCTGCTGCAGATCGAACGGATCGTCGAGCTGGCGGGACGCCTGCCGGCGACGTCCATCGAGTACAATGCGGGCGATCTGCCGGTCACCCAGGACCCGAACACCACCCCCGCCAACGGCCTCTCGGCGGAAGAGACGATCCGGCGCATCCGCGACGCCAGATCGTGGCTGGTGCTCAAATATATCGAGCAGGACGCGGCCTATGCGGAGCTACTGCGCACGACCCTGGCGCCGGTGATGGCGATGGCCGAGCGCGTCACGCCGGGCCTTTGCAAGCCCGAGGGCTACATCTTCGTCTCGTCGCCCGGCTCGGTCACACCCTTTCACATCGACAACGAGCATAATTTCCTGCTGCAGATCCGCGGCTGGAAGGTCATGCACGCCTGGCATCGCGACGATCGCGCCGTGTTGAGCGAGATCGAGCTGGAGAACTACCACGCCGGCGCCCACCGCAACCTGGTGCACGATCCGGCCGACGACGCCAGCCGCATGTCGTTTCGCCTCGAGCCGGGCGAAGGCGTCTTTCAGCCGGTGACGGCGCCGCACTGGGTGCAGAACGGCGACGAGGTGTCGATCTCGCTCTCCGTCACCTTCCGCAGCGAATCCTCGGTGCGCGAGGCAGAGCTCTACCGTCTGAACAAGCGCCTGCGGGCGCTCGGCATCGAGCCCTCGCCGATCGGCCGCACGCCCTCGCGCGACCACGCCAAGTACTTCATCGCCCGCGCCGAGCGCGCCGGCCGCCGCCTGTTGCGGATCGCTTGAGCGCGCAGGCATCGGCGGCGGGCCCCCTCGAGGGCGTCGATCGGCAGGCTGCCGGTCGGGATTGGCACTGTGCGCTGGAGCCGCCCGATCACCACGCGCTCGACCTCGGCTCCGGTCTGCCGGCCGCCAGCATCTTCCTGAGCGACGCCTGGTCCAGGACGTGGGCCGCCGAGGCCGGCCTGACGCCGCACCGTCTCGTGGTGCGCGATGCGCACGGCAGGCTTCGCGGTATGGGCTCCATGACAATGTCGAACGAGCGCCGGCGGGGCGGTCTGGTGAGGACGCGATGCTGGAACCTCAACACCAGCAACGACGCCGGCTTCGACTCGGTCTTCATCGAATATAACGGGCTTGCCGGCGCCGATGCGGATGTCGGACCGGCGCTCGATGCGGCGCTGGCACACATGGCCGCTGTGCCGGGCTGGGACGAATGGCACATCCACGCGGTGCCGCAGGATCTGGCCGCGCGGATCGCCGCACGCTGGCCGCGCCACCGCATCGTCTGGCACGCACCGACCTTTCGGGTCGATCTCGAGAGCCTGCGGCGGGCGGGGCGCGACCATGCGGCCACGCTCAGCCGCAACACCCGCCAGCAGATCGCCCGTGCGCGCCGGCTCTTCGAACGATCGGGTCCGCTGCGCCTCGAAGCCGCGGCGTCGACGGACGAGGCGCTGGCGTTCTTCGACGCGCTGGAACGGCTGCACAAGGCGGGCTGGCGGGCCCGCGGCAAGGGCGACGGGGCCTTCACCTCGCCCTTCTTCAGGCGCTTTCATCGCCGGTGGATCGAACATGCCTGGCCGCGCGGTCGCGTCGAACTGCTGCGCGTGCGTGCCGGCGACGACCTCGTCGGCTGCCTCTACAATCTCCTGCACGACGGCACCGCCCATGCCTATCAATCCGGGTTCGCGGCGACGGAGGACAACCGTCTCAAGCCTGGCCTGCTCTGCCATACCATGGCGATCGAGCGGCATCTGCGGCTGGGAACGCAGATCTACGATCTGATGGCCGGCGACCAGCGCTACAAGGCGAGTCTGGCAGAGCCGGGGCCGGAACTGCAGTCGCTGGTGCTGTGGCGTCCGCGCCCTCTCCTGCTCGCCGAGGACCTCCTGCGCCGCTGGCGTACGCACGGCGCGTGAGTGTTGCAGATCACAGAAACGGCCGGGATAGTCTGCGAAGCTCTTTCGTGAGATAGGCGACCGGGCCGCGCCGGCACCCCGAGTCCAGCGTGGGCCGCCCGACTTTATCGCGCACGCCCGATGGGAAGAACGATGACCGACGAGGAAGCACGAGGCGCGCAGAACGGTGTGTCCCACGCCGCAGCCGCCGGCCGGACGATTACCGGCACCAACGGCAGCGACAAACTCACCGGCACCGCCGGTGACGACGTGATCGACGGCCGCGGCGGCTATGACCAGATCACCGGCGGTGGCGGTGCCGACCGGATGACCGGCGGCTTCAGCAAGGACGCGTTCCGCGGCACGGTCGCCGATTTCGACGGCGACACCATCACCGATTTCGCGGGCGATCGGATCGTTGTGCTGGGCGCGGATCTCGGCGCCGCCAACCTTTCGACGAGCATCGACGGCAGCGGCACGACCCTGCGCATCGACGCGGACCGCGACGGCACCACCGATGCGTCGATCCGCCTCGAGGGCCTGTCCGGCGGCAGCTTCAAGGCGGACGCCAAGGGCGGCTACACCATCGTCACGCACGATGCCGACGGCGCTACCAGTCCGCCGTCACCGCCACCGCCATCACCGCCGCCCGCAAGTGGAGGCGGAGGCCGCACGATCACCGGCACCAGCGGCAGCGACAAGCTGATCGGCACCGCCGGCGACGACGTGATCGACGGGCGCGGCGGTTATGATCAGATCACCGGCGGCGGTGGCGCCGACCGGATGACCGGCGGCGCCAGCAAGGATGCGTTCCGCGGAACGGTCGCCGATTTCGACGGCGACACCATCACCGATTTCGCCAATGACCGCATCGTCGTGCTGGGCCAGGATCTGAGTTCGGCCAACCTCTCGACGATCAGCGATGCGGGCGGCACGACCTTGCGCATCGACGCCAATCGCGACGGCACCGCCGACGCCTCGATCCGCCTCGAAGGCCTGTCCGGCGGCAGCTTCAAGGCGGACGCCAAGGGTGGCTATACGATTCTCACCCACGACGCGGACGGCTCCACCAGCCCGCCGCCGTCGCCGCCACCACCATCGCCGCCACCGCCCACCGGTGGCGGCGGCACCGGCCGCACGATCACCGGCACCGATGCCGGCGAGAAGCTGGTCGGTACCGCCGGCGACGACGTGATCGACGGGCGCGGCGGTTATGACCAGATCACCGGCGGCGGCGGCGCCGACCGGATGACCGGCGGTGCCAGCACGGATGCGTTCCGCGGCACGATCGCCGAGTTCGACGGCGACACCATCACCGATTTTGCAGGCGACCGGATCGTCGTGCTGGGCCAGGATCTGGCCTCGGGCAATCTCTCGACGCGCAGCGACGCCGGCGGCACCACCTTGCGCATCGACGCCGACCGCGACGGCACTGCCGACGCCTCGATCCGCCTCGAAGGCCTGTTCGGCGGCAGCTTCAAGGCCGAGGCCAAGGGTGGCTACACCATCGTCACCCACGACGCGACCGGCGGCGGTGGTGGCGGTGGCGACACGCCGGATCTGATGATCATCGGCGACAGCTTCACCATCACCAGCCGTCAGTTTCCGCAGAAGCTGGACGCCGCACTGGATCGCGACGGCTACGATGTCGACGTCATCGCCTTTTCCAAAAGCGGCGACACGGCGGGGCAGGCACGCGCCCGTCTCGAAGGCTATTTCGCCGACGCGGACAACGAGATGCCCGAAGCCGCGATCGTCATGCTCGGGATCAACGACGCCCTGCAGCAGAAGAGCTTCGCCGAGACCAAGGCCGATCTGGCCGGCATCGTCGATCTCTTCCAGGCGAACGACGTCGACGTGCTGCTGGCGCGGCCCGACAGCTTCTTCCCCCTGCGCAGCAATTCGTCGGACAAGGGCTTCGCCGACGCGGACGACCAGCGGGCGTTCGCACGAATCTTCGATCAGCTTGCAGCGTCGGAAAAGATACCGCTCGAGCCCGCCTTCACCGATGGCCTCGCCGAACCGGATACCGATCCGGCGCTTCTGGAGGGTGACGGCTTCCACCCCAACCCCCGCGGTTCGGCGGTGATGGTCGAGAACGTCCTGCCCGAGGTCGAAAGCCTGCTGGACGGCCTCTCCGCCCCGAGCGGCATGAGCGTCGCCACGGCGCTCGTCGACGACGGCATCTTCTGACGAGAGGCAGCGCGATCCGGCGCTCGACGTGGAGCGTCAGGCCGGGCGCCGCAGGTCCACCGCGACGCGACGCGCGAGGTCCGGCGCCATGGCGGCGATCGCCACCACATAGACCGCGGCACCGGCGATCAGCGAGGTGCCGACCACCAGCATCGGATGCCCGGCGATACCCGGCAGCCGGCCGGCCATGAGCACCGTCGCCGCCATCAGGGCGGTGGCGGCGAAGACCGGCGCCTGTCCGCGCAGCATGCGACCGGCGCGCAGATGCAGGCGGCCGTGCAGCGCCCGCACCGCCAAGGGCAGCGCCACGACGTAAGCCAGGCCGATCCCGGCCACGGCCGGCAGCAGACCGAACGAAGCGCCGATGCCGGCGAATGCGAGCAGCGAGAGCGAGACGAAGAGGTTGAGCCGCATCGCCTGCCCGGCCGCGCCGTGTGCCACGAGCAGTTGCGCGATCACCGAAGTCCAGGCCTGAAAGATGCCGAAGCCCGCCATCAACTGCAGCGGCGCGACGCTGGATTGCCAGTGCGCCCCGAACAGCCACGGCACAAGCGGGTCGGCCAGAAGCGCCAGACCGATGAAGGCCGGCATGCAGATCAGGCTCGCGATCCGCATGATGCCATAGACGGCGTCCTCGTAGCCCTCCCGGTCGGCCGTGAGCCGCGCCAGCACGGGCAGGCCCATTTCGTTGACCGACATGAAGGTCAGCATCGAAAGCGAAGCGAACAGGCGATTGGCGATGAAGAAGAAACCGACCATCGTCGAGGAGAGGAAGACGCCGAGCAGCAAGGGGGTCAGGAAGCGATTGAGCCGTTCGACCGTGATCGCCAGGGCGATGCCGATGGCCTGACGCGCCTCCTCCGCGAGCCACGAGCGGCGGAACGCCCGTTGCGGACGCCATGCGCCGAATGAGAGCATCAACAGGAGGCCGGTTGCGGCATGGGTGAGTTGCAGCCCGACGAGGCTCCACACGCCGGCGTCGTTGAGTGCCATAGTGAGGCCGACCCCGCCACCCGCGGCGATGGACACCACGGCACGCAGCGCCAGCTCGCGAAAGCGCATCCGCCGCCGCAACTGGGCCTGGAGGATGCCCATCATGCCCATCAGCAGCAGCACCGGCGCCAGAGCGATCATCACCGGTGTCAGCAGCGGCTCTTCGGTCAGTCGGGACGCCGGCCAGGCGAGGAGCGCCAGCAGCAGCATCAGCACCGTGCCGACCGCGGTGTTGGTCCAGAATGCCGTACTCAACCGGGCATCGTCCTGCTGGCGGTCACGGATCACCGTTTCGGCGAGGCCGTGATAGACCAGCGACTGACAGGCGAGCACGCATCCGCTGGCGATGGCGACCACGCCATAGGCCTCGGGAAGCAGCAGGCGTGCCATCGCGATCATCACGACGAAGGCCACCGCCTCGGCTCCGGCGATCTCCAGAAAGCGCCAGAAGGCGTTGCGCACGAGCCCTTCGGTGGGCGATCGCTCGGCGGTCTCTTCGTTCATTCGTCCTCGTCGCCGAAATCACGCGCTCGCCACGGCCGAACGCTCACAGGCAAGGCGTATCATAGGTATCGCACGCCCCTTGGCGAGATGCGATCCGCCGCGACACCGTCGCCGCACGCACCGCGCGCGAAAGACGTACTCCGTTAGGTTCGCCGATCCGGTTCGGGAGATGTCAGGCGATCTCGAAACCGAGCCGGACGTCGTGTCGTTTCCCGTCGGTGGTCGGGACCGCCACCCGACCGGCCTTGAGATGGCCCGCGAGATGCAGGATGCCCAAGGGCTCGAACGGCGCATAGGGCAGGCAGAACCGCTCCGCGACGGGATCGAAACCGGGAAGGGCCCGATTGCAGATCCAGTTGTCACGTGGATCGAGCAGACGCGCAGGCTGGCCGTCGAGCCAGACCGCCTGGTTCAGTGTGAACTGGTCGTAGGGGGCAACACGGCCGGTGCGACGAACCGCATCGCCGAAGCGCCGCTGCCAGCATGCCGCCTGCGGCGCGCCGGCCGCCATGGCGAAGACACCGGCATTGATCATCGGCCGCCGCAACAGGGCCATACCGACGCGCGGGCCGAAGCCGAGCAGGCAGTGCTTGGCGTGCCAGACGTGCTGCCAGAGCGGCGTGACGTAACGCGGCTCGCTCTCGGCGACCGCCGCCAGACCTTCGGCGCGCGCGCCCTCGCTCAGCCGCAGGATGCTCCGCCAATCCTGAACCCAGGCGTCGGCGTCGATCCAGACATGGACCTCGTGATCCGGCAGATAATCGGCGAGGAAGGGTCGTACCAGAACGCCGGGCACGATCGGACAACTGCCGCTCGGATCGACGCCCAAGTGCGGGCGGGCGCGAAGAAGGAGGACGCCGCGCTCCACCAGGGCCTGCCGTTGCGCCTCGCGGAGGCCCAGATCGAAGACGGCGATCGGCACACGGGCCAGCGCCGGCAGACGCGCGAGCGAGCCGAGCAGGCCTTCGAGAAGGTCGAAGAAGACGGAGTCGGCGGCGCTGACGATCACGGTTCGCGCGAGCGCGCGCGTCGCCTCCTGGGTGTCCGCGCCGTGGCTTTCGTAGCCTTCGGGCGCGGCGGCACGGGGGGGCAGGTCGTCCCGGTCGCCGGGGTCGCCCGCGCTCACGCTTCGGGTCTTCGAGATTCTTGCGCCCGGCCGCCCACCAGTCTTTCGATCCAGCGCGGCCGGGAGGGGACCACGTAACGCATCCGGATGAGGTGTGCGGCCAAGGGCGCCGGTGCGACCGAGACGGCCGCGAGCCAGGCGCCCCGCCACAATTTCTGCCGGCCCGTCGCCGGTGCGCGCATCAGCGCCATGATCGCTTTCCGCCCCAGAGACAGGGATTCGGCGTAGGTTCGGCCGCCGTCCCTGTCGAGTTTTCGTGCCGTGAGTTCGAGCTCCAAGTACCAGACCGCCTCGTTCATCGCCTTTTGCGGATCGAATGGAAAGCCGAACCGCCGACATTGCGTAGCCAAATAGGCGATCTTTTTCTCGAATACTCCCGCATAGGCCGCGAATCGAGAGGGGTCCGTCTCGGTCTGGCGCGAATCGTTGCGTCCGTGGATGCGATAACAGGCGAGTGCTTCGGGCAGAGTGGCGACCTCGCCACACAAGGGCGCGTTCACTTCCAGGATCATGTCGAACCAGGCGAGACCCCCGATCGGCGCCAGTTTGTCGAGAAACCAGCGCGCATAGGCGTTGCCGCAAGCCTGCGCGCAAGGATAGCTGCCGGTGCGCAGCAATTCGGCCCGGATCGTCTCCGTGGTCAGGGCGTCGGGATATTTGGGCGCGACGTGACCCAGCGGCCGGCCCTCTTCGTCGATGCTCTCGAGGCAGAACTGCAGCTTGGTGAGCTCCGGCCGCCAGGCACGCGCGACGGTCGAGGCGGCGTGCGGCAGGAGCCGGTCGTCGCCGTCGAGGAAGATCAGGATCTCGTGTGTCGCCAAGGGCCAGGCGGCGTTGATGGCGCGCACCTGCCCGCCGTTCTGCGCCAGCAGCACGAGGCGCACCCGGTCGGCGTAGCGGCGCAGGATCTCCGGCGTGCCGTCGCCCGAGCCGTCGTCGACGACGATCACCTCGATCCGGTCGTGGTCCTGGGCGAGCGCGCTCTCGACCGCTTCCGCCGCGTAGGCCGCGTGGTCGTAGGTGTCGATCACGATCGTCACGCCCGGCAGACCGGCGCGCCGGCCGGTCGGGTGCTCCCCGACCACCGTATCGGCGCCCCTGCTCAAGGAACCTGTTTCGCCCGGGCGCCGTCGAGATTCACCCCGCGCCGGCGCAGACCGGCTTTCTCGTAGACGGCGAGCGTACGTCTCGCGATCTCGTTCCAACTCGGCACCGCTTCGACATGCGCGCGCATCGCCCGGCGCATGGTCGACACGCGATCCGGCTCGGCCGCCCATCGCGCCAGCACCGCCGCCAGAGCCGCCGGATCCTCGGGCGGCACCAGAACGGCGCCCTCATTGTCGGCGAATGTCTCGGCCAGTCCGCCGACGCGCGTCGCCAGCACCGGCAGGCCGTGCGCCATCGCGGTCATCGCCACGCCCGAAGCGTCGATTTCGCGATAGGGCATCAAAAGAGCGTCGGCCGCGGCGAACAGTGCCGCCATGCGCGCCTCGTCGACGAACGAGAAATCGAAGGCGACGCAATCGCCGAGCCCGTGCCGGCGCACGAGTTCCTCGAACGGGGCTACCGGCATATAGGGCTCGCCCACGATGTCCACACGAAGAGCGGCACGCGCTTCGGGGTCGAGCCGGGCCAGCGCCTCGAGGAGGAGATCGATGCCCTTGTAGGGCTTGATCTTGCCGAAGGAGAGCAGGCGGAGCGGCCCCTCCGGCGACCGCCGGCCGGCGACGACCTCCGGCGTGTCGCGCTGGTGCAGGAGCCCGTGCGGCACGACGTGCAGACGGTCCGGCGCCACGCCCATCGCCGCGACCCGCTCGCGTGCCTGCCCGGTATGCACGATCACCGCGTCGGCGGTGCGCAAGCTGGCGGCGAAACCGGCACGCATCAGGAAGGCGCCGCCACCATTGTAGGGGTTGCTGTCGTGGACCGTCAGCACCAGGGGCCGCCGGCGCCGCACGAACATGCAGAAGAGCCGGTCGAGGATCGGCAGCGGCAGCCATTGCAGGTGCACGAGATCGAAGTCTTCCGTCTTCAGCCGCGGCGCCAGCCGCAGCAGGTCGAAGGCGTGCTCGAGACCCTTGAGCCAGCGCCGATCGCCCCAGCGCGCCGCCAGTCGGTAGAAGTGTCCGATATGGGCGCTCGGGCGCTGCGCGTCGGTGAAGCCCGCATGACCGAACAGGCGCGCCCGCACGCCGGCTTCGTTCAGGCCGTCGAGCAGCGCGCGATCGTAGGCCGGCGTGAAATCACCGGGATCGACCAGCGCCACCGCGAGGCCGCCGTCATCGGATCGCAGCTGCGTCATGAGTTTCGGTTTTCCCCGCTTCGCCGCTCGTCCTAGCGGTCCAAGGCCGGTCCCACAACCTGCACGCTCGGGGTGTGCGAGGCGTCAGCCGCCGAGCGGCGCGCGGCGCGAGGAACCGGCCAGCGACCAGGTGACGGCCCGCTCACCGCGCAACGCCCGAACCACGCCCAGGGCACAACCGGCGAAGGCGAGTGCGACGTTCCAGAGCCGCAGCGCCAGCCTGACGCGAAAGTGTACGGCCAGAGCGAAGAGCGCCGCGAGCGTCGTGGCGAGTGTGAGGGTCCAGCCCGGGCCGACGACCGTGGCGAGAGCGGCCAGTGTCAGCAGACCCGAGGCGGCCAGGAAGAACCCGCCGATCCAGCGCAGAAGCCGGTGGCCGACATATTTGTAGAGATGCCAGAGGTCGAGACGACGCAGCCGCGGCCAGAGATCGAAATGGACGTGCATGCACTCGCAGGCGATGCGGGCCTTGCGCGCGAATTCGTCGTGCGCGTCGGTGGCGTGCATCTCGCGCGCCTTCAGATCGGCCGCGCGGACCACTCTGGCACCCTGAAGCAGGACCGAGAGCGAGACGTGCAGATCGTCGATCATGCCGCGCGGCACGGGGCGGTGCAGCGACCGGCGGATGGCGAAGAGCGCGCCGTCGGCGCCGAGCACCGAGCCCGTATCCGTCTCGAGAGCCTTGCTCCACTCGTTGAACCGCCAATAGGCCGAGCCGACGGTGGCCGTCGCCGATTCGTCGGCGTTCACATAGGTGAGATCGGCGCAGACGCAGCCGACCGTCGAATCGGCGAACCAGCGGCGCAGGACGGCGACGGTGTCACGGCCCACCGCGACGTTGGCGTCGGTGAAGATCACGATCTCCGCGTCGGTCATGTCGACCAGCCGGTTCATGCCTTCGGTCTTGCCGCGCCGGTGGGGTGCCACGACGAGGCGGATGTCCTTCTCGTGGGCGCGCAGGATTTCGGTCGTGCCGTCGTCGGCCGCATCGACGTGCACCAGGATCTCGAGATCGCCGCCGGCGGCCTCGCGCAGCCGCAGCATGTCGGCGATCTTGGCTTCGATACAGGTCCGCTCGTTGTAGGCGCAGACGCACAGCGCGAAGGTCGAGGGACCGGGCCCGTCCGGCCGCGGCACCGGCGGGAACCGATGCAGCCGCCGCGCCAGGGCGAGGCTCGCCTGATAGGGCCCGAACGGCCAGAGGCCGATCACCGCCGTCAGCACGGCCAGAATGAACAGCAGGGCCGTCATGCACCGCGCTCGACACGGCTGGCCGGGCCGGTTCGGGCGATCGCGTCAGTAGGCATTGTCGCCCTTCAGGCTGGCCCAGGGTGTGCGTGCCAGGATCGCCAGATCGAGCCAGATCGACCAGGAGGCGATATAGGCGAGGTCGAGCTCGAAGCGGCGCACCAGCTTGTCCTCGGTATCGGTCGCACCGCGCAGACCGGCCACCTGGGCCAGGCCCGTCAGCCCGGGGGGCACGCGATAGCGGCGGGCGAAGTCGGCCACCACCTCCTCGTAGAGCCGGTCGCCGGCGCGCGCCTGTACCGGATGCGGGCGCGGCCCGACCAGCGACATGTCACCCGTCAGCACGTTGAACAGTTGCGGCAGCTCGTCGATGCTGGTGCGGCGGATGAAGGCGCCGACACGCGTCACCCGCGGATCGCCGCGACGCGTCAGCTGGCGCGCGTCGCGGTCGCAGGCATCGGTGCGCATCGAGCGGAACTTCACGCAGTCGAACATGCGACAGCCCAGCCCGTAGCGCGGCTGGACGAAGAACACCGGCCCCCTGCTCTCGAGCCTGATCGCCAGCGCCACCAGCAGCATCAGCGGCGCCAGGAACAGCAGGAGCGCGATCGAGCCCAGCACGTCCAGCGTCCGCTTGAACAGCCGCCCGTGCCAGGTCAGCGCGGGCGCCACCAGCTCGCTCGCGCGCGGCCCCTCAGGCACCCGGGTCAGAAGACGGCTGCGCTGGGGCAGCATGGCGAAGGCCCCTTTCAACCGATCGACCATGGCCGGCGACTGCGGATCGACGAGAACGATCTCATCACTCGGCACCCGACGCAGATGATCCACCGCGTCCAGCAGGCCGACCTCCTCGACCGCGAGGAAGGGGCCCAAATCCCGCCGCACCCACTGCCGCACCCATGCCGGCGCCGGTGTCCTGCGGGCGACCAGCGTCACGCGCCGCCTCGGCCAGGAGGGACCGGTCCGCCACGCCGAAGAGCCCGACCCCGGCGCGGCGATCGCATCCGCCCCTGCCGCACCGCCGCCGGACGCTTCGATCTCGTCACTCAGGGTCTCGGTACTCATGCGCACGACGCGTATCTCCGAACGTTGCAGCGGTCTCCAGCCGGGGCCAGATGACGAGCGCCATGTGCAGGAACTGCACATAATAGGCATTGAGGTAACCGCCGAGGAAAAGAAACTGGAAGAGGCAGGCGAACGCCAACAGCCGATCCGGGGCGTGCCGAAACAGCACCCAGAGATAAAAGGTGAAGAAGCCCACGGTGCCGACCAGGCCATATTCGATCAGCAGCTTGAGCCACGACGAGTCCTGCACCGCATAGTCGCGCTGCGCGATGATCTCGTCGACACTGCCGGGACCGAAGCCGAAGAGCAGCGTCCGCGGGTCCGACCAGAGCACGTCGGCCACCAGCCAGTAGGGGGCGATGAACCGCATCGAGCCGCTGGCCATCGGCCGATCGAGCTCTTCGAGACGGCCGAAGAAGAACGAGAAGGGCGGCACGTCCTGCAGCAGCGGGGCGGCGAGCAGGCAGAGCACGGCCGGAGCGAGCAGCCACTGCCTCCTGGCGCGGATCAGCAAGGGCAGGCCCAGCGCCGCCAGCATCAACGCACCCGAGCCGGAGAAGGTGGAGAGATAGGCGACGCCGAACAGCGCCAGCATGAGCGGCCGCCTCCGGTCGATCAGCTCGACGACGATCGCCAGGGCCAGAATCTGGGAAAAGATCGACGGCTCGAGGAAGAACAGACCCGTGCTCTTGAAGAGGCCGGTCTCGCCCACCGGAATGCGCAGATTGAACCCCTGCAGGAAGAACGGCTCCGGCAGCACCAGATCCAAGGGCCACATGATCGCCGGCCCGAAGGGAATCTGCAGGGCGAACTGCACCAGCCCGGCGATGGCCGAGAACGCCGCCACCCGCTGGAAGACCTCGAGCAAGAGCCGATAGCGATAGGCCGTGAAGTGGAAGGCCAGGACCGCCGGCAGATACATCGCCGCCAGCATGACGAACGACACCTGCGAGAAGGGCTGTCGCTGAAAGAACAGCGTCGCAAGCAGCGTCGCCAGCGCCAGGAGATAGAGCACGAGGCGCACCGGATCGATGGCCATCTGGCCGTTCAGCAGCGCCAGAACCGACACCGCGAAACAGAGCACGAAACCGACCCCGAGGAGACCGCCCGAGCCCGGCACCGCCAGCCGTTGCATCACCGTGACACCGATGAGGACCAAAAGGACCGTCACCAGCAGCCGGCGTGTCCGATCGGTGTCCGAAGCGGCGACGGTCGCGCGCGCGGAGCTTTCGTGCGAGAGCACCGCCGTCATCGAAGCGACCGGGGACCGGAGCCGCGCAGGGCACGCACCACGTCACGCCTCGCCGGCCGGTCCGGCGTGCGAACGGGTCCCGCATCGTGCATCGCCACCTCGAACAGCCGCAGCGCGGGTCCACCCTCCACGCATGCCGGGAACCACACCCGTCGGTACGCCCCTCGTACCCACCGGTCATTCGCCCGCCGCCGGGCTTGGCCGTGCGGCGAGAGCCGGACCCGCGACCACGCGTGACCGCTCCGGCGAAACGAGGCGTACGATCCACCGACACCCGCGCTTACTCCCCATGCCGAGCGCCGGGTTCGAGACCCGCACTCGCCGACCGCGCATCCGCTGTGCCGCCCGAGATCTTCGATCTGCCGCCGCAACGGCGAACGACCGACGATGAGGCAGCGTCGAGATGGCCGACCGGAACTCGAGCACACACCCGCTTCCGCAGCGGGCGGTGAATGGAAACTACGCGTCATTGCAGGCGGTTTCATCTCATTTCAATGTACTTGGGTAGGCAAAAAATGAACTGCTGGTAAAAATGTGGCTGCCGATCCGCCCCCGTTGGCGGTTGAAACGCTTCATTGCAAAACGATCTCACTTTACGATTGATAACGACTGTTTATTCATCGCCTCGACAATGTAGCGCGTAACCTGCGGCACGATCGAGGCGCGCAGATGATAGGCGTCGAAGAAGGCCGCTTCGTCCAGGTCCAGGCCCCGATGGGCATCGATGAACGTGAAACGCTCCTCGGCGGCGAGCCCCGCCAGCCGCCGTCGATGGGCGTCGAGCAGCGCACCGTCGGCATCCAGTGCCGCGAGATATGCCGGGCGCATCGGCGCCAGAACGAAGACCAGCCGGCGCCCCTCGCGTCGTCGCAATCCGCGCGCGAAAGCACCGAGCGCTTCATAACAGCGATCGGCGAAATCCGGCATGCTGCCGCGCATGACGGTCGCCGGCACGGCCGAAGGCGGCAGATCGAGCAGGATGCTGCCACTTCGATCGAACGCCAGTGCATCGACACCGATCGCCGGCTCGCGCCGGTCGGCGGCGATACGCGGCGCGCGCCGAACGATGCCGAGGATGTCGAGATTGCGCAATTGGTAATAGAGCTCGTGATGGTCCCGCCGCAGATAAGAGGCTGCCTCTTGCGGGTCGAAGAAGATCGCAGTCGCATCGCCGCACTGCTCGAAGTCCATCGGCGTCGAGATCACCACGACGGTACGGATCGACGGCAACAGATCGAGATAGAGTTTCGTGACGGCGGCGAGCTGGTGGACCTTGAGATCACGGATCCCGACATTGAGCGCGGTGATCGGCGGCCGTCGCGATGCCAGGGTCGTCGCGTCGACACCCCAGAGCGTCGTCGACGAGCCGACGAACAGCCATTCCGGTGCGGGCGACGGATGCGCGCGGACGAAACGCAGCTTTTCGTCGAACGTCGCCCGATTGGTGAAGGCCGGTGCCTTGAGCGCGCCTGCGCCATCCAGTGTCCAGAGCGCGACCACGAGCAGCGCCAGCGTCACCGCCACACCCGTGGCGGCGCCGAGCAGAAAGCGAATCGGCCCGGAGGCCACGGCGGAGCGAAGCCATGGCGCACGCGTGCCGCGTCGGAGCTTATCCATATCAGAACTGAAAATAGATGAAGACGTCCGGCGGATCGGACAGCAGGGTCGAGATGACCACGGCCAGCGCCACGCCGGTGGTCAGTCCCCAGGAGAAGTTCGGCCGAACGATCCCGGGCGCCGACGTCGTGGACGAGGAGCCGCACGGATCGCCGGCGAGGCCGAACAGCCGCTGTGTCGTCGGGGCGAAGAACACCAGCAGAGCCGCGAGAGCGGTTATCGCGATCTGCTCCATGCCGCCGAAGGCGAAATCGCGCAGCGGTGCGAACGAGACACCGCGGGCTTGCAGTATCGGCCCCCACGAGCCGAGCATGTCGAGATAATATTCGGGCAGGCGCACCCCGTTCAGACCGAGCATGCCGCCATAGACCGAGAGCGCCGCCGCGAAGCTCTCGGCCCGGAACAGCACCCAGGCGAGATGCACGCAGGCGAAGGTGAGCGCCACCCCGGCGACGTGGGCAATCGGGCGCGACCACCGGCGGGCGCGGGCTTCGCCGGACCCGGCCACCGGCCGGAGGCTCGAACGACGCCGATGCACGAGGTGGCGCCAGCCATGGGCGATCAACAGCAGCAGACCGTGCAGCGCGCCCCAGGCGACGAAGGTCCAGGCGGCGCCGTGCCAGAGACCGCCCAGCACCATGGTGGTCATTAATGCCGCGGCCCAGCCGGGCCAGGCCTGCCGGCTGCCGCCGAGCGGCACGTAGAGGTGATCGCGCAGAAAGGCCGAGAGGGTCATGTGCCAGCGGCGCCAGAAGTCGACGATGCCGGAGGCACGATAGGGCGCGTCGAAATTGAACGGCAGCCGGATGCCGAACATCATCGCCAGACCGACGGCCATGTCCGAATAGCCCGAGAAATCGAAATAGAGCTGGAACGTGAAAGCCGTCGTTCCGCCCCAGGCCTCGATCAGACCGGGGCCGATCGGAGCCCCCGATCCGCCATTCGCCTCGAGCGCCTGCGCGAACATCGGATCGGCGAACGCGCCCAGCGGATCGGCGATCATCACCTTCTTGACGAGGCCGACGACGAACACCGCCAGACCCAGTGCCAGCGCCCGTGCCCGAACCGTGCCCAGACCGGGATCGATCTGCGGCACCAGTTGCCGATGATGCACGATCGGACCCGCGACGAGCTGCGGAAAAAAGCTCACGAAGAAGAGGTAACGCATCGGGCCGCAGGGACGGATCCGGCCGGCGTGCACGTCGACCAGAAAAGCGATCTGCTGAAAAGTGAAGAAGGAGATCGCCAGCGGCAGCAACAGGGATGGCGGCACGACCGCCGAGCCGGCGAGAGCGTCGAGCGTGAGAACGGCGAAATCGGCATATTTGAACAGGCCGATGAGGACCAGATTGAAGCCTATTCCGAACCACAACACGACCTGTGATGGTTTGCGCGCCAGCCTTTCGCCCAGCAGGAAATTCACGCTCACGGAGAAGAGCAGGAGCAGAAGATGGGGCGGATACCACCAGCCATAGAAGAACAACGAAGCGCCGATCAGCCAGGCCAAAGACGCGGATACGCCTCGCCATCGCGCCATCCAGGCGTGACCGGCCAGAACGACCGGCAGAAACAACAGCATGAATCCGAGCGCATGAAACAGCATGGCGCATCCAGCGACCCCCGAGCAGGGGTCGTTTTGCAACTCGTCATCGCCGCCGACGGATGAGCCGCGACTTTCACGATATCATCGCCACGGAAGATCGCTTTCCATGCCGATTTTGTCACCCTCTTTACACCGGAGGATGTATTCGGTGACGTTTCTACTAGTATAAGGTTAATGAAGTGTAACACCGTATGCGGAACCGACGGCCGGCGGCGGATGCCGGCGGAACATCTCGACGCAGGCGTGGATTTGCCGTAGGTTGCGGGGCGGTCGTACGCCTGCGCTCGATACGATGCGGCTTTGCCCGTGGCCACTCCGTTGCGGGCCTCTCCGCCCTTAAGTCTGAAGGTATAGCCGCTTGTTCCTGCCCGAGATAAGGCCCGACGGTGCGCGTGACGGACCGCCGATGCAAGGCGCCGGCCGGCGTTCCGCGCGGGGTTCTCCACCGCCCGTCCTCGATGCGGTGCCGGTCTATGCGCCGGCGGCACAGGGGCTGAGCGTCCGGGACCTCTGGACCGCGCTGATCCACCGGCCGCTGTTCCTGCTGTTCCTGACGCTCAGCGGGCTGTTGCTCGGCGTCACCGCAGCGGTGCTCGTGCCGCCGACCTGGAGGGCCGAGGGCCTGCTGGTCATCGATACCCAGGAACTCGACATCCAGGGCCTGTCGACCATCCGTTCGGCCCGCACCGTCGAGCCCTGGGGCGGGCGCAGCGAGGCGCGCATCCTGACCTCGCGCGAGCTGGTGGAAAAGGCGATCCTCGATCTGGGTCTGCAGTTCGACGAGCACTTCAACGCCACGCTCGGACGCTCCCTGCTGCGCACCATCGGCGAGACCGCGTGGCTGCCGAAGATGGTCCGCGACGTCGCCCTTCGCCTGAGCAGCGAGCCGGTGGTCGACGAAGCCGTGCTGCCCGACATCGTCGAAGACGTGCAAAAGAGGCTCCAGGCCTTCAGCGAAGAGCGCAGCTACGCCATCAATCTGGTCTATGAGGGTCGCGAGCCGACCTCGGCGGCCGCCCTCGTCAACAAGCTTATGGAGCTGTATATCGGCCAGGAGATCGGCGCCAAACGCGCGGCCAACGAGCAGGCCAGCGTGCAGCTCCGCCAGCGCGTCGCCGAGCTTCAGGCGAACTATGACGAAACCTTGGCGGAGATCCGCGCACGCGAAGCGGAAACCGGCCTGCTGCAGGCAGGCGACCGCAGCTTCCGGGCGGAGGAACTGGCGGCGATCGCCGCCGAGCGCCGTGAGGTCGAAAGCCGCCGCCAGGCCGTGCTGCGCGATCTCGAGCAGATCGACACCGCCCGGCGCGAGGGACGCACCAGCCTGCTTTCGGCCGATCTGGCGACCCCGCGGCTGCGCGGCCTCTGGGACGTCGAGGCGGAACTGCAGCGCCAACTGGCCGAGAGTCGCGCCGATCTCGGGCCGCGTCATCCGCGGATGCTCTCGCTGCAGGACGAACTGACCGACACGGTGGCGGCGATCGATCAGGAACTCGACTCGATCCGTGCCGGCGTCGCCCGCCAGGCGGCGCTGCTCAACGATCGGGAGCGGGTGCTCGACCAGCGTCTCGGCACCGCCGAACAGGCCGCCGCGACGACGGCGCTCGGCCGCAGCGAGCTCGACCAGATGCGCGACCAGGCGGCCAGCCAGCAGGCACTCCTCGAGCTCTATCGCGAGCGCTACGAGCAGACGATCGCCAATCTCGACCTGTTCGCCGCCGACGCGCGGATCGTCTCCCGAGCGGCGCCGCCGCACAAGCCGTCGAGCCCCGGCACCGCGATGATGGCCGCCGTCGGTGCGATGATCGGGCTGCTCGGCGGCGTGGGCTGGATCGCCATGCGCGAATGGCTGCACGACGGCGTCGGCACCCCCGAGCAGGCGGCCGACGTGACCGGCCTGATGCCGCTGGGCGGCATTCCGCGCGTGCGCACCCTCTTCGGCGGCGACGCCAAGCTCGGTGAACGGGTCGTGCACCAGCCGGGCAGCGTGCTGAGCGAGACGCTGCGCGGGGTCCTCTTCCGCATCCAGATGAGCCGGATCGACGGCAAGCGGCCCAAGGTGGTGATGGTCACCTCACCGATGCCCAAGGACGGCAAATCGAGCCTCGTCGTGGCGCTGGCGCGAACCGCCAGCCGCGAGGGCCTGCGCTGTCTCGCCATCGATTGCGACTTCCGCCGTCCCAAGCTCGCCACCTCGATCGGCGTGCGGCCCTCCTTGCGACTGAACGACTATATCGACGGGCTGGTCGAGATCGAGGACGTGGTGACCCGCGATCCGCGCAGTCGCGTGCATTTCCTGCTTTCGCGCCAGACCGACAATTGCACCAAGAGCTTTCTCGAGCAGAAGCGGCTGGTGCAACTCCTCGATGCCGCACGCCAGCACTACGACCTCATCCTGATCGACACGCCGCCCGTGATGAAGGTGATCGACCCACTGGTGCTGAGCGCGCTCGCCGACGCCGTCATCCTCGTCGTGTCGTGGCGCGAGGTCAGCCGCAAGGTGATCCGCGAGACGATACGCCGCCTCGAAGCGACGCAGTGCACGCTGTTGGGCTTCGTCCTCTCGCGGGTCGGCGGCGACGTTCCGGCGGCCTATGTCTATGGCGGCTACGAAGCGGACGAAGGTTGAGCGCGCGATCCAGCCGGCACGGCGCGGCTCACCGGGTGCGCCGGATCTCCGTTCGCAACCGGCCGCCGCCTTCGGCGATGACGATCGGCAGAGCGTAGCGGCCGACCGCGGTGCGGACGTCGAGCCAGCGGCGCGGCGCGCCTTGCGCCGTCACCAGACTGTCGCCCTCGTCGAAGCCCGACAGGCCGACGATGCTCGCCTGCAGACGGTGCTCGTCGCCGCGCCGCTCGAGATAGCGAAGATCGAGGTCGGCGCGCTTGCGCCCTTCAAACACGGGCACACGCAAGCTGTCGCCCGGTGCACGCGGCTCGCGCAACCACGCCTGAACCCTGACGAGCGCGGTCAGCGGATCAACCGTGTCCCGTTGCAGCACGTCCGGCACACGGCTCGACCGCGGCTCGCCCTTGTGGCGGACGTCGACGCTCTCGAGATCGCCGGCCTCGTCATAGGTCAGATCGATGCTGCGGCTGCGATCCGGCTTGCGGTAGCGCACCGAAAAGCGGACCGGCCGCACCTCGTCCGGCGCCCCGTCGGCGACGATCGCGTTCATGATCGTGCGGTTGTCACCCGCCAGCCAACGCGCGACCCCGTCGCTGCGCAACACCAGCGCCACCGCGAGACGACCCGGCGCACCGTCGTCCGCCGGGCGCAGATCGAGCTCGATCGTACCGACCCGCACCCCCGCCACCGACATCTCGTAATCGGCCGCCACCGAGGGCGACGCCGTCGCTGCGAAAAGGAGGGCACCGATCAAAAGCTCGCGGCACGCCCTCCGGGCCAAGCGACGGGCCGGTGCGGAATCAGCGAGAATAATATTCGATGACGAGGTTGGGCTCCATCTGCACCGGGTAGGGTACGTCGGCGAATTTCGGCACGCGGGCGAAGGTAGCCTTCATCGCCTTGGGCTCGAAGCTGTAATATTCTGGGATGTCCCGCTCGGGCTGCTGCATCGATTCCAGCACCATCGGCATTTCACGGCTGCGCTCGCGAACCTGGATCTCGTCGCCCTCGGACAGACGATAGCTCGGAATGTTGACGCGACGGCCGTTCACGGTGAGGTGGCCGTGATTGATGAACTGGCGTGCGGCGAAGATGCTGGGGACGATGTTCAGCCGGAAGATGGCGATGTCCAGCCGCCGCTCGAGCAGTCCGATCAAATTCTCGGCCGTGTCGCCGCGCAGGCTGGAGGCCTCCTCGTAGACACGCCGGAACTGCTTCTCGGTCATGTTCGCATAATACTTCTTCAGCTTCTGCTTGGCAGCGAGCTGCAGGGCATAGTCCGACATCTTGCGCCGCTTCTGGCCGTGCTGCCCGGGCGCGTAATCGCGCCGCGCCAGCGGGCTCTTCGTCCGTCCCCAGAGATTGACGCCGAGCCTGCGGCAGATCTTGTTCTTGGCCTGAATGCGCTTGGTCATCGAACCTCGTCGAAGCATGTCGGAACAACGAAAAGCGGCCCGGAGAACCCGGCCGCGTGCTGCCGGGTCTTATAGTGACCCGAAGCCGTTTGTCAAAGCCCCGATCGATCGGCGACGAGCCCCCGTCGCGCCGCCCTTGTGTCGGGCGGAGGGCTCGGTTAATCGTGTGGCTCCGGCGGGTATGATGTAGTGGCAGCCTGCCAGCTTCCCAAGCTGGACGTGCGGGTTCGATTCCCGCTACCCGCTCCAGACGATCGATACCCCGCGTGCGCTCCCGAGCGAGCTGCCCGACCTCGTCACCTCTCCCGCACATCGCGTTGCAGCGGTTGCCATGGAAGCCGCGAGGTCCCAAAATCGCGCATCGGGTCGAGCCCGCGGGATCACGGGCCGTCGGATCGGGACGAACGCCCCCTTCACGAGCCGGGCGTCCACGAACAGGGAGAGAACATCATGCGCCTCTTCGGACTTGCCGGCATCGCCGGCCTCACCGGCATTCTCGCAGCCGGATCCGCCATGGCCACCGACATCATCGTCGTCAGCCACGGCCAGGCCTCGGACCCGTTCTGGTCCGTGGTCAAGAACGGCGTAGGGCAGGCCGCCGAGGATTACGGGGTCAATGTCGACTATCGGGCACCCGAGACCTTCGACATGGTGGCGATGGCCCAGCTCATCGACGCCGCGGTCAACCAGGAGCCCGACGGACTGGTGGTGTCGATCCCCGACGCCGACGCGCTCGGGCCTTCGATCGAGAAGGCGGTCGAGGCCGGCATTCCGGTGATCTCGATGAATTCGGGCTCCGACGTCGCGAAGGATCTGGGCGTGCTGCTGCACGTCGGCCAGTCCGAATACGACGCAGGCGTCGCCGCCGGCGAGAAGCTGGCGGAGATGGGCGGCACCAGGGCAATCTGCGTCAACCACGAGGTCGGCAACGTCGCCCTCGATCTGCGCTGCGAAGGCTTCGCCGAAGGCTTCGGCGGCGATGTCACCGTGCTGCCGACGACCAACGATCCGACCGAGATCGGCGCCAAGGTCAAGGCGTCGCTCGAGAGCGATCCCGAGATCGACACGGTGATGACGCTCGGTGCGCCGCTCGCTGGCGAGCCGGCGGTGGCGGCGATCGACGAGATGGGTCGCGCCGGCGAGGTCAAGATCGCCAGCTTCGACCTCTCGGCCAACTTCCTGCAGGCGGTGGCCGACGGCAAGGCGGCCTTCGCCATCGACCAGCAGCAGTTCCTGCAGGGCTACCTGCCGGTGGCCTTCCTGGCACTCTACGACAAGTATGGCCTGATGCCCGGTGGCGACGTGGCCTCGGGCCCGAACCTCGTCACGAAGGAAAAGGCCCCGCAGGTGGTCGAGCTCTCCGCACAAGGCATCCGCTGACGCACCCCCGGCCTCGATCCGGTACTCCCGGCAGCGGGGAGACACACCGGATCGAGGATCGGTGCGCGGACGAAGGACGAAGGGGACGAGCGCCGTGGCGATCGAGCAGGCGAGCAGACCGGCCGACGAGAGGCTCAAGCAGGCACCGCTCATGACCCGGATGATGCGGCGCCCGGAGCTGGGCGCCATCGCCGGGCTGATCCTGATCGCCGGCTTCTTCATGGTCACCGCGTCGGAGAGCATGTTCACGCTCTCGGGCATCATCACCTTCCTCTCGCCCGCGGCCCAACTGGGCATTCTCGCCATCGGCGCGGCGCTTCTGATGATCGGCGGCGAATTCGACCTCTCGGTCGGCTCGATGGTCGCCTTCGCCGGGCTGATCTTCGGCACGGCGCTGACGGTCTACGGCCTCGACCTCTGGCTCTCGATCATCGTCACCTTCGTCTTCGCCGCCGCCTTCGGCGCGCTCAACGGCCAGATCGTGCTGCGCACCGGCCTGCCCTCCTTCATCGTCACGCTCGCCTTTCTCTTCATCTTTCGCGGGCTGACGCTGGTGGGGCTCAAATGGGCCACCGGCGGCGCCACCCAGATGCGCGGCATCCGCGAGGCCGCCGGCGGCAGCCCGCTCGAGTGGTTGTTCTCGGGCGAGCTCTTCGGCGGCTTCTTCACCTGGGCGGCCGAGGCGGGCTGGATCGAGACCTTCAAGAGCGGCGTGCCCAAGGTCACCGGCATTCCCGTCGACATCGCCTGGTTCGTCGCCATCGCCCTGCTCGCCACCTGGGTGCTCACCCGCACCCGCGTCGGCAACTGGATCTTCGCTTCGGGCGGCGACGCCAACGCCGCCCGCAATTCCGGCGTGCCGGTGACGCGGGTGAAAATGGCGCTCTTCATGACCACCGCCTGCTGTGCGGCGCTGGTCGCCATCATCACCGTGCTCGACACCGGCTCGACCGACGCCAGGCGCGGCTTCCAGAAGGAGTTCGAGGCGATCATCGCCGCGGTGATCGGCGGCTGTCTCCTGACCGGCGGCTACGGTTCGGCGATCGGCGCGTTCTTCGGTGCCATCATCTTCGGCATGGTGCTGATCGGCCTGACCTACACCCAGATCGACCAGGACTGGTACCTCGTCTTTCTGGGCGGCATGTTGCTGGTGGCGGTGCTGTTCAACAACATCGTCCGCAAACGCGTCACCGGCGAGCGGTAGGAGTGCGTCATGGCTGACCATCCGCTGGTCGAGATGCGCGGGATCGAGAAGCATTTCGGCTCGGTGATCGCGCTCTCGGGCGTCGATCTCTCCGTCGACCGGGGCCAGGTGCTCTGCCTTCTGGGCGACAACGGTGCGGGCAAGTCGACGCTGATCAAGACGCTCTCGGGCGTGCATCGTCCGACCAGGGGCGAGATGTGGGTCGACGGCAAGCGCGCCGACTTCTCGAGCCCGCGCGACGCGCTCGATGCCGGCATCGCCACGGTCTATCAGGACCTGGCGATGATCCCGCTGATGTCCATCACCCGCAACTTCTTCATGGGCCGCGAGCCGACCAGAGGCGTCTGGCCCTTGCGCTATTTCGACTTCGGCGAGGCCGACCGGGTGGCACGCGAGGAGATGCACCGCATCGGCATCGACGTGCGGGATCCCAACCAGGCCGTCGGCACGCTCTCGGGCGGCGAGCGGCAGTGCGTCGCCATCGCCCGTGCCGTCTATTTCGGTGCCAAGGTGCTGATCCTCGACGAGCCGACCTCGGCGCTCGGCGTGCGCCAGACCTCGATGGTGCTCAAATATGTGTCGATGGTCCGCCAGAAGGGCCTGGGTGTCGTCTTCATCACCCACAATGTCCGCCACGCCCATGCCGTCGGCGACAAGTTCACCGTGCTCAACCGCGGCCGCACACTCGGCACCTTCGAGCGCGGCGAGGCCGATCTGGACGAACTGCAGAACCTGATGGCGGGCGGCCTCGAGCTGCAGGAGCTCTCGGCCGATCTGGGCGGCACCGTCTGACGCCGCATCCTCGCCTCGCGAGACAGGGCTCCCGCCCGCTGCTAGCATCCGCCGACATCCGACGTGCGGAGGACCCATGGCCGAGCTCGCCGTTCCGCTCATCCACGATGCGGACCGGTTCATCGTCTGGGAGACCGGGCAGAAGGAGCGCTACGAATTCGTCGGCGGCGTCGTCCGCCTCATGGCCGGCGGCTCGGCCAATCACGACCTGATTTCGATCAATGTGGCGGCCGAGCTCCGAGACCGCCTCCAAGGCAGCGGTTGCCGCGTCCACGGCAGCAACCTCAAGGTGCGCTCGCCGGCCGGTGCCGTCATGTATCCCGACTGCTTCGTCCGCTGCGGCGCGCACGACCCCCGGGTGCAGGTGGTCGACGATCCCGTCATCGTCGTCGAGGTGCTCTCTCCCTCGACCGACGAGTACGATCTGACGCGCAAGCGCTGGGCTTACCAGGCGATCGCGACGCTGCACACGATCCTCTTCGTCGACACGGAGAAGGCGCGGATCGAGCAGGCCACCCGCGAGCCGGACGGGAGCTGGCGATCGGTGGTACACGAGGGCCTCGACACGGCGATGACGATCGCCGATCTGCCGCGGCCGCTCGGGCTGGACGAAGTCTATGCCGAGGCGCAACTGGACGAGGCGGGCGGCAGCTGAAAGGATCGGCAGAGCCGCCCCGGCGCAGGGGAGCAGACGAGAGAAGATGAACGAGATCGGCATCGGTGTGATCGGCACGGGCTATATGGGCGCCTGCCACGCCCAGGCGATGGCGGCCGTGGGCCACGTGTTCGAGCCGCCGCTCCGGCCGCGGCTGGTGGCGGTGGCGGATGTCGACGCCCGATCGGCCGAGGCGGCGCGAGCACGCTTCGACTTCGCCCGGGCGACCGACGACTGGCACGAGCTGGTGGCGGACCCCGACGTCGCCGTCGTCTCGATCACCGCCCCCAACATCCTCCACAAGCCCATGGCGCTCGCGGCCCTCGCGGCCGGCAAGCACGTCTGGTGCGAAAAGCCGATGGCGCTCACGGCGGCCGATGCGCGGGAAATGCGCGATGCCGCCCGTGCCGCCGGCGTGACCACGCTGGTCGGCTACAATTATGTCCGCTCTCCCGCGCTGGCTCTCGCACGCAAGCTGGTGGAGGAGGGCGAGCTCGGCCGGATCACCCAGTTCCGGGCGATCTTCGACGAGGATTATATGGGCCGCGCCGATTTTCCCTATGGCTGGCGGGTGCAGCGCAAGCTGGCCGGCAGCGGCGTGCTCGGCGACATGGGCAGCCACGCGATCAACCTGGCGCACTTCCTCGTCGGGCCGATCGGCGAGGTCGCGGCCGGCACCTACACCGCCCATGCCGAGCGCGCCGACGAGAAGGGCCGTATGCTGCCGGTGGAGAACGAGGACGTGATCGAGGCGCTCGTCCGCTTCGAGACCGGCGTCGTCGGCCACATCGGCGCCTCACGGATCGCCTTCGGCCGCAAGAACGGCCTCGATCTCGAGCTCTACGGCACGAAGGGCGGCCTCCGCTTCACCCAGGAGCGCTTCAACGAGCTGCAGCTCTTCAAGACCGCCGAGCGCAGCGACGACAACGGCTTTCGCACCATATTGACCGGCCCGCCGCACCCGCCCTTCGGTCGCTTCACCCCCGGCTGGGGTCACGGCCTGGGCTTCAACGACCTCAAGGTCATCGAGGCCGCCCACCTGCTCGACGCCATCGCCGGCCGCAGCCGCGCATGGCCCGACTTCGAGGAGGGCGCCCGCGTCGAAGCGGTATGCGATGCGATCGAAACCAGCGTCACCGAACGCCGCTGGACCCGCGTCCACACCACCTGAGCGCAAACCCGCCACCTGGACCCGACCGACGCGAATCAATGGTCAGCTTTCGAGGCAATGCCAGGATAACTAACCCAAAAGATGTATGACCGACATCATGAGAGGGCCTCATGATGTTCAAGGAGAACTCATTTCACTCCCGCGCAAACCGGAAATAAGCTCGGTATCGCCCACGAGCGGATAATGAACGGGAGGAGGGCGATGGTGGAGGTGATCGATTGGGGTTTGCCGGCGAACACCGGTCCCGTGACGAACGCCGTCCGTGCCGGCGATCAGGTTTATACTGTGCAGATACCTCGCGATCCGGAGACCGGCCGGGTCCAGACGAGCGGTGACATTCGCGAGCAGACCCGGCGAGCGCTCGCTAATCTCGTATTGGTGATGAGGCAAGCCGGTGGCACGCTGAAGGACGTGGCCCAGATCACGGTCTTTCTCGTCGAAGCGAGCGACGCCGAAGGCATGAACGAAGTCTACAGGACTTTTTTCGAGCCTCCCTACCCGAATCGCGCCACGGTGATTGTTAAGGAGTTGCTGGTGCCGGGCATGCGCATCGAAATGGTCGTGCACGCCCATCTGGACAGGGCCACGTGAGCAACGGCGTGATCGAGGGTCCAGCCGTGGTGGGCGCGGGCATCGTCGGTGTCTGCACGGCGCTTTATCTTCAGCGCAGAGGCCAAAGCGTCACGCTCTACGATCCGGGCGGACCCGCCGCCGGAGCCTCTTACGGCAATGCCGGCTTGATCAGCCCCGAGAGTTGCGTACCGATCGCCATGCCCGGCATTTTGCGCAAGCTGCCGGGCTGGCTTCTCGATCCCGAGGGTCCGCTGGCAATCGACCGACGCTACCTGCCCCGCGCTGCGCCGTGGCTGCTGCGGCTGATGCGCGCCGGTCGCCGGTCGCAGGTGCTACGGATCGCCAAGGCGTTGCGCGCACTTCATGCACCCGCCTTCGAGGCCTATCGCGATCTGTTGGGCGACCGGACCTTCGAGGAGCTGATCCGCGTGAGCGGCCACGTCCAGATCTGGAACGGCGATGCCGGCAGCGAGCTGGCGCCGTTGGTGCGGGAGATTTTCGAGGCGAACGATGTTCGCGCGGAACCGCTCGGCGCTGACGATCTGCGCCAATTGGTGCCCGATCTCGCGAAAAATGTCGCCGGCGGACTGCTTCTGCCCAACAACGGCATGACCTTGAACCCGCGGCGCCTGGTCGAGACGCTTTGCGATATTTTCGTCGCGGCAGGCGGCACCCTGCGGCGCGAGAAGGTGATGAAGCTGGTGCCCGAGGATACGCGACGCATCCGCGTGCTGGCTAATCAAGGCGATCGTCGTCACGAGGCGGTGGTCGTCGCCGCCGGCGCCTGGTCGCGCGGTTTGTTGCGCTCACTCGGCTTGGTGCCACCGCTGGATACAGAGCGCGGCTATCACGCGATGATCGAGGATCCCGGCTTGGATTTGCGCATCCCGGTCCTCCACAAGGGGTTGGGCTTCGGCGCGACGCCGATGGAACACGGCCTGCGTTTGGCCGGAACGGTGGAATTCGCCGGCTTGAGCGCGCCGCCCAACGAGAAGCGGGCGCGGAAGCTCTTGGAGCACGGATGCAGGCTCTTTCCGAAGCTGCAGACGTCAAAGATCTCGATGTGGATGGGTTTTCGGCCGTCGATGCCCGATTCGTTGCCTGTGATCGACACCGCGCCAAGCCATCCCGGTATCTTCATGGGCTTCGGCCACGGCCATTTCGGCATGACCGGTGGGCCCACAACAGCTCGCGCCCTGGCGCGACTGATGACGGGTGAAAGGCCGGGGCTGGACCTCGCGCCCTACGCCCTCTCCAGATTCTGAATGACCATCGATCCGATCGAGAAGGAGGCGACAATGACCAGAAACACGACGAAGACGGCCGCGAACACGAGCGGATTGGGCCGCCGGACTTTTCTCGCCACGTCAGGCGCTGCGATCGCGGCACCCTATGTCTTTACAAGACGGGCGACGGCGCAGAACAGCGAGGTGGTGGTGCGCACGCCGGGCGGCGCTTACGACGACATTCGTCGCGAAGTGATCTATCAGCCCTTCGAGGAAAAGACGGGCATTCGGGTCGTTCCGGTGGCGGCCACCGCGGCCAAGCTGCTGGCGATGTTCAAAGCGGGTCACGTGGAGCTCGACGTGATCGACACGGGCGACGATCCGCTCATCCAGCTCGACAAGCTCGATGCGCTGCTGGAACTGCCCTATGACAGTTTCGAATATACCGATCCGGCCGACATCATCCCTACCTACAAGCGCAGCTACCTAGTGGGCAATTTCGTCTATGCCCAAGTTCTGGGCTACAGCACGAAGGCGTTTCCCAGCGGCGACGAGCCGCAATCCTGGGGCGACTTCTGGGATGCCGCGGCCTTCCCCGGCGCGCGCATGCTGGCCGACATGGCATCGGGCTCGCCCAATCTCGAATTCGCGCTGATCGCCGACGGCGTGCCCATGGACCAACTCTATCCGCTCGACATCGACCGGGCCTTCGCGTCGCTTTCCCGTATCCGTCCCGCGATCACCAAGTTCTGGGATACCGGCGCGCTGGCGACGCAGATGATGGCGGATCACGAGGTGGACATGGGCTCGATCTGGCACACGCGTGTCGCCAACGCCATCGACAACGGTGCCGAGCTGGCGATCCAGTGGAACCAGCACATGGGGCAGGTGCAGGCCTATTCGATCTTCAAGGACGCGCGCAATCTCGACGCGGCGGTGAAGTTCGTCGACTTCTGCACCAGTCCCGAGATCCAGTCGGTTTTCTGCGCCCGCTGGAACGCCGGGCCGGTCAACAAGAAGGCGTTCGACACCTTCCCCGCGGACAAGATCGACAAGGTGCCCGGTTCGCCCGCGCTCGAAGGCATGGGTTTCGCACTCGATGCCGAATGGTGGGCGGAGAACCGCCCGAAGGTGAGCGAGGTCTGGTCGAAGTGGATCCTGCAGGGCTGACGGCCGTGCAGAGCGGATCGCTTCGTCTCGAACGCCTGACGAAGCGCTATGCAGCCGCGACGGTGGTGGCCGAGGTTTCGGTCGCCATCCCCTCCGGCCAGTTCTTTTCGCTTCTGGGGCCGAGCGGTTCGGGCAAGACGACGACCCTGAGCATGATCGCGGGCTTCGTCGATCCGGACGAAGGCCGAATCCTCATCGAGGACCGTGACGTCACCCGCCTTTCGCCGCAATACCGCGAATTGGGAATGGTGTTTCAGAACTATGCCCTCTTCCCGCACCTCTCTGTGGCAGAGAACATCGCGTTCCCGCTGCGCGTTCGCAGGTTTGGCAATGCCGAGCGCGAGGAGCGGGTGACTTGGGCGCTCGACGTCGTCCGCCTAGCCGGTTTCGAGCGCCGCCTGCCGCGCGAACTTTCAGGAGGGCAGCAGCAGCGCGTGGCGCTGGCGCGTGCGGTCGTCTTCCAGCCGCCCGTCGTGCTCATGGACGAGCCGCTGGGCGCGCTCGACAAGAACCTGCGCTACCAGATGCAGGTCGAGATCAAGGAGATCCAACGGCGCTTGGGCATGACGGTCGTCTACGTCACCCACGACCAGGAAGAGGCGATGAACATGTCGGACGTCATCGCCATCATGAATCACGGGCGCATCGAGCAGATGGGCGCACCGACCGACGTCTACGAACGCCCAGGCTCGATCTTCGCCGGCAAGTTCTTGGGTGAGGCGAACCTGATCGAAGGTCGGATCGACAATTTGCGGTCCAAGAGCCTCGCCGTCGCTGGCGGCACCATCCTCCGTGCCTCTCGCGCCATCGTCGACGAGGAGATCGCAGAGGGCGCCAAGCACTTCGTTCGCCCCGAACGGATCGCCGTCCACGCAGCGAACGACGCAACGGGCGAAGCAGGGTCGAACCGCGTCGCGGGAAAGGTCGCGCGCCTGTCGTTTCTCGGCAATCTCGTCCGCTATGGCGTCGACATCGGTGCGGGCGAGCTCGTCACCGTCGACGCGCAGAATAGCGGACGGACGCCGGCCTTCGGGGTCGGCGACGCCGTCACCGCCGCATGGCGCCCCGACGACGCCATTCTCTACCACCATGGTTGAGACGGCACGGACGGCGCCCGTGGCCTCGATCCGCGATGCCGATCGCGTGAGCGACTTCGATCCAGCCTGGTTGATCTTGCCGCTGGCCTTGATGCTGGTCTCCATGTTCCTGCTGCCGATCGCCTGGTTCTTCGTCCGCACGCTGCAGGACAGCGGCGAAGGTTTCGCGGAGATCGTCGACACGATCTGGACCGTGCTGACCTCGCCGGCCATTCGCGGGTCCATCGTCATCACCAACTGGATCGCGCTGGTCGTGACCCTTGTGGCGCTGCTGCTGGCCTACCCGATCGCCTACATGATGGCGCGCTCCCGGGGTGTCGCCTTCACGCTGCTCGTCATGTGCGTGGTCCTGCCCTATTTCACCTCGGTGATCGTGCGCACCTACTCCTGGATGGTGATCCTCGGTCGCCAGGGTCTGATCAACAGCCTCTTGCTGTGGACCGGCATCGTCGATGAACCCGTCGCGATGATGTACAACACGTTCGCCGTCGTCGTCGGCATGGCCTACGTCCTGCTCCCCTACCTAGTCTTGACGCTCTATGCGACGATGAAGGGGATCGATCCCAGCCTGCTGCGCGCCGCCCGCGGGCTAGGCGCCGGCGGCTTCTACATCTTCAGGCGGGTCTATCTGCCGCTGACCCTTCACGGTGTCTTTTCAGGCTGCCTGATCGTCTTCATCCTCGCCATCGGCTTCTTCATCACCCCGGCGCTGATGGGCGGGCCGAGCGACGTGATGATCGCCATGCTGATCGAGCGCGAGGTGGAATTGACGCTCAACTGGCCGCTGGCGGCGATCATGTCGCTGTTTCTTCTGGTGGTCACACTGGTGCTCTATTCGATCTACTACCGCTTCGCCAATATCGAGCGGATGATGGGCTGAGATGGCCGACCGCTGGATCCGCTTCGTCGTCGCCTTGATCAGCGTCATCCTCATCGCGCCGGTCCTGGTCGTGCTCATCCTGTCCTTCAGCGGCGACCCGTATCTGCGCTTTCCACCCAACTCCGTCTCGCTGCGCTGGTACGAGACGTTTCTCGGCAATCCGGAATGGCGTCGATCGCTGATCGCCAGCCTGTCGATCGGCCTGATGACCAGCCTGATCTCGACCGTCATCGGCTTTCTGGCCGCGTACGCGCTCGTGCGCGGGAGGATGGCCGGCAAGCGTATCATGCTCTCCTTCGTGCTGCTGCCGCTGATCGTGCCACACGTCATCACTGCGATCGCGCTCTACTTCGTTTCGGCACCATTGGGCCTCGTCGGCTCGCGGTTCTGGATCGCCGTCAGCCATTCGGTCGTGGCCGCCCCGATCGTCGTGCTGATCCTCATGTCGACGCTGCAAGGAGTCGATCCCAATCTCGAGCGGGCGGCGTTCGGCCTCGGCGCCTCGCGCGTGATCGTCTTTCGCCGTATCGTGCTGCCGCTGATCGTGCCCGGCATCCTCTCGGCTGCGCTCTTCAGCTTTCTCGCTTCGTTCGACGAGCTGATCATCGCGCTCTTTCTCTCGGGCGTCTCCTCCGAGACCCTGCCCGTGCGCATCTGGAACAGCCTGCGCATGGACGTCGAGCCGACCATCGCCGCCGTGAGCGCGTTCCTGATCGGCGTCACCGTGTTCGTTCTACTGATCGACGCGGCAGCGCGGCGGATGCTGAGCGTCGGCCGCGCGGCACCCACACGCTAAGCTTTCCGATCGGCGATAGCCAAAGCGCGCTTCTTCGTCAGATCGACGAAATAGGCGCGATCGAATGATGCATCTTCGGTCTCGCTCCAATAGGCGCGGATGACGAAGGGAATGCGCGGCTGGAACGGTCGCACCACGATCTCGGACCCGCGAAAGATGAACGCGGTGATGGGATCCAGCAGGGTGTAGCCGATGCCGGCTTCGACCATGGCGGCGGCGGTGATGGCGGACGGGCACTCCACGACCGCCCGCGCCGCGAGATCGATGTCCGGCAACGCCGTTTCGACGGATTGTCCGATGCCCTCCCTCCTGGAGAGAGAGATCATCGGCAGGTGCAGGAGATCCTTTTGCTCGATCACCCGCTTGGCTGCCAGGGGATGGCCCGGCGGGAGGAAGCACATGGCGTCGTAGTCTGCGATCACCGTGCCGGCAACGCCCGGCACCGGCTCCAGATTGACACCGAAGGCGATGTCCGCCGTCTGGAATCTTACCGACGCGATGGCGATCTCGGTCTCTTGCGGACGGATGCGAAAGAACTGCGGACCGATCGTCTCACGATAACGACGAAAGACCCAGGGAAGGATCGCCGTGGAAACGATCGGAATGGTGGCGACGACGATGTCGCGCGCCTCGATCTCACGCAGCCGCAAGCAGAAGTCGTTGATCGCCTCGAAGCCGGTGAAAGCCTGCCGGATTTGCTCCCACAGCAGCCGACCGCGCCTTGTCGGCACGAGCCGGCCGAGCCGCCGATCGAAGAGCTTGTATCCCAGCCTCTCTTCGGCATCACGAACGAGGTGGCTCACGGCCGACTGCGTGATGCTCATCCGATGTGCCGCACCCGTCACGGAACCGGCGAGAAAAACCGCCCGCAATGCCTCGAGGTGGCGAAAGCTAACGATCGTCTGCATGGGCGACGGGACCTCGGTGGCGTTCTCGAATGCACCGCGACATTCACTCGGTTTCTTGGCTACGGTCGCTCCTCGAAAGGCCGGCGAAACGCGGGAAGGCGTTCCGCCACCGGCGGCAGTGGCGGGAACGGCCCGTGCGGCTCGGCCTGGTACCAGAAGGCGGTGCTGGAGAGCTCGTCGGCGCGGCGGTTGGCGTGGCCGTGCTCGATGGTCACGCGGATGCAGCGGCGGAAGACCACCGGATCCTCGATGTGGAAACGGTAGAGGGTGACCGGATCGGTCCAGTTCGGTCCGCCGCCGGCGATGACGCCGTGATAGGGGGCCGACTGCTCCTGGGTCGGGCACCAGGCGGTGTTGAAGTAGTCCTCGGTGCCGGTGCCGTGCAGGGTCGGCGGCCAGGCGTCGTTGGCGCCGGGGCGGCTTTCCGGGCGCGGCTCGATTAGGGGAGCGCCGGCGGCGCTCGCGAGCTGGTGGCGGCGTCCGGCGTCGGCGACCTCGATGCCCGGCTCGCCGTCGACGAAGATCATGTCGTCGCCCTCGCCGTACCAGTCCCACTCCGCCGAACGGCGCAGCGAATAGACCGAGAGCAGGCAGCCGACATAGTGCCCATGCCCTTCGGCCTCGAGGATCGTGTAGTTCCCGGCACCGTCGGTATTGTGGCCGCCGAAGAGCACTTCCGCATTACCGACCCCCGTCTCGTCCATGCCTTCGGGCAGCGCGCGCCGCCACTGGGCGTGGAAACGGCCCAGATGCTCCTCGAGGCGATCGTGCAGCTCGAGATCGACATAGTAGTAGAAGAGAAGCTCGTCCTCGCACTCGCTGGTGATCGTCATGCGCATGCCGCGGGCGAACGGCATCGGAAACCAGCAATTGAACGCCTTGCCGTCCTCGGGACTGCATTGCAGCGGCAGGCTGACGAAGTTGCGGGTCCGGGCATGGCCCATGCCGAAGAAATCGCCGATCGGGCACTCGATGCTGGGCTCGGCCTCGCCGTCCCAGAAGGCGCGCAGGATGACCTTGCGCAGATAGTGCGGGCTGGCGCATTGCAGCGTCGCCCAGATGTGGGTGACGATCCCGGCACCGTCGGTCTCGGCGATCGTCACCGTCTCGCCGGGCGCGATGTGGAAGCGGTCGTCATTGCCGCCGGTACGGTCGAAGCTGGAAAAGCGGCGGCTGCGGACATGGCGCAGCCTGGCCAGGCCGCGAAGCGGCGACAGGCCGGCATTGTTCTGCATCAGATTCTCCTCACTTGAGCCCGCCGGTCTTGATCGATTCGGTGATCTGCCGCTGGAAGAGCAGGAACAGCGCCAGCGTCGGCAGGGCGACGACGGTCGAGGCGGCCATGATGTAGTTCCACGAGGCGGCGTACTGGTCCTGGAAGCTGGCGATCGCCACCTGCACGACCCAGAGCCGCTCGCTGCTGGTGATGGTGATCGGCCACAGGAAGGCGTTCCAGTTGACCACGAAGAAGAAGATCGCGAGCGCCGCCAGGATCGGCTTGCTGAGCGGCAGAATGATGCTCCAGTAGATCCGCCAATAGCCCGCGCCGTCGATCAGCGCCGCCTCCTCGAGCTCGCGCGGCACCGAGAGGTAGAACTGGCGCAAGAGGAAGATGCCGAAGGCGTTGAAGATCGCCGGCACGATCAACCCGGCATAGCTGTCGAGCATGCCGAGCTCACGGACCAGGATGAAGAGCGGCACGATGATCACCGGCAGCGAGACCAGGAAGGTGGCGAACATGCCGGCGAAGATCAGATCACGGCCGGGAAACCGCAGCCGTGCCAGCGCATAGCCGGCCATGGAATGGAACAGCAGGGCGACGAGGGTGACGCTGCCAGCGACGAACAGGCTGTTGAGCATGTAGCGCAGGAAATCGACCTCGGTGAAGACGTAGACGAAGTTCCCGAGCGTCGGCCTCGCCGGCACCAGCGCCATCGAGAAGACCTCGTCCGCCGCCTTCAGGGCCATCGAGACCATCCAAAGGAGCGGCGCCACCGTCGCCAGCGCCAGGGCCGCGGTCGCCAGGAAGAACGCCAGACGGACCGCGGCCGAGCCGCCCGGTTCGCGGGCTTCAGCCATGGTCGAACCGGCCGCCGCGGGTGAGCAGGAAGAGCAGGCCGGTGAGCGCCACGAGCGCCACCACCACGGTCGAGGCCAGCGCCGCGGCGTAGCCATATTCGTTGAATTGAAAGGCCTGCTCGTAGATGTAATAGATCACCAGCGTCGTCGCGTTGGCCGGTCCGCCCTTGGTCATGACGTAAATGAGATCGAAGGTCTGGAACCCGGCGACCGCCGCCACCGTCGAGACCAGCAGGATGAAGAAGCTGGTCGGCTTGAGCAGCGGCAGCGTGACGTTGAAGAAGGTGGCGAGCGATCCGGCGCCGTCGATCTTCGCCGCCTCGTAATATTCGCGCGGAATGTCCTCGAGGCCTGCGAGGAAAATGACCATGTAGTAGCCCATCAGGAACCAGATGCTGACGAAGATGATCGTCGCCAGCGCCAGATCGGGGTGGCCGAGCCACGAGACCGAACCGATACCGAGGCTCGCCATCATGCGGTTGACGATGCCGATCTTTTCGAGCAGCACCACCTGCCAGACGAGGCCCACGACGACGAGGCTGACCATGTGCGGCAGGAAGAAAAGGGTGCGGAAGAGGCCGACCAGCGCCATCTTGCGCTGCACCAGCAGCGCCAGCCCGAGACCGGTGACATAGAGGCCGGGCACCAGTGCAACGACATAGGTCACCGTGACGCGGAAGCTGTCGAGAAAGAGCGGGTCGGCCAGCATGCGGCGATAGTTCGCGAGGCCGACGAACTGGTAGGTGCCGAAGCCGCTGACGCTGAAGAAGCCCAGCGTCAGCGACAGCAGCATCGGCCCGGCGACGAAGACCAGCAGGCCGAGCGCGTCGGGCGCCACGAAGAGATAACCGGCCAGCCACTCGCGATGGCGGGCCGAGAGACCCGCGGCCCCGGTTCCGGCCGCAGGGGAGCCGCCGATCGCTCCGGCGGCCGTCATGGGTCGATGGGCATCAGACGATCGGCGCACCCGTATAACCGGCGAGGAAAGCCTCGATCTGCTTGCCGGCCTGCGCCGCCTGCTCGGCCGGATCGGCGCCGCCGAGCTGGCAGGCCTGGATGGCGTCCGAAACGGCCTTGTAGACCTGCGGCGGCACCCTGGGCTCGCCGCGCCCGCCCGGGAAGATCTCCTCGAGGAAGACCTTCATCACCCCCTCGTCGAAAAAGCCGTTCGCGACCGCCCGCTCCTGGGCCGAGCGGCGCGGCGCCAGATCGCTCTTGGCGACCGTGCACCATTCCACCATCCGCTCGATGCTCTCGTCCTCCATGGTGCCGAGCGCCCAGACGCAGAATTCGGCCGCCGCCTCCGGCGTCGGTCCCTGGCTGTTGGCGACGAACGCCCAGCCGCCCAGATCGGTCGTGTATTCCCCGCCCGGCGGCAGCGGCAGCCTGAAGACGCCGTAGTCGAGATCGGGGGCGTTGTCGCGCAGCGCGCTCACGCCCCAGATGCCGACATTCTGCATGGCACAGAAGCCCGAGCCGATATTGGCGACCGGATCGTTGGCGCCGTAGCCGAGCGCCTTGCGCGGTGCGACGCCCTCGTCGATGGCGCGCTTCCAGAACCCCAGCGCCTGCACGGCCGCATCCGAATTGAAGTCGGTGATCTCGCCGCCGCCCTGCCAGAGGAACGGGTACCAGGTGAAGTTCTGATAGTAGCCGGGCTCGGTCGAGAAGAGGACACCATAACGCTCGGCGGTCGTGAACTCCCGCGCCAGCTCGATCAGTCCGTCCCACGTCGTCGGAAGCTGGTCCTCGCCGATGCCGGCCTCGGCGAACATCGCCTTGTTGTAGTACATGGCCATCGGCTCGATTTCCATCGGCATGCCGAAGATGCCGCCATCGACCACGCGCGTCGCCATGGCACTGTCGTAGAAGTCGGCCTTGGCCTCGTCGCTCATGAACGGCGCCAAGTCCATGAGCACGCCACCATTGTAGTAGCGCAGGAAGTCGCCCGGGCTGATGACGAAGATGTCCGGCCCCTCGCCGGCTGCGAACGCCGTCTGCAGCTTGGTGCCGTTGAGATATTGCGCGACCGGTATGTATTCGAGCTCGACCTTGATCTCGTGGTCGGCGTTCCAGGCGTCGACGAGGTCGGTGAACCACTTGACCCGCGCAGGGTTGGAACCGCCGGGAGCGGTGAACTGCCAGAACTTCATCGGCCCGCTCTGCGCGCGCGCACGAGAGACGAACGGCATGGGAAAGAGTGCCGAGGCGATACCCGCCTTGACCAAGCTGCGCCGACGAATATCCGGCATCAAGAGCCTGCTCATCTCATCCTCCCGATCCTGAACGTTTCAATCTTATGGCAACAACCTAATCCCCGCCTGCGACCCTCGCAAGCAGGCTGTCCGGGTTCGGCCCGGATGAAACGACACGGATTTTCCGGCGCTCGACGAACGGAGAAACGGGCGCGAGCTTTTCGACGGCTCGCCGGCCCGTCGCTCGAGCGAACGATTTCTCGTACAGCGCCCGGGCCTTTTCGCGGCCAATGGTCACGGACGCCCGCACTTCGGCGGACGGCTTCCGTTTGCGCTCGAGGAAAGGCCGATCCACCGTTTCGGGCATCTCGGACGAATGCTCTCGCCGCCGATCCGACACAATGCTCCAAGAATGACGAGCATCGACGATCGCCGATCGATCCACGATTGCGAATACCATATTCTAGGATAAAGGGCGTTGACATGACGGGACAACAGGTCTATAGTCGCCCCATGACCCACCATCACGCCGCCCCGCCCGACGACTTTCCATCCGCCTGCGCGCGTTTCGC
>JAGREO010000231.1:2485-5124 GCA_020446525.1 Geminicoccaceae bacterium | reverse complement strand
CGTCGCGGGCGCGCAGGCCCAGTTCCCCGATCTTCTTCTCGATCGCGGCAAAGCCCATCTGGTCGGCATCGCGCACCACCGGCACGACAAGGCCGGTCGGCGTGCCGACGGCGACGCCCATGTGGACGTAGTTCTTGTAGACGATGTCCTGCCCGTCGATCTCTGCGTTGACCTCGGGCACCTCTTTCAGCGCGTGGCAGCAGGCCTTCACGAAGAAGGACATGAAGCCCAGCTTGACGCCGTGGCGCTGGACGAAGCGGTCCTTGTAGCGCTTGCGCAGGTCGATCACCGCCGACATGTCGACCTCGTTGAAGGTCGTCAGCATCGCCGCCGTGTTCTGCGCCTCCTTGAGGCGCTCGGCGATGCGTTTGCGCAGGCGGGTCATCTTCACCCGCTCCTCGCGTCCCCGCGCCGCGGGCGCCGGACCGGTGCGATCGGCCGACGGCTCTTCGCCGCGGGCGGGCTCGGCACCGGCGCGTTCCTGCGAACGCTCGGGTGCCGGCACCTGTCGGGCAGGAGACGCCGCTTCGGCCGCGAGCACGTCACCCTTGGTGACGTTGCCCTTGGGCCCGGTGCCCTCCACCGTCGCGAGATCGAGACGCTTCTCCCCGGCGATCTTGCGCGCCGCGGGCCCGGTATGGTCGGCAGCCGCTCGGTGCCCGAAACCCTTCCCGTCCCGGTGCGCGTCCTCGTCGGCGGCTTCGGGTGCCGAAGCCGGTTCGGTCTCCTCGGCTTTGCCGCCGGCATCGCCGCCCGCATCACCGGCAGCGCCTTCTTCGATCGTGCCGAGCAGCGCGCCGACCTCGACGTCCGACCCCTCCGCGGCCTTGATCTCCCCGAGCTTGCCCGCCACCGAGGCCGGAACCTCGAGGCTCACCTTGTCGGTCTCGAGCTCGACCAGCGGCTCGTCGACCGCCACGGCGTCGCCGGCTTTCTTGAGCCATTTGGCCACGGTGGCCTCGGTGACCGACTCGCCCAGCGTGGGAACCCGGATCTCGACACTCATGCGCTCACACCCCCTGCTGCCGACGACCCGGCGGATCGTCTCCTCCCTGGACGACCCGTCAAGCGGTCAGCGCCTGCTCGACCAGATGTCGTTGCTCACGTTCGTGCTGAGCGTGGAAGCCGGTGGCCGGCGACGCCGCCGCCTTGCGTCCGATATAGACCAGACGCTTTTGCGGAATGCCGACCTCTTCCATGATGTTCTCGATTCTCGGGGCTACGAAGAACCAGGCCCCGGAATTGCGCGGCTCTTCCTGCGCCCAGATGACCTTTGCCTCCTTGGGGTAGCGCTGCAACTCTTCGGTGACCGCCTTTTCGGGGAAAGGCGCGAGTTCTTCGAGGCGGATCAGGGCCACCTTGTCGACGAGCCCCTGATCCTCGACGCCGGCTTGCAGATCGTAATAGACCTTGCCGCTGCAGAGGATCACGCGCTCGACCTGCCGGTCCGCATCACCCGGTGCGCGATCGTACATCACACGATGGAAGCTGGTGCCGGCCGCCATCTCCTCGAGGGTCGAGGTACAGCGCTTGTGGCGCAACAGCGATTTGGGGGTCATGACGATCAGCGGCTTGCGATAGTCACGATGAAGCTGCCGCCGCAGCATGTGAAACAGGCTGGCGGGGGTGGAGGGATAGCAGACCTGGATGTTGTCCTCGGCGAACAGCTGCAGGAAACGCTCGAGCCGCGCCGAGCTGTGCTCGGGCCCCTGCCCCTCCATGCCGTGCGGCAACTGACACACCAGGCCCGAGAGGCGCAGCCACTTCGCCTCACCCGAAGCGATGAACTGGTCGAAATAGACCTGGGCACCATTGGCGAAGTCACCGAACTGGGCTTCCCAGATGGTCAGGCCGTTGGGATCGGCCAGGCTGTAGCCATATTCGAAGCCCAGCACCCCTTCCTCGGACAGGAAGCTGTCGATCACCTCGAAACTGGCCTGATCGTCGTTCAGGTGCATCAGGGGATGGTATTTTTCTTCCGTCTCCTGATCGTAGATGGTGGCGTGACGCTGCGAAAAGGTACCGCGGCCGACGTCCTGACCCGAGAGCCGCACCGGATAGCCCTCGCTCAACAGGGTCGCGAAAGCGAGATGCTCGGCGGTGGCCCAATCGATACCTCGGCCCTGCTCGATCGCTTTCTTGCGCTGGCCGATGACCCGCTCGAGCCGGCGGTGTACCGCCAGATCGTCGGGCAGCGTCGTCATCCTGATGCCGAGTTCACGCAGGCGCTCGATCGAGACGCCGGTGGAGCCGCGCTCATATTCCGATGGCGGCGGCTTGAGCCCCGTCCAGGCGCCTTCGAGCCAATCGGCCTTGTTGGGCTTGTAGCTGCGCGCGGCCTCGTGTGCCGCCTCGAGCTGCTCGTTGAACCGGTCGGCGAGCTCCTGACCGTATCCCTCGTTCACCACCCCGTCCGCTTCCAGCCGCTTGGCGTAGACCTGCCGCACCGTCGGATGCTGGCCGATACGCTTGTACATCAGCGGCTGGGTGAAGCCCGGCTCGTCGCCTTCGTTGTGGCCGTGGCGCCGATAGCACCACATGTCGATGACCACGTCCTTCTTGAAGCGCTGGCGGAACTCGACCGCCAGCCGGGCCACCTGGGCCACCGCCACGGGATCGTCGCCGTTGACGTGGAAGAT
>JAGREO010000231.1:0-2430 GCA_020446525.1 Geminicoccaceae bacterium | reverse complement strand
GTGAAGCCGATCTGGTTGTTGATGACGAGATGGATGGTGCCGCCGATGCGATAGCCCCGCAGTTCGGACATTTCGAAACATTCGTGGACGACACCCTGACCGGCGAAGGCGGCATCCCCGTGCATCAGGATCGCCATCACCTTGCTGCGCTCGGTGTCGCCCTTCTGCCGCTGCTTGGCGCGCACCTTGCCCATCACCACCGGATTGACCGCCTCGAGATGCGAGGGATTGGCGGTCAGCGAGAGGTGCACCGTGCGCCCTTCGGGCAACTCACGGTCGGTCGAGGTACCCAGATGGTATTTGACGTCGCCGGAGCCGAGCACGTCGTCGGTCACCGCACTGCCCTGGAACTCGGAGAAGATTGCCGAATAGGGCTTGCCCATGACGTTGGCCAGCACGTTCAGCCGCCCGCGATGCGGCATGCCGAAGACGATCTCGCAGACGCCCGCTTCGGCGGCGGTCCGGATCATCGTCTCGAGCGCCGGGATGGCGCTCTCGCCACCGTCCAGGCCGAAACGCTTGGTGCCCGGGAACTTGACGTGCAGGAATCCTTCGAAACCCTCGGTCTCGGTCAGATGCTCGAGAATTTCCCGCTTCTCGTCGGCGCTGGCGTCGAATACGCCGCCCGCCCCTTCGATCCGCTGCTGCAGCCAGGACTTCTGGTCCGGATCCTGAATGTGCAGGAACTCGATGCCGACCGTGCCGCTGTAGGTCTTCTTGACCACCTCGAGGACCTGACGAAGCGTGGCGATCTCGAGGCCCAAGACGAAATCGAGGTAGAACTGGCGGTCGAGATCGGCTTCGGTGAAGCCGTAGGTGCGGTAGTCGAGCTCGGGATGGTCTTCTTTCATCGCCAGCTTGAGCGGGTCGAGCCTGGCGATCAGATGGCCGCGCACGCGGTAGGCGCGGATCAGCATGATGACCCGCAGGTGATCGCGGATGATCGCTTTGAGGTCGTCATTGTCGGCGAGCGAGCGGGTGTCGATCTGCCGGTTCAGATTGGCCGGAGCGGACGCCGGAGCCGCCGCACCATGCGGCCGCGGTTTCAGCGCCGCCCGGGCCCGCTCGAAGAGCGACCGGTCGGCCGGATCGAGACCCTCGAAATAACCTCGCCAACTGGCGTCGACCGTGGACGGGTCGGCGAGGAAGTCGGCGTAGAGCTGCTCGATGAACGAACCATTGCCGCCATAAAGGAAAGAAGTCTGCTCAAGTTCCTGTCGCTTGGCCATCGTCCCCGCCTCATAGGGCCGGCGCGCCACAACGGCGCCCCTGATGTTCCCGCCTACTCTGCGCTGCGATATCGCTCGTTGAAACGCCGACGCCACGGACGGTTGCGCGTCACGTCACGAGCGCCCCATCGCCTGCAGCATGGCCTGGCCGATATGCGCCGGACTTTCGGCGATCGTGATGCCCGCCGAGCGCATCGCCTCGATCTTCTCCTCGGCGCCGCCCTTGCCGCCCGAGATGATCGCACCCGCATGGCCCATGCGACGGCCGGGCGGTGCGGTCAGACCGGCGATGAAGCCTGCCACCGGCTTCTTCGTCCTGGAGCGCCGCAGGAATTCGGCCGCCTCTTCCTCGGCGGTGCCGCCGATCTCGCCGATCATGATGATGCCCTGCGTCGCCTCGTCGGCGAGGAAGAGATCGAGCACGTCGATGAACTCCGTACCCTTGACGGGATCCCCGCCGATCCCGACGCAGGTGGTCTGCCCCAGACCCGCCGTCGTCGTCTGCGCCACCGCTTCATAAGTCAGCGTGCCGCTTCGCGAGACGACGCCGATCTTGCCCGGCTGGTGGATGTGTCCCGGCATGATGCCGATCTTGCACTGGCCCGGGGTGATGACGCCCGGGCAGTTCGGTCCGACCAGCCGTGCCCCGCTGCCGTCCAGCGCCCGCTTCACCTTGACCATGTCGAGCACCGGGATGCCCTCGGTGATGCAGACCACGAGGCCGATACCGCCGTCGATGGCCTCCATGATCGCGTCCGCCGCGAAGGCAGCCGGCACATAGATCACCGAAGCGTCGGCCCCGGTCGCCTCGCGCGCCTCGCCCACGGTATCGAACACCGGCAGGCCCAGATGGGTCTCGCCCCCCTTGCCCGGCGTGACGCCGCCGACCATGGCGGTGCCGTAGGCGATCGCCTGCTCGCTGTGGAAGGTACCCTGGGCTCCGGTGAAACCCTGACAGATCACTTTGGTCCCTGCATCGACGAGAACGGGCATCAGGCGGCACTCCCCACGGCATCGACGATTTTTCGCGCGGCATCGGCCAGATCGTCGGCCGGCGTGATGGCGAGGCCCGATTCGGAGAGGATCTGCTTGCCCTGCTCGACATTGGTGCCGGCCAGGCGGACCACCAGCGGCACCGTCAGATTGACCTCGCGTGCGGCGGCGACGACGCCCTCGGCGATGACATCGCAGCGCATGATGC
>JAGREO010000230.1 GCA_020446525.1 Geminicoccaceae bacterium | reverse complement strand
GTCGACTTGCCGACATTGGGGCGGCCCAGAATGACCAGCTTGAAGGACATGCCTCGATCGTTTCTCGACGAATGAGCCGGCGGGGCGCCGCCAGACGATCACCCTTCAGCGATAGGCCAGAAGCGTGCCGTCGTCGGTCAGAAAGTATGCGGTCTCGGCGGCCACCACCGGCGAGAGGCTCACCGGGCCAGGAAGATCGATCCGGCCCAGGATCTCGCCGGTATAGGGTGAGACGGTGACGGCCTCGCCGGTCGAGCCGGCCAGCAGCAGCCTGTCACCGGCGAGCACCGGCCCGGCCCAGAAGATGCGGCGGGAGACGGGATCGTCCGGATCGACCAGGCGGTCGAGCGGGCTCACCCAGCGAGCCCGGCCGCCGGAGCGCAGCAGCGCCACCACCTCGTTGCGGTCGGTGAGCACATAGACGAAATCACCGGCCACCCAGGGCATGTTGCGGGAGGTGAGATTGACGTCGTAGCTGCGCGCGCCCGAGCGCAGGTCGAGCGATGCCAGCTCTCCGCCATTGCCGGCGACGATGACCCGACCCGCATCGACCACAGGGGCTCCGGTGATGTCGTTGATCGCACCGATGGCCAGCGTGCGCCGCGGGCGCAGCACCGTTTCGGTCCAGACCACCCGGCCGGTGGCGACTTCGAGCGCGAACACCTCGCCCGAGGAATAGGCGGCGATCACCAGGGCCCCGTCGACCGCCGGCGGCGCACCGCCCAGGATCGCCGCAGGCTCGAAGAAACCCGCATGCTGCCAGAGCACGTCGCCGTTGCGCGCATCCAGGGCGAAGAGCTGGTTGTTGGAGGTCATCACGAAGAGGCGGCCGCCGGCCGAGGTGGGTGCCGTGCGGATCGGCGCCACGAGGCTCCGCCGCCAGAGCTCGCGGCCGCTCTCGGCGTCGACGCCGAGCACCACGCCGCTGCCCGTGGTGACGAACAGCCAGCCGGTGTCGAAGGCAAGCCCGCCGCCGCGCAGCCGGTCGCTGTCCTCCAGCCCTTCCGGCTCCATCTGCCAGAGACGCGCACCGTCGGCGGTGGCGAACGCGGAGACCATGCCCGCGGCATCGACGGTGAAGACCCGCCCGTCGGCCACCACCGGCGGCGCCAGAATACGGGAAGCGGCCGAGGAACCGGCACCGATGTCGGCGCGCCAGGCCAGGGCCGGTGCGTCACCCAGTTGCAGGTGCTGCATGGCGTGCGTCGCATTGCCGCCGACCTGCGCCCATTCCGGGTTCACATGAGGTGGCGGCAAGGTCACCTGCAGCGAGCCGATACGCGGATCGGCGGTCACGCCCTCGTCGAGCAGCATGACCGGCACGCGGGTGCCGGGCAAAGGCGGCTCCTCCTCCTCGCCGTACCAGCCGCCGCACCCCGCGAGCAGCAACAGCGAACCGCAGGCCAGGACGGCCCGCAGGTCGAACCGGCTTCGGATCATCCGGTTTCTCCCACCTTGCCGCCGAGTGCGCCCAGCAGCTCTTCGGCGCGACGACGAATGCCGGGCGGCGTGGTGGCGTCGTCGACCAGCGCCTGCAGCAGGTCGCGCGCCCGGGCACTCTCGCCGGCCCGCAGCGCCACCGCCACCTGCAGTTCACGGGCCGTGTGGCGCCAGGCATTGTCGGCGGCGGTCAACGGTTCGAGCTCACTCGAGAGCGTCGACGGATCGCCTTCGTCGATCTGCAGCGCCAGCGCCTGCAGCCGTCCGAGATCGGCCAGCAGCGGATCGACGTCGGCCCGAGCAAGCTCGTCGAGGGCGGCGATGGCACCTGCGCGGTCACCCTTCTGCAGCAGGGCCTCGGCGCGCCGCAATTCGGCCACCGCCGCCGCACCGCCGTCCGCCTCCGAGGCGAGCGCCGCATAAGTGGCCGCCGCTTCGTCGAAGTCACCGGCGGCGAAGGCACGCTCGGCCTCGGCCATGACGGCGCCCTGGGCCTGCAGGCTGCGCGCGGTCCAGGACTGCCAGCCGACGATGGCGATCGTCACACCGATCACGATCGCCAGGACACCGATCACGTAGCGGCCGTACTGTTTCCAGAGGACCGCGAGCTTCTCGCGCTGCAGTTCCTCGTCGACCTCGCGAATGAACTCGTCGGACTTCACGAACAGGATCCAAGGGGTTGTCGATCGCGCCGGGATCGGCGATGCGCGCCGACGCATGACGCCGCGCGCGATCGCGTCTACCTATGGGAGAGCATGATCTTTGGCAAGGCTGCCGGATCCCGAAGGAGAACGCGATGCCACGTCTGTTCGTCGCGCTGCCGCTCGCCCCGGACGTGGCACGCGAGGTCTCCGCCCTGCAGCGGGGTCTGCCCGACGTGCGCTGGACGTCGGAGGACGATCTGCACCTGACCTTGCGCTTCGTCGGTGAGGTCGATCACCCGACCTTCTGCGAGATCGGCGAGGCCCTGACGAATGTGAGCATGGCGCCCTTCGATCTGCGTCTGGCGGGGCTCGGGCAGTTTCCGCCGCGCGGGCCGCTGCGCCAGCTCTGGGTCGGGGTCGAGAAGAACGAGGCGCTCGAGCGGCTCAAGCGGCGGGTCGATCGGAGCCTGAGCGGCCTCGATCTGCCGAACGACCGGCGCAGGTTCGTACCGCACGTGACCATCGCGCGCTTTCGCGGCACGCCGGCCACGGCGCGGTTCGGAAGCTGGATCGCCGCCCGCAGCCTCTTTCGCGGCAGCGCTTTTCCGGTCAGCGACTTCTGCCTCTTCTCCAGCCGCCTTCGGCCGGAGGGGGCCGAGCATCTGATCGAGGCGCGCTACGACTTCGTGACGGGTGCGATGGAGCGGGTATAGGCCGACCCCTCACATCGCCGCACCCGGCACCTGCTGGAGGCGGAGCGCACCGACGGCACCGAGCCCGCCCAGCACCGCATCGACCGCGACGGTCGCCAGGATGATGCCCATCACCCGGCTGATGACACTGGCGCCGGTGGTGCCGATCGCACGCTTCAAGGGAGCGGCGAGCAGCAGGAGGAAGAGCGTCAACAACAGCACGGCCATCAGGATGACCGCCGTCAGCAGCTGATCGGGTACCGAATTGCGGTGGTTGTCGGTCAGCACCACGATCGCGAGCATGGCGCCCGGCGAGGCGATCGAGGGGATCGCCATCGGAAACACGGCGCCGGCCAGATGATCGCGCTCGGCCGCCTCGATCTCCCGCGACGGCTTGGAATCGCCGAAGATCATCGTGAGCGCGAAGAGGAACAGCACGATCCCGCCGGCGATGCGGAACGAGCCGAATCGGAGGCCCAGAACCTCCAGCAGGAACTGCCCGCCGACCAGAAACAGCATCAGGACGATCGCGGCGACGATCACGGCACGAACGGCGAAGCGCCAGTGAAGGGCCGGCGGCACCTTCGCCGTCGCGAAATAGAAGACCGGCAGCGAGCCGATCGGATCGATCACCACGAGCAGCGTGACGAACTCGCGCACCAGCGTGGACCAGTCGATCGGCGGCATCGGCGTGCTCTTCCGTGTTGATGCCGAATGGTACCGGCCCGATGGTACCTGATGAGCCGGGCGACGACGAGGCCGTTCTCCGCCGGCGTCGAGAGGCCGGCCGCGCGACGCCGGACGCTCAGGCCGTTCGCGCGTCGCGGTGCGGCACGCTCACCGGCACCTCGAGTCGCTCGAGCATCTCCTTGGGCACGATCTGCCAGAACCTCTCCCGCTCACGGTCGAAATCGCGCAGCAACTGCTCGCCGAGCGCACTCTGCGTCTGCGCCACGTGCGTCCGGATCAGCGCCTGCAGGCGCTCCACATAATGGTCGACCTCGAGCCGTTGCCAGATCACCATATCGTCGTTGATCTTCGTCGCGAAGGTCTCCTCCGGGTCGTAGACGAAGGCCATGCCGCCCGACATGCCGGCGGCGAAATTGTCGCCGACGGGGCCGAGGATGACCGCCTCGCCGCCGGTCATGTATTCGCAGCCATTGTCGCCGCAACCTTCGACGACGGTGATCGCACCGGAATTGCGCACGGCGAAGCGCTCGCCCGCCCGACCCGCGGCATAGAGCTCGCCTGCGGTCGCGCCATAGAGGCAGGTGTTGCCGATGATCGCGTTCTCTGCGGCGACCAGCGGGCTCGAGACCATCGGCCGGACGGTGATCAGACCGCCCGAGAGCCCCTTGCCGAC
>JAGREO010000229.1 GCA_020446525.1 Geminicoccaceae bacterium | reverse complement strand
AACCAGCCGCGATGCTGGTCGGAGCCTTCGAGATAAAGCGACGCCGGCCATTTGAGTTCGGGGCGCTGTTCGAGCACGGTTGCATGGGTCGAGCCCGAATCGAACCAGACATCGAGAATGTCGTCGACCTTCTCGTACTCCTCGAGACGATGCTCGTCGCCGAGAAAGGACTGCGGATCGCGGGTCCACCAGGCGTCGGCCCCTTCCTCCTCGAAGGCCCGGGCGATGCGCTCCACGACCCCGGCGTCGCGCAGCACCCGGCCGCTCTCCTTGTGGACGAAGACGGCGATGGGAACCCCCCAGGCGCGCTGGCGGCTGACGCACCAGTCCGGCCGCTCGGCGATCATCGCCCGCAGCCGGGCCTGGCCGCGCGCCGGCACGAAGCGGGTGGCGTCGATCGCCGCCAGCGCCTTCTCGCGCAGCCGGCCCTCGCCGTCCATCGGGATGAACCACTGCGCCGTCGCACGGAAGATCAGCGGCGCCTTCGAGCGCCAGCTCATCGGATAGGAATGCACCAGCGTGCCCCGGGCCAGGAGCGCACCCTTCGCCTCGAGCGCGGCACAGACCGGGTCGGCGGCCTTGTAGACGTGGATGCCGGCGAAGCCCGGTGCGGCGTCGGTGTAGGTTCCGTCCTCGGCCACCGTGTCGGGCACCTCGAGGCCGTGCCGGGCGCCGAGCTCGAAATCGTCGGCGCCGTGCGACGGGGCGATGTGGACCAGCCCGGTACCGTCTTCTTCGGAGACGAACCAGCCCTCCAGCAGCGGCACCTCGTGGTCGTAGGCCTCGGCGTGACCGGCAAGCGGATGCGCCGCCACCGAGCCCGCGAGCGCCGAACCCTCGAAGGTCGAGACGATGCGATGGTTCTCGACGCCGAGCGCCTGCATCACCGCATCCACACGCTCTCGCGCCATCACCAGCCGGCGGCCGCCGGCCTCGACCAGCGCATAGATCAGCGCCGCACCGAAGGCGACGGCACGGTTGGCCGGAATGGTCCAGGGCGTGGTCGTCCAGATGACGACGGATGCGCCCTCGAGCTCCGGGCGCGGGGTCAGGGTCAGGGGAAAGGCGACCCAGATCGTGGTGCTGGTGTGGTCCTGATATTCGACCTCGGCCTCGGCAAGGGCGGTCTTCTCGACCGGCGACCACATCACCGATTTCTTGCCGCGATAGAGCTGGCCGTCCATCAGGAAACGGGCCAGCTCGCGGAAGATACCGGCCTCGGCCCGAAAGCTCATGGTGGTGTAGGGATCGTCCCAGTCGCCGCACACCCCCAGCCGCTTGAACTCGCGGCGTTGCACGTCGAGCCACTTTTCGGCGAACTGCCGGCATTCGCGGCGGAAATCGGCGATCGGCACCTCGTCCTTGTCACGGCCCTTCTTGCGGTAGTCCTGCTCGATCTGCCATTCGATCGGCAGACCGTGACAGTCCCAGCCCGGGACGTAGGGTGCGTCGCAGCCCTGCATCTGCCGGGTACGGACGACCAGATCCTTGAGGATCTTGTTCAGCGCCGTGCCCATGTGGATGTGGCCGTTGGCATAGGGCGGGCCGTCGTGCAGGACGAACTTTTCACACCCCCGCGCGGCTTCGCGCAACCGGCCGTAGAGCCCCATCTCCTCCCAGCGCGCAGCCATGGCCGGCTCGCGCTCGGGCAGATTGGCCTTCATCGCGAAATCGGTCTTCGGCAGGAACACCGTATCCCTGTAGTCGTGGCCCTTGGGCTCGGGGCCCCTGTCGTCCGGATCGGGTCGATCGTTTCGGCTCATGCTCTGGCGTCTCTGCAGAAGGCGGCTTGGGGTGCCGAGGGCGAAGGAGGGCTCATGAGGATCGAGAGGCGAGCCCGGCGATCGCACCGCAGGCGGCGCGGGCGCGTTCACAGTCGATGCGCATCTGCCGGACCAGCGCGTCGGCGTCGTCGAACCGTTCCTCGTCGCGCAACCGTTCGACGAAGGCGACACGCAGTCTTCGTCCATACAGATCATGCGGGCCGCCGTCGAGCAGATGGACCTCGAGACGCATCTCGGTGCCGGCGAAGGTGGGGTTGGTGCCGACGCTGGCCGCCGCGGCGAGCCAGCGGACCGGCCTAGTCAGCGCACGGCGGCACGAGCCCGCCCCCTCCCCGTCTCCGGACCCGTCGATCAATCCCGCGCGCACGGCGTAGACGCCGCTCGCCGGCAGGACGGCGCGCGGGTGCAGCGGCCAGGTGTTGGCGGTGGGAAATCCGAGCTGCCGGCCGCGCCGGTCGCCCGGGCGGACGATGCCGATGATCTGATGCTCGCCGCCCAGAAGAGCCGCCGCCGCTTTCACCTCGCCTCCTGCCAGAAGCCCGCGGATCCGGGTCGAGGAGCAGACCGCCCCCTCGACCTCGAGCGCTTCGAGCACGTCCAGAGCCGCCCCGGCTCGCTCCGCGTGCCTGCGCAGCATGGCGGTGTCGCCCCGGCGCCGATGGCCGAAGCGAAAGTCGACACCGCAGGCCAGCGCCCGGGCGCCGAGGCCCGCCAGCAGCACCTCGTCGACGAAGGCCTCGGCCGGCATGCTCATCAGGGCCGGCGTGAAGGGCAGTACGAAGAGATGCTCGACGCCCGCCTCCGCCAGCAGCTCGGCCTTGCGGCGGAACGGCGAGAGCCGCCCGGGCGCCCGCGCCGGATCGAGCACCTCGCGCGGGTGCGGCTCGAAGGTCAAAGCGGCGAAGCCGTACCCGCCCGC
>JAGREO010000228.1 GCA_020446525.1 Geminicoccaceae bacterium | reverse complement strand
GCAAGTATTTCTGTCACGACGTGCGGGTGATCCGCCTGCCGCGTCACGGCGCCTCGCTGCCGGTGGGTATCGGCGTCTCGTGTTCGGCCGACCGGCAGATCAAGGCGAAGATCACCGAGGAAGGGGTGTTCATCGAGCGGCTCGAGACCGATCCGGCCAAATATCTGCCCGAGGCGGAGATCGACATCGGCCGTGCGGTGCCGGTCGATCTCTCGCGGCCGATGGCCGAGATCACCGCCGAACTGTCGAAGCACCCGGTGACGACGCCGGTGCTGCTCACAGGGACGATGATCGTCGCGCGCGACATGGTGCACGCGGCGCTCTCCGAGCGGCTCAGGGCGGGCGGCACGCTGCCGGATTATTTCAAGCATCATCCCATCTACTATGCCGGCCCGGCCAAGACGCCCGAAGGGTACGCCTCGGGCTCCTTCGGTCCGACCACCGCCGCGCGGATGGATCCCTATGTCGCCGAGTTCCAGCCCCTGGGCGGCTCGCTGGTGACGCTGGCCAAGGGCAACCGCTCGGAGATCGTCACCGAGAGCTGCCGCAGGAACGGCGGCTTCTATCTGGCGACCGTGGGCGGCGCCGCGGCGCGTGTCGGCCGCGACTACATCACCCGTGTCGAGCCGCTCGATTTCACCGATTTCGGCATGGAGGCGGTCTGGAAGATCGAGGTGCGCGACCTGCCGGCCTTCGTCGTCGTCGACGACAAGGGCAACGACTTCTTCCGCATGAAGCAGCCGCAGGCGGCGTGAGGCGGGCGCGCCATCGGGCGAGCCCTAGCCGGCGGCGGCCTTCTCGATCGCCGCCACGTCGATCTTCTTCATGGCCATCATCGCCTGCATCACGCGGCCGGCCTTCGCGCGGTCCGGATCGGCCAGGAGTTGGGGCAGGATGCGCGGGACGATCTGCCAGGAGAGGCCGTAGCGGTCCTTGACCCAGCCGCACTGCTCGTTTTCGGGATGGGCCGAGAGCGCCTGCCAGTAGCGGTCGACCTCCGCCTGATCGGCGCAGTCGATCGAGAGCGAGATCGCCTCGGTGAAGGTGAAGTTCGGCCCGCCATTGAGGGCGATGAAGCTGCGGGCGCCGAGCGTGAAGTAGACGACCAGCACGTCGCCCTCGCTGCCGCTCGGATAGTCCGAAGGCGAGCGCACGACCTCCTCGATGCGGCTCTCCGGAAAGAGCCCGACGTAGAAGTTCGCCGCTTCCTCGGCCTTGCCGTCGAACCAGAGGCAGGGCGCGATCCTGTCCATCGCCCGGCTCATTTCCGCCGGTCGCCGACGAGGCCGAACTGGCCGCCCTGGGGATCGAGGGCGATCAGCGAGAAGCCGCCGCCCGGGATCTCGTCGGGTCCCTTGACCACCCGGCCGCCGGCTTCGTCCGAGCGGCGGATGGCGGCGTCGATGTCCTCGACCATGAAGTAGAACGACCAGCCGTCGCGCTGGTCGGGCACCCGGCCCATCACCGCGCCGAGCCGCATGGTGCCCGAATGGATGAAACGGTAGTCGCCCAGATCGCCCATCGGCATGGCGCCTTCCTGGCGCCAGCCGAAGCGTTCGGCGTAGAAGGCGATCGAGGCTTCGGGGTCGGGGCTCGACAATTCGTTCCAGACGGCGTGGCCGGGCCGGGCCTCGCCGGCCTCGAGAAAGGCACGGCTCGGCTCGTCGCTCTCGCCGCGCATGACGTAGAAGCCCGCACCCTGCGGGTCGGCCAGCATGGCGATACGGCCGACGGTCGGGATGTCGGTGGCCGGCATCCGCAGGGCGCCGCCCGCCTTCTCGATCGCCCGGACGGTCGCATCGACGTCGGCCGTGGCCAGATAGTGGAACCATGCCGGGTCCGGCGGCATGCCGTCCGGCCGCTTCATCAGCCCGGCCACGGGCGCGCCCTCGGCCGTGGTGGCGATGCGGTAGTCCATGCCCTCGAAATCGCCGCGCGTGATGTTCCAGCCGACGACACGGGCATAGAAATCCTGCGCGGCGTCGAGATCGGTGGTGATCAGCTCGTACCAGACGGGTGTGCCTTCAGGGTTGCTCATGAGCCCGGCTTCTCTTCGGTTGCCGCCGATCGGTCGTCGCTGTCGAACAAGGGCTCGAAGCCGCCCCAGAACATGCGTTTGCCGTCGAACGGCATGGCCGGCAGGCTCTTCCACCGCTCGTCGGCTTCCATGCGCCTGGCGGCCGCATCGCAGGTGGCGCGGTCCGGCCATTCGATCCAGGCGAAGACGACGGTCTCACTTTCCTCGGCCCGCACCGCCTTTCTGAAGTCGGTCGTCTCGCCTTCGGCGAGGTCGACCCCCCAGCATTCGATCAGCCGCGTGGCACCGTATTCCCGGAACATCGGTGCCGCCTTGGCCGCGAGGTCGCGATAGGCGTCCTTGTTGGCGCGTGGCACGGGCACCACGAAACCCTGGATGTAGCTCATCGGTCTCCTCCGCCGCTCCGGATCATTCTCCCGACCACGGATTGGAGCACCGGGATCGGGCCGTGTCCATCGGAGAAGCGGTGCGGCCCCTCAGAACCTGTCGAGGGCCGAGCGGAGATCGGCGGTCTGCGGGGTGGGCGGCTTGATGCCGTTGAGGATCTCTTTGGGCGTCGAGGCTGCGCCGTAATAGGCGTCGTTCCATTCCTGGCGCGGCAGGACGATCGAGCCGTCGAGCGCCAGTCCGCCATAGAGGCCCTTGTTGCGCGAGAAGAGATAGACGTCCTCGCCGAACTGCACGGTGGTGCCCGCACCGACGCTCGCACCCACGGCACCCACGGCGATGCTCGCATCCGCCCCCAGTTTGAACTTGGAGGTCAGGAGCTTGTTGATCGCTTCGAGGTTCATGATGGTGAAGATCGCGTCGGCCGACTGGCCGCCCAGTTGCAGACCGAAGCTGCCGCCATAGATGTCGTAGAAGGCCGGATCGCTCCAGGCGCCGGTCTGGCGGTTGCGCACCAGCAGCACGCCCAGCCCGTGCTCGGCACCGATGATGAAGCCGGCCTGCAGCATGTCGGGCACGATGAACACCGCATAGGCGTTCTGCACATAAGCCCGCATGTGCCGGAAATTCTCGTCGTCGAGAAAGTCCTCCACCACCAGCCGCGCGCGGTCGACCACCCGCTGCTGTTCGCTCGTCGCAAGAGCGTCGCCGGATACCACCGTCCAGGCGGGGAACAGCACGGCCAGGGCCAGAAGGGTCGCGTGGATCTGCTTCATCGGATCGAACCAAACCTTCGAGGCGGACCGGCCGCCGGCATCGACGGGCACCGGCGGCCCAAGCTATCGGCCGGCGATCATCGGTCAAGGCGGCGTTTGCCTCGTGGTTCCTCTTGCGGCGCGATGTGATGGATCATCCACACTTCGCGCAATGGTTGTATAATCTACGCGGCGGGATGCGTGGTGCGATGCAACAGGCTGCATTATGCTCGGCTCCCGGCGCGAAGGTTCCGGCTCACGAGGAAGGCACTTCATGGCCAATGCGGACAGCGGTGATCTCGACGTCGACGGTGCGATGGCGCGCTGGCGGGCGCGTCTCGGGCAGCATCGTGACGAGGTCGACCGCGACCCGCACGTCAATCCGATCCGCCTTCTGGCCTACGAGATCCTCCAGGAGATCCAGGCGGGCGAGGTCGCGTCCGACGATCTCGATGCGATCGTCCAGCAGATGACCATGATCGCCTTCGCCGATCGCGCGCGGCGGCTGCGCGCCTATGTGGGCGAGGTCGACCGCAGCGCCAATCTCGCGCGCATCGGCGAGATCGTCCGCGGGCTGGCGCGCTCGGATGCGGCCGGGCCGGAGGAGGGCGGTGGCGACGGGCAGGAGCGCGATCTCCTGCCCTTCGAGACCTTCGCGGCAGCGGTCGGGCGCTTCTATTTCGGGGTGGTCTTCACCGCCCATCCCACCTTCTCGCTGGCGCAGGACCTGCAGCGCGATCTGGTCACGCTGGCGCTCGATCGCGACGAGGAGGGCCACCCGCTGGACGAGGCGTCGCGGGCTTCGGTGCAGCGGCACGCGGCCTCGGAACATCATCGCCCCGAACGGCGGCTCGATCTCGACGAGGAATATCGCCAGTCGCTCATCGCCATCGGCAACATCCGAGCTGCCCTGGCCGAGGTCTATCGGGCCGTGTTCGACACCGCCCGCACACTCTATCCGGACGAGCATCGCACCCTGGTGCCGGGACTTCTGAGCATCGCCACCTGGGTCGGCTACGACACCGACGGCCGCGCCGACATCGGCTGGTCGGTCACCTTCGCCAAGCGGGTGCGCACACAGATCGACCAGTTGCGCTACTACCGCCGGCGGATCGCACGGATCCGCGGGGAGGGGGAGCCGCCTCCCGTGCTGGCGGCCAGCCTCGAGCTGATCGACGCGCGCCTCGCCCTGGCGGTCAAGTCGCTGCTCGACGAGGTCGAGGCGATCGAGGCGTTCGACGCGCGTGCGCCCGAAAGCCACGTCCGGCTGGCGGCGATGGCGCGCAGGGCGGCCGGCGAGGAGCAGCGGCTCGACGATGCGCGGCACCTCACGGCACTGGTCGAGCGGGCGCTCGATCTGGCGTCGAGCGAGACGCACCGGCGCGAGCTGTGGGTGTTGCGGGCGGAGATCGCCAATGCCGGTCTGGTCGCCGCGCGCACCCATGTCCGCATCAATGCGGTGCAACTCTACAATGCGATCCGCAAGACCATCGGCATGGAGCACCCGGCCGACGATCCGACCCATCGGGCGAGCTATCTCGACGCGGTCGTCCGGCTGATCGACGAGGTCGAGCCGGTGTCGATCCACTTCGGCTCGGTGATGGAGGAGAAGGCCACCGCCAAGCGCGTCTTCATGCTCATCCGGCTGATGCTGCGGCATCTCGACGGATCGGAGCCGGTGCGTTTTCTGATCGCCGAATGCGAGACGCCGCTGACCCTCCTGACCGCGCTCTATTTCGCCCGGCTGTTCGACGTGGCCGACCGGGTCGACATCTCGCCGCTCTTCGAGACCGCGACCGCGATGGAGCGCGGCGTCGAGATCCTCAAGGGTGCGCTCGAGGTCGAGAGCTGGCGGGTCTATCTGCGCCGCCGCGGGCGGATCTGCATCCAGACGGGCTTTTCCGATGCCGGCCGCTATATGGGCCAGCTCGCCGCCTCCTATACCATCGAGCGGCTGCGGCTCGATCTGTGCGCGATGCTGGCGCAAAGCGGGCTCGAGGATCTCGAGGTGGTGATCTTCGACACCCATGGCGAGAGCATCGGCCGCGGCGCCCATCCGAGCAGCCTCGCCGACCGGCTGAAATATTACGGCACGCCGCAGAGCGTCGCCTGTTTTCGCCGTGCCGGCATCCACCTGCTGCAGGAGACGAGCTTTCAGGGCGGCGACGGATACGTCTACTTTCTACGCGAGGAGAGTGCGCTCGCCGTCGTGACCCGGGTTCTCGAGCACGCCGTCGCCGATGCGGACGAGGCCGCGAGACGGACCGATTTCGTCGATCCGTTCTACGCGACCGGGCACCGCACCGAGGAATTCTTCGCGGCCGTGCGCCAGTTCAACGCAAGGGTGATCGACGATCCGTGCTACGCTGCCTTTCTCGGCACATGGGGCACCAACATGCTCTATCCGACGGGCTCACGGCCGCTCAAGCGGCAGAGCGACCGCGGCGGCGTGGCCGGCGTCGACCTCGAGCATCCCTCGCAGCTTCGCGCCATTCCGCACAACAGCATCCTGCAGCAGCAGGGCATCCTGGCCAACACCATCGGCGGGCTGGGCCAGGCGATCGCCAAGGACCCGGACTGGTTCCACGCGCTCTATCGCGACAGCCGGCGCTTCAGGCGGCTGATGACGATGGCCGAGCACGCCTTCAAGTTCACCGATCCCGACGTGGTCAAGGCCTATGTCGATCTCCTGGATGCGGGCCTGTGGCTGCGCCGCGCGCAGTTGGAAAAGCTCGAGCAGCGCGAGGAGGATCTGAGCCGGGTCGCCGAGCTGCTCGAGCAGATGGACCTCTACGGCCGGCTGGCGCGCATCTTTCGCGTGTTTCTGGCCGACTATACGGGCCTGGCGCGGGCCCTGCGCGATCACCGGCGGATGACTAGGGATGCCGGCGATCAGCCGATCGCCATCGATGCGGAGGTGCGCGACAACATCCATCTGCTGCACGCGCTGCGCCTGGCCCTGATGCAGAAGCTGATGCTTCAGGTGATCCACGTGCCCGACTTCAGCGACCGGCACCGCACCACCCACGACGAGCTGATCGCCCGCATGGTGCGGCTCGACATCGGGCCGGCGCTGGAACTGCTGCGCGAGGTCTTCCCCCTGACGGAGCGCGGCGAGGAGCTGGATTTCGGCGAGACGGCCACCTATCGCAGCGGCGAGAACCAGTCCTATGCGCAGGAGCACGCGCTGATCTTCCGCCCGATCGCCGCACATTATGATCTGGTGCGGCGCATCAGCAGCGGCATCATCCACCATATCGGTGCCCTGGGCTGAGGCCCGGGCCGCGGCTCCTTCAGCGGTCGGTCAGGCCGGTTCGCGCACGAAGCCGCGCGAGGCGGTCAGCAGGTCGCGGGTATAGTCCTGGCGTGCCCGTCGCGCGCGCAGGTCCGCGCGGCTCAGCTCCTCGACCGTCTCGCCGTTGCGCATGACGATCAGCCGCTCGCACATGTGCGCCACCACGGCCAGATCGTGACTGACGAGAAGGTAGGTGAGGTCACGGCGGCGGCGCAGCGCGTCGAGCAGGTTGAGCACCTCGGCCTGGATCGAGGCATCGAGCGCCGAGGTCGGCTCGTCGAGCAGCAGGATGGAGGGCTCGAGGATCAGCGCCCGGGCGATGGCGACGCGCTGGCGCTGACCGCCCGAGAGCTGGTGCGGGAAGCGGAAGCGAAAGCCGTGGCCGAGACCGACATCGGCCAGCGCCTGCTCGATGCGCGCCTCGACGTCGCCGAAACCGTGGATCGCCAGGGGCTCGGAGAGCACCCTGTCGACCGTGTGGCGCGGATGCAGTGAGGCATAAGGGTCCTGAAACACCATCTGCACGCGGCGATAGAAGGCGGCGTCGCGGGGCGTGCGCACCGGCGCGCCGTCGATCCTGATCTGGCCGGCCGAGACCGGCGCCAGGCCGCAGATGGCGCGCAGCACTGTCGACTTGCCCGAGCCGCTCTCGCCGACGATGCCGAAGCTCTCGCCGCGGTTCAGGACGAAGCCGACCCGGCGCACCGCCCGCAAGGCCCCGGCACCCGACCCGAAGGTGACGGACAGGCCGTCCACTTCGATCGGCGTGCCGGGCGGGGTGCTCATCGGGCCCAGGCCGCGTCGCGCTGCAGGGTCGGCAGCGGCCGGCGATCCGTCTCGAGCGACGGCAGACAGTCGAGCAGGCCGCGGGTGTAGGGGTGGCGCGCCTCGTGCAGCCGGTCGGCACGGACCTCCTCGACCATGCGGCCGGCATACATCACCAGCACCCGGTCGCAGAAGGAGGAGACCAGCCGGAGGTCGTGGCTGATGAAGATCAGCCCCATGCCCCGCTCGCGCACCAGTTCGTCGAGGATCTGCAGCACCTCGAGCTGCACCGTGACGTCGAGCGCTGAGGTGGGCTCGTCGGCGATCAGCAGGTCGGGCTCGGTGATCAGCATCATGGCGATCATCGCGCGCTGGCCCATGCCGCCCGAGAGCTCGTGCGGGTAGGCGTCGAACACCCGCGCGGGATCGCGGATCTGCACCGCCTCGAGCATGGCGATCGCCTTGTCGCGTGCCGCCGAGCGCGGGGCGTCGGGCTGCCGCGCATAAGCCTCGACGATCTGCCGGCCGATGGTCATCACCGGATTGAGCGAGAATTTCGGGTCCTGCATGACCATGCTCATGCGCCGGCCGCGCAGCCTGCGCCAGGTGGCGGCCGAAGCGTCGCGCAGGTCGATACCCTCGAACTGCAGCCTCTTCGCCCGTACCGTGCCCGAGGGCGGCGTCAGGCCGAGAATGGCGCGGCCGGTCTGGGACTTGCCCGAGCCGCTCTCGCCGACGATGCCCAGCCGCTCGCGGCCGAGGTCGAAGGTGACGCCGCGCACGACCTCGACGGGCCCCTGCCGCGAGGGAAAGGCCACCCGCAGGTCCTCGACCTCGAGGATGGTGCTCATTTCGTCCCCTTGGGATCGAGCACGTCGCGCAGGCCGTCGCCCAGCAGGTTGAAGCCGAGCGAGACGACGAAGATCGCGATGCCGGGCATCGTCGCCACCCACCAGAAATCGATGAGGAAGCGCCGGCCGGCGGCGATCATCGCCCCCCATTCGGGCTGTGGCGGCTGGGCGCCCAGGCCGAGAAAGCCGAGCCCGGCGGCGGTGAGGATGATGCCGGCCATGTCCAGCGTGACCCGGACGATGACCGAGGAGAGGCAGAGCGGCACCACGTGCCCCCAGATGATCCGCAGGCTGCCGGCACCCTGCAGACGGATCGCCGCGATGTGGTCCGCCTGGCGGATGGTCAGGGTCTCGGCCCGGGCCAGCCGGGCATAGGGCGGCCAGGAGGTGATGGCGATGGCGATGATGGCGTTCTCGATGCCCGGCCCGAGTGCGGCGACGAACGCCAGCGCCAGGATCAGCCGCGGAAAAGCGAGGAAGATGTCGGTGATCCGCATCAGCACGATGTCGACCCAGCCGCCGAAATAACCGGCGGTGGTGCCCACGGCGAGCCCGATCGGGGTGGCGATGACCGCCACCAGCGCCACCACCATCAGCGTCAGACGCGAGCCGTGGACGATCCGGCTGAAGATGTCGCGGGCCTGATCGTCGGTGCCCATCCAATGCTCGAAGGAGGGCGGCAGCAGCCGCTCGGTGCGCAGGTCGCCGCCGCGCAGCGGGTCGAAGGGTGCGATCAGATCGGCGAAGAGGGCCACCACCATCAGCAGAACGACCACGCCCAGACCGACCATCGCCAGCCGGTTGGCGCGCAACTGGCTCCACGTGCGGTAGGCCTGGCCCAGCCGCGCCTGGCGACGCGATTCGGGGTGGTCGCTGAGCAGCCATTCCCGGGTCGTGCCGGCACTCATCCGCGCCGCCTCACGCGCGGATCGAGCAGGGTGTAGAGCAGATCGGAGAGGAGGTTGAGCCCGACGAAGATGACCCCGATCACCAGCGTGCCGCCCAGCACCGCGTTCATGTCGGCGTTCTGCAGGCTGTTGGTGAGATATTGTCCGAGCCCCGGCCAGGCGAACACCGTCTCGGTCAGCACCGATCCCTCGAGCAGGCCGGCATAGGAAAGCGCCACCACCGTCACCAGCGGCACGGCCGCGTTGCGCAGCGCGTGGACCCAGATGATCCGCCACTCGGCGACGCCCTTGACCCTGGCCGTGGTGACATATTCGTGGCCCAGCTCGGCCAGCATGAAGGAGCGGGTCATCCGGCTGATATAGGCCATCGAGAAATAGCCGAGCAGGCAGGCGGGCAGGGCCAGATGGGCGAGCACGTTGGTGAACGCGTCCCACTGGCCCTGCACCGCCGTGTCCACGAGCAAGAGCCCCGTGATCCGGGTGACACTGTATTCGTAGGCGATGTCGATCCGGCCGGGACCCGCCACCCAGCCGAGCTTGGCGTAGAACACGAGAAGGCCCAGCAGGCCCAGCCAGAAGATCGGCGCGGAATAGCCGATCAGCCCGAACACCCGCACGAACTGGTCGGCGAAGCGGCCCTGACGGACGGCGGCGAGCACGCCGAGCGGGATGCCGAAGAGCGTGCCGATGAGAATGCCCGCGGTCGCCAGTTCGAGGGTCGCCGGAAAGACGCGGGCGATGTCGTCGACGATCGGTTTCTTGGTCAAGAGCGAGACGCCGAAATCGCCGCTCACCGCCTTCTTCAGATAGATCCAGAACTGCTCCCAGAGCGGCTTGTCGAGGCCGAGCTCGAGATAGGCCGCCTGATAGGTCGATGCCGAGGCGCGGTCGCCGACCACCGCCAGCACCGGATCGACCGGCACCACCCGGCCGATCAGGAAGGTGACCA
>JAGREO010000227.1 GCA_020446525.1 Geminicoccaceae bacterium | reverse complement strand
GCCCGCATCATCGTGGCGCTGAGCCTGATCGGCGTTCTCGCCTTCGCCGCCGACCGGTTGCGCCTCTTCGAGCGCCCCGACGGTATCGCCGCGGTCTATGCCGCCTACCGCAGCGGCGCGCGCGATCCGGCACTCGCCACCGAAGACCGCCGGCGACTGCAATTGTGGCTGTCCGCCAAGCTCGGCATCCCTCTGCCGCGACTCCCCGAGCTGCGGGGCTACACCCTGGTCGGCGGCGAGGTGCTCGACGGCGAGGCCGTGGGGGCCGAGGAGGGTGATCTGGCGGTGCTGGCCTATGCGCCGGCGGGCGACATCCACCCGCCTTCGGACGACGCGGAGGCCGGGACGCACGCCCCCGCCGCCGTCCTGCTGCTCCTGGCGCCCCGCGACGAGCAGGCCTGGTCAATCGTCAACGAGGAACTGGCCGGCGACGGCGATCTCGACCATGTCGGCTGGAACGCCGATCGCTTCGGCTTTCTGGCGGTCTCCGACCTGCCGCTCGACCGCGCGGATTTCGCCCTGCGCTGAGCCGACCCGCCGCCCCACGTCCCTGCCGGGCCGACCTCGGCCTCAATCGAGCAGCACGTAGTCGACCGTGGAGACCACACGCACGGTCTTGGCCACCTGATCCTCCGCCGCCGCACCCGGGACCGGATCGCGCGGCAGGATCTGGAACACCCCCTGCTGCGCCCGCTTGATCGGGCCGACGGTGCTTCCCGATGCCCGGGCGAACTGCACCGCCGCCTCCCGGGCGCGGGTGGTGGCCAGCGCCAGCATCTCCTCCTTGAGGTCGACCAGCCGGGTGAAGAGATAGGCCGGCCGCTGCGGGCCGCGTTCGGAATCCAGCACCACTCCGGCCTGCAGCAGGGCGCCCATCTCGGCTTCGGCCCCGACCACCGCATCCACGTCGCCGGTGCGCACCATCAGCGTCATGGTGACGATGAAGCGGCTGGCGACGGGGCCGCTCTGCCAGGTCCGGGCCTGCATGTCGGTGACCTCGACCGAGGCCGTCCGCACCGCCTCGCCGTCGAGCGCGTGATCCGCCAGAAAGCGGCGCACCGCTCCTTCGGCACGCTCGATCTCGGCACGCACCTCGGCCAGCACGTCGCCGGCGGCGACGAAGCGCAACGGCCAGACCGCCAGATCGGAGCGCACGTCGCGTTCCGCCAGCCCCTTGACCGAAACCACGCGATCGCCGCTGCGCGCCTCGACGAAACCACGCCCGATCGCCCAGCCGCCGACGGCGATGCCCAGCGCCAGCGACAGCGCACAGACCGGCCACAGCCAGAGCTCCGCCTTCCTTCGCATCATCGCATCCATTCCCGTGGCAGCCGCCCCGGCGCCGGACGGCCCCGACTTGCAAGCATGGCGCCCGGCTGCGACACTCCGCCACCGAGCATGACGAGAACATCCTTCCCGCGCGCCCGATCGCGGGTGCCGATCCCCGTTGCGGGACCTGCGGAGAAGGATCGCACGAGGAGGCGAGAATGACCAAGCTCCACCTGCGTGTCGCGATCGCGGCCGGCTGCCTGATGGCGACCTCTCTTCCCGCCGCGGCGGCCGATCCGCCGTCCTGCGCCGAGGTGCGCTTTTCCGACGTCGGCTGGACCGACATCACCGCGACGACGGCGCTGGCCTCGGTGGTGCTCGAAGGGCTGGGCTACGAGCCGACCGCCACCATCCTCGCGGTGCCGGTCACTTATGCGAGCCTGGCCAACGGCGACATCGACGTGTTCCTCGGCAACTGGATGCCGACGATGGAGGCCGACATCCGCCCCTATCTCGACGCCGGCACGGTCGAGACCGTCACCACCAATCTCGAGGGCGCCAAATACACCCTGGCGGTACCCGACTATCTGGCGGCGCAGGGCCTGCAGGAATTCGCCGACATCGCCGAGTTCGAGGAGGCGCTGGACGGCGAGATCTACGGCATCGAGCCCGGCAACGACGGCAACCGGCTGATCCAGACCATGATCGACGAGGACCGGTTCGGTCTCGGCTCCTTCGAGCTCGTCGAGAGCTCCGAGCAGGGCATGCTCGCACAGGTCGCGCGCTTCGTCCGCAAGGAGGAGCCGATCGTCTTCCTCGGCTGGGAGCCGCACCCGATGAACGCCAATTTCGACCTGGTCTATCTGGCCGGCGGCGACGAGGTGTTCGGCCCCGACTATGGCGGTGCGACGGTGCACACCAACGTCCGTGCCGGCTATCTCGAGGAGTGCCCCAATGTCGGCCGGCTGCTCGAACAGCTCACCTTCACCCTGGCGATGGAGAACGAGGTGATGGCGGCGATCCTCGACGAGGGCCGCAAGCCGGAGGAAGCGGCCGAAGCCTGGCTGAAGGCTCACCCGGGCACGCTCGGCGGCTGGCTCGCCGGGGTCACCACCCTCGACGGCGAGGACGGACTGCCCGCCGTCGAGGCGCATCTGGGCCTCTGACGGGCCTGACCACGGGCGGCGGACGGGGCTGATCCATGGACCTCGTGGAGGCGCACAAGATCCCGCTCGGCCGATGGCTCGAGCACGGCATCGACGCGCTCGACGCCAACGCCGCCTGGCTCTTCGATCTGATCTCCGACGTGCTGGGCGGGGCGATCGACGGGCTGATCGACCTGCTGATGTGGTTCGAGCCGCTGGTGCTGGTCCTGCTCTTCGCGCTGCTCGCCTGGCTGCTGCATCGAAGTGTGGTGCTGACCGTCTCGATCGCCGCCTCGCTGCTGCTGATCGTCAATCTGGGCCTGTGGGAGGAGACGATCGAGACCCTGGCGCTGGTGGTCTTCGCCACGGTCATCTGCATGAGCGTCGGCGTGCCGCTCGGCATCCTCTCGGCGCATCGGCCCTGGCTGCACGCCGTGCTGCGCCCGGTCCTCGACCTGATGCAGACGATNNCCCGACCTTCGTCTATCTGATCCCGACGCTGATCCTGTTCGGGCTCGGCGTCGTGCCCGGGCTGATCTCGACCGTCGTCTTCGCCCTGCCGGCACCGATCCGCCTCACTCATCTGGGCATCGCCTCGGTGCCGCGCCCGCTGATCGAGGCCGGCGAGGCCTTCGGCGCGTCGCGCCTGCAGCGGCTGGTGAAGATCGAGCTGCCCTCGGCCGCCCCGAGCATCATGGCGGGCCTCACCCAGTGCATCATGCTGTCCCTCTCGATGGTGGTGATCGCGGCCCTGGTCGGCGCCGACGGCCTCGGCAAGCCCGTCGTCCGCGCCCTCAACACCGTCGACATCGCCAGCGGCTTCGAGGCCGGGCTCGCCATCGTCATCCTCGCCATCCTGCTCGACCGCATCTGCAAGCCGCGCCGGCGCACCGTCCCCGTCCGGGCGGCCGGACCCGTGACCGGTCGCCCGGCGCGCGACCGATGAACGCCGGATCGACGGCGAGCGATCCGGCGATCTTCTTCGACGCGGTCGACATCGTCTTCGGCGACCGGCCGCAGGCGGCACTGCCGGCGATCGACGAGGGGCTGGATCGCGCGGCCATCCTCGAGCGCACCGGCCAGGTGATCGGCGTGGCGGGCGCGACCCTGGCCGTCGAGAGGGGCGAGATCTGCGTGCTCATGGGGCTCTCGGGCTCGGGCAAGTCGACGCTGCTGCGCGCCGTCAACCGCCTCGCCCGCCCCACCCGCGGACGGGTCACCGTGACCGACGGCGGCCGGCCGGTGGTGATGAACGAATGCGACCGGGCGACGCTGGCGCGCATGCGCACCCGGCGGATCGCCATGGTGTTCCAGCAGTTCGCGCTGCTGCCTTGGCGCAGCGTCGAGGAGAATGTCGGCCTCGGCCTCGAGATGCGCGGCATGCGCAAGGCCGAGGCGGCGGCGAGAGCGCGCGACAGGCTGGCTCTCGTGGGCCTGGCCGAATGCGCCCGGATGCCGGTCGACGCCCTCTCCGGCGGCATGCAGCAGCGGGTCGGCCTGGCGCGGGCGCTGGCGACCGACGCCGACATCCTCCTGATGGACGAGCCCTTCTCCGCCCTCGACCCGCTGATCCG
>JAGREO010000226.1:7103-7715 GCA_020446525.1 Geminicoccaceae bacterium | reverse complement strand
CCGCAGGCGTGCATCTTGCCCGGGTTCAGGGATGCGTGGGCGACACCCGAAGCCTCCATGATCGGCAGGGCGTCCATGTCGGCACGCAGGCCGACCGCACCCGCCCCCTCTTGCGTACCGCGAATGACGCCGACGACGCCGGTCTTGCCGATACCGGTGTGCACCTCGTCGACCCCGAAGGCGCGCAGTTTCTCGGCGACGAAGGCGGCGGTTTCAACTTCCTCGTAGCCCAGCTCCGGATGGGCGTGCAGATGACGCCGCCAGCCGGTCATGTCGTCGTGGAAATCGGCGATGCGGTTGACGATCGGCATGGTGACGTTCCCGATGAAGTGCCCGTGTCGTGTCAACATAGACCCGTCCGCCGGCGCCGGCCAGACGGTGCCGGTCCCGCCGACGGATCGATTATTCCCGGATGCCGCGGATGCGCAGGTTACGCCGCCGCAGCATTTCGACCGTGGCGAGCAGGGCCACCGACAGCAGGATCAGGACGGTGGCGACGGCGAGGATGGCGGGGCTGATGTTCTCGCGGATGCCGTCGAACATCTGCCTCGGCAGGGTGCGCTGGGCGGGTCCGGTGAGGAAGAGCGCCACCACCACCTCGTCGAACGAGGT
>JAGREO010000226.1:647-7092 GCA_020446525.1 Geminicoccaceae bacterium | reverse complement strand
GAAGAGCGCGCCCGAGACGATGCCGGGCGAGATCAGCGGCATGGTGATGCGACGAAAGACCACCCAGGGTGCCGCACCGAGGCTCTGACCGGCACGCACCAGATTGTGGTCGAACCCGGCGAGCGTGGCGGAGACGGTGACCAGCACGAAGGGTGCGCCCAGAGCCGCGTGTGCCAGCGCCAGTCCGGTGATGCTCGAGGCGAGGCCGATACGGGCGTAGAAGAAATAGACGCCGGCGGCGACGATGATCAGCGGCACGATCATCGGCGAGATCAGCACCGCCTGTAGCAGTGTCCGGCCACGGAACTTCGCCTGGGCGAGCCCGACGGCGGCGAGTGTGCCCAGCACCGTGGCGATCAGTGTGGCCAGCACTCCGACCTTGAGGCTGTTCTCGAGCGAGCGCCACCAGACCTCGGTGTGCCAGACTTCGAGATACCATTGCCACGACAGGCCGGGCAACGGGAAGGAAAGGAAGCTGCCGGCGGAGAAGGAGAGCGGCACGATCACGGCGAGCGGCAGGACGAGAAAGGCCAGCACCAGGACCACCCAGATCCAGAGTGCGGCGTCGGCGGTCCGTGCCGAGCCCGTCATCCCATGCCCACCTTGTCGATCCCGACGACGCGGGCATAGACGAGATAGAGCGCCAGAACGGCCACCAGCAGCACACTGGCCAGCGCCGCGGCCATGCCCCAGTTGACCGTCTGCAGCGTGAAGAAGGCGATGAAGTAGCTGATCATCTGATCGTTGGCGCCGCCGACCAGGGCCGGCGTGATGTAGTAGCCGATCGAGAGGATGAAGACGAGCAACGCGCCGGCACCGATCCCCGGCAGCGTCTGCGGCAGGAAGACCCGGCGAAAGGCGGTGAAGGGCGGTGCGCCCAGCGATTTGGCGGCGCGCATGTGCGCCTTGGGAATGCCGCGCATCACCGCGTAGAGCGGCAGGACCATGAAGGGCAGTAGGACGTGGGTCATGGCGATCAGCACGCCGGTGCGGTTGAAGACCATCGAGAGCGGGGTGTCGATCAGACCGAGCCAGATGAGGCCGTCATTGATCGGCCCCTCGCGCTGCAGCAGCACGATCCAGGCGGCCGAGCGCACGAGCAGCGAGGTCCAGAACGGCAGCAGGACGAAGATCATCAGAAGGTTGGCGTGCTTCTCCTTGAGCGACGCCAGCTTGTAGGCGAGCGGATAGGCCAGGACGAGGCAGGCCAGGGTGACGAAGAGGCTGATCTCCAGCGTCCGCCATAGAATGTCGAGATAGACGGCCTGCTCGGCCGGGCGCCTGCGGATGTCGCCCCCGGCACCACGTTCGAGGTCGAGCGCCTGCAGCAGATAGAGATCGGTATAGGGTGCGGCCGTGCGTTTCAGGAGGCGCCACAAGGAGGGCTCGCGCCAGACCGGATCGATGTCGGCCAGAGCCGCCAGCGCATCGCCTTCGATCGTCTCCGGCAGCTTGCGGGCGGTGCCCATGAGCATGGAGCGGTAGCCGGGCACCTCGTTGTTCAGCCGTGCGGCGACTTCCCCCAGGGCCCGGGCCTCGAACGCCCGACGCAGGTCGGCGGCGACGGTACGTGCCGTCTCGCCATCCGGCAGGCCGTCGCCGTCCCAGGCACCGAGAGCCGCCGCCGCATCGGGCATCACCTCGCCCAGCTCGGCGTTGGAGACGGCCAGTTGCAGCATGCCGAAGATCGGCAGGAGGAAGAAGACCAGCAGGAAGGCCGCGAGCGGCAGCGTCAGGCCGAACGCCTTCCACTGCCGCCTGCGACCGGCGCGCCGCGTCGCCCGGCCGATCTCGGCCAGACCGACGGTATCGACCGGTGTCGACGCGGCGGCCACGGCTCGGTCGCCCGCCAGCTACTGCGCGGCCCAGCTGTTGAAGCGCTCGTTCAACTGCTCGACATGGTCGACCCAGAAGGCGCGGTCGTAATTGACGCCGTGCTCGAGGTTCTCCGGAGCCGTGGGCGTGTTCGGCGCCACCTCGGAGGGCACCTGCTCGATCGCCTTCTTGTTGGTCGGGCCATAGGGGATCTTGGCCGGCAGCTTGGACTGGTTCTCGGGCGCGCTCATGAAGGCGACGAGCTCCATCGCCTGTTCCTTCATCGGCGAATTGGCCATCACCACCAGGCTGTCGATCTGGTAGATGAAGCCGGCCGGCCAGGCGATCTCGAACTCGCGATTGTCGCTCTCGTTGGCGGCGGTGATGCGGCCGTTATAGGCCGAGGTCATCACCAGTTCGCCCGAGGCGAGCAGTTGCGGCGGCTGGGCGCCCGCCTCCCACCAGATCAGGTCGTCCTTGATGCTCTCGAGCTTGGCGAAGGCGCGATCGACGCCCTCGTCGGTGGCGAGCACCTCGTAGACCTGCTCGGGCGGCACGCCGTCACCCATCAGCGCGAACTCGAGCGTGCCGCGCGGTCCCTTGCGCAGGCCGCGCTTGCCCGGAAATTTCCCGGTATCGAAGAAGTCGGCCCAGCTCTGCGGCGCTTCGCCATCCGCGAACTTGGCACCGTCAAAGGCCATGATCGTGGCCCAGACGATGGTACCGACGCCGCATTCGTGCACCGCCGCGTCGAGATAGGCATCCTCACCGCCGAGGGCCTGCCAGTCGAGCGGCTCGAACATGCCCTCCTCGCAGCCCAGCACCAGTTCCTCCGATTCGACCTGGACCACGTCCCAGGTTCCCTCGCCCTCGGCCTTGGCGCGCAGCGTGCCGATGCCGGCGTTCCAGCTGTCCTCGATCAGCGGGATGCCGGTCGCTTCGGTGAACGGCTCGAAATAGACCTCCCGCTGGGCGTCCTGATAGGCGCCGCCGAAGGACGTCACGGTGAGATCGCGGGCCAGAGCCGGTGTGGCGACGAGCGCCGCCGCAGCCAGCAGCGCCCCGAAAAGGGGCCTCGTCCCGATGCGCATGGTCTACCTCCCTTTTGCAAGTACCGGATGATCCGGCAATCGATGACGCCAGCTAACGCCAGCGCCGGCCTCGAAACAAGAGGCTTGTCATGGCGCATGGCTCCTCGATGCCGGCCCGTCTGCATGCGTGTGCACACGCTCTTGCACTTGCGGTACCCGGCTGGCTACCTTGTCGCGGAGATCATCGGTGAGGGGGCGCCGACCGTGGATGTCACTCTGAGGTATGGCCGCACGTGCCGAGACGGCGCCATCACGCGCGCCACGCTCTTCGGCGGATCCGGTCCGTGACCACCCTGCCCCGCACGCCCTCTTTCCGCCTGACCGGCCGCGCGGCGCTTGTCACCGGTGCCGGCCGCGGCATCGGTCTGGCCGCCGCCGCCGCCTTGGCCGAAGCCGGTGCGTCGGTGACGCTCGCCGCACGCACGATCGCCGAAATCGACGAAGCCACGGAGCTGTTGCGCGCGGCCGGTCATACGGCGAGAGCGCAACGCCTCGACGTCACCGACATCGAGGCGACCGAGCGTTTCGTCGCCGATGCGGGGCCGTTTCAGGTCCTCGTGAACAATGCCGGCTCCAACCGGCCGGCACCGCTGCTCGAGGTGACGGAAGACGACTATGACGCGGTCGCCGGGATCAACGTCAAGGCGGCGCTGTTCGCGGCCCGGGCGGTGGCGCGCGGCCTGATCGAGGCGAAACGGCCCGGCTCGATCATCAACATGTCCTCGCAGATGGGCCACGTTGGCGGACCCGCCCGGACCGTCTATTGCGCCACCAAGCATGCGGTCGAGGGCTTCACCAAGGCGATGGCGATCGAGCTCGGCCCGCACGGAATACGCGTCAACACCATCTGCCCGACCTTCATCCGCACGAGCCTGACCGAGAGCACCTTTCGGGATCCGGCGATGCGCGCGATGATCGAGGAGAAGATCGCACTCGGCCGGGTCGGCACCGTCGAGGACGTGATGGGTGCCGTGGTCTTCCTCGCCTGCGACGCCTCGGCGCTCGTCACCGGTTCGGCCCTGATGGTCGACGGCGGCTGGACCGCGGCCTGATGCGCGGCTTCGATCCCGAATGGCGGGACGTGCCGGATTTCATCCTCGGGATCACGAAGGAGATCTGGGAAGACCGCAGGATCGCCAGCCTCACGCAGCGATACGCGCCGGGGCTGATCGTCCGCTCGCCGGCTTCGGTGGTCGTCGACAACAGCCGCGTGATCGCCGCCACCATGGCCACACTGGCCGAGTTCCCCGATCGCGAGCTTCTGGGCGAGGACGTGATCTGGTGTGACGATCCGGCACGGACGGATGCGACCACCGAAGCCTTCCTGTCGTCGCACCGGCTCGTCTGCACCGCCACCCACGAGCGCCCCGGCATGTATGGTGCACCGACCGGGCGGCGCGTCGTCTACCGCATCCTGGCCGACTGCGCCATCGCCCACGACCGTGTCACCGACGAGTGGCTGGTTCGCGACCAGGGCGCCATCGTCCGCCAGCTCGGTTTCGACGTGGTGGCCTGGACACGCGACCTCATCACCCGCGAAGGCGGCCCGGAGCGATGCGTGCGGCCGATGACACCGGCCAACGACGAGGCCGGCCCTTATGACGGACGCGGAAACGTCACCGACACCGGCACACGTCTGGCCGACATCCTCGAGCGGATCATGGCAGCGGACATGGCGGTCGTACCGGCAGCCTACGATCGGGCCTGCAACCTCGCCTATCCGGGCGGCGTCATCGGTCTCGGATGGCGCGACGCCGACCGGTTCTGGATGAGCCTGCGCTCGGCCTTTCCCGATGCGACGTTCCGCATCGAGCACGTGATCGGCCGCGACGATCCGCTCATGCCGCCGCGCGCGGCGGTGCGCTGGTCGCTGCATGGCCGGCATTCGGGCTGGGGTGCCTTCGGCAGGCCCTCGAATGCCGAAGTCTACGTCATGGGCATCAGCCACGCCGAGTTCGGCCCCTGGGGCCTGCGGCGGGAATGGACCCTGATCGACGAGACGGCGATCTGGAAGCAGATCCTGCTGCACACCGGGAACGCGGACGGATGAAGGGCTTCGACCCGAAATTCGCCGATCTGCCGGATTACATCCTCAAGATCACCGAGGAGATCTGGGAAGGCCGCGGTCTTCGCACGCTCGATCACCACTATGCCGCGGACCTGCCGATGCGCTTTCCCTCGGGCCTGGTGCGCGGCAACCAGGCGGTGATCGACGGCACGCTGGCGACGCTCGCCGAATTCCCCGACCGCCGCCTGCTGGGTGAGGACGTGATCTGGTGCGGCGACGAGGAGAACGGCTTTCTCTCGTCGCATCGGCTGGTGACCATGGGCACCCATCTGGGCCACGGGCAGTTCGGCGCGCCGACCGGGTGCCGTTTCGAGATCCGCGTCATCGCCGACTGCGCCGTGCGCGAGGGCGTCATCTACGACGAATGGCTGGTGCGCGACGTCTCTGGCATCGCACGACAACTCGGCATCGAGCCGAAGGCGCTGGCGGCCGCACAGATCGAGCGCGAGGGCGGGCGCGAGAAGGCGCAGCGGCCCTTCGGCCCCGCCGACGACATCGACGGCGGCTACCGCTCGCGCGGCAACGACGATCCATGGGGCACGCGGCTGGCCGATATCCTCGAGCGCATCATGGCCAAGGACTTCGCCGTCGTCCGCGCCGAATATGATCGGGCGGTGCGGGTCGAGCATCCGGGCGCACAGGGCGGCTGGTCCTGGGATTTCGCCGAGTTGCGCTGGATGCAGCTCCGTGCGGCCTTTCCACGGGCGACCTTCGCCGTACACCACGTCATCGGCCGCTCCGATCCGCACCAGCCGCATCGTGCTGCCGTGCGCTGGAGCCTCGACGGACGGCACGAGGGCTTCGGGGCATTCGGTGCGCCGAGCGGCGCTCACGTCCACGTCATGGGCATCACCCATGCCGAATTCGGCCCGTGGGGGCTGAGGCGCGAGTTCACGCTCTACGACGAGGTCGCGATCTTCAAGCAAATCCTGCTGCACGAGGGGTGAACGAGATGAGCCATCCGACCGCCGAAGAAATGGAGCGACGGATCGTCCGCTACGGCGATCTGGTGCCCTGCAAGACCGCCTTCATCGACGCCCACACGCCGGGCTCGAACCAGAAGGAGAATTTCACCATCATCGGCGGCGGCGTCTCCGAAAGTCCGGACCAGCACGTCCACATCAGGGAAACGCCCGGCTTCAATATCGGCGCCGCGGGCCAGCCGCCCCGCTGCCGCAATTCGCTGCACTCGCACCGCACGGCCGAGGTGTTCTACGTCCACAAGGGCCGCTGGCGCTTCTTCTGGGGTCGTTTCGGCACGGCCGGCGAGGTCGTGCTCGAAGAGGGCGACCTCTTCGACATCCCGACCGGTATCTTTCGCGGGTTCGAGAACATCGGCACCGACTACGGCATGATCATGGCGATCCTCGGCGGCGACGATGCCGGCGGCGGCGTGATCTGGGCGCCGCAGGTGATCGAGGATGCGCGCGAGCACGGGCTGGTGCTGGGCGAGAACGGCAAGCTCTACGAC
>JAGREO010000226.1:0-465 GCA_020446525.1 Geminicoccaceae bacterium | reverse complement strand
CCGGCGTGATCCGCGACAAGCCGGGCTTCGAGGTCGATTTCGTCACCCGGAAATCCGCCAGCGAGACACGCACGGCCAGCGATCATCCGGTGGTGCTGATGCCGGTCAAGGGCCATTGGCGGGTCGACTGGGACGGCGGCCATGCCACCCTCGCCCCCGGCGACACCATGAGCGTGCCCGAGGGGCTGGCCCATTCCGTCGTGCCCTCGATGACCGGCGAGGCGAGCCTCTACCGCGTCGTCGCCACGGGCGAGGCTGCCGGGGCCACCTGGCGCGGCAACTGAGGCAAGGAGAGCCCGCATGACCAAGATCAAGACGACCCATGTGGGCTCGCTTCCCCGCAGCCAGGAGGTTGTGGATTTCATCTTCGCCCGCGAACGCGGCGAGGATTACGACCCCGCCGCCTTCGACGCCACCATGCGCCGGGCGGTGTCCGAAACGGTGCGCAAGCAGGTCGCGGCGGGG
>JAGREO010000225.1 GCA_020446525.1 Geminicoccaceae bacterium | reverse complement strand
GCCGATCATCACGCCGCCTTTCGTCGTCGGTCTCGCCATCATCCTGCTGTTCGGCCGGGCCGGCACGGTCACGCAGTTCATGGCGGACCTGCTGGGTATCGAGGCGGGCCGCTGGATCTACGGCTATACCGGCATCTGGTTCGCCCAGATGCTGGCTTTCACGCCGATCGCGTTCCTTGTGCTGATCGGCGTGGTCGAGGGTGTCTCGCCGTCGCTCGAAGAGGCGGCGCAGACGCTGCGGGCGGGCGACTGGACGACGTTCCGCACCATCTCGCTGCCGCTGATGCGCCCGGGGCTCGCCAATGCGTTCCTGCTGGGCTTCATCGAGAGCCTGGCCGATTTCGGCAATCCCCTGGTGCTGGGCGGCAATTACGACGTGCTCTCGACCGAGATCTTCTTCGCCATCGTCGGAGCCCAGCACGATCCCGGCCGCGCCGCCGCCCTCGCCATCGTGCTGCTCGGCCTGACGCTGGTCGCGTTCTTCGTCCAGCAGCACTGGCTCGGGCGCAAATCCTACACCAGTGTGACGGGCAAGGGCGATGCGGGCGTGGCACTCGAGCTGCCGCGTGGCGTGAAGTGGGCGTGCTACGGCATCGTGCTGCCCTGGGCGGCGCTCACCGCGATCATGTATGCGATGATCCTGGTCGGCGGTTTCGTCGAGATCTGGGGCCGCGACCACAGCTTCACCCTGCGCCACTACGAGGCGGCCTTCGGCATCGTGCGCGGCGATCACGGGCTGGTCTGGTCGGGCTCGGCCTGGAACAGCTTCTTCACCACCATCCAGATCGCCGCCATCGCCGCGGTGCCGACGGCGCTGATCGGTCTGCTCACCGCCTGGCTGCTGGTGCGTCAGGATTTTTCGGCCAAGCGGCTCTTCGAGTTCGCGACCATGCTCTCCTTCGCCATTCCGGGCACGGTGATCGGCGTCTCCTACATCCTGGCCTTCAACGTCCCGCCGCTGGAGATCACCGGTACCGGCATCATCCTCGTCATCTCCTTCGTCTTCCGCAATCTGCCGGTGGGGGTGCGCGGCGGCATCGCCGCACTCTCGCAGATCGACAAGGCGCTGGACGAAGCCTCGCTGACGCTGGGGGCCAGCAACTTCACCACCTTGCGCCGGATCGTTCTGCCGCTGCTGCGCCCGGCCCTGCTGGCGGCGCTGGTCTACAGCTTCGTGCGGGCGATGACGGCGATCTCGGCGGTGATCTTCCTCGTCTCGGCGAATTACGACATGGCGACGGCCTATATCCTGGGCCGGGTGGAGAACGGCGATTACGGTCTCGCCATCGCCTACAGCTCGGCGCTGATCCTGGTCATGCTGGCGGCGATCGGCCTCCTGCAACTGCTCGTCGGCCGGCGCCAGCTCGGCCGGCGCGCGCAGGCCCCTTCGACCCGGCCCGCACCCGCTGGAGCGCCCGCATGAGCACCCCCTCCTCCGTGCGCTTCGAGAGCGTGACCAAGAGGTTCGGCCCGGTCGAGGCGGTGCGCGAGGTGAGTTTCGCGATCGAGGCCGGCGAGCTGGTGACCCTGCTCGGGCCTTCGGGCTGCGGCAAGACGACGACGCTGCGAATGATCGCCGGGCTCGAGCTCGCCACCAGCGGCACCATCTTCATCGGCGAACGCGACGTGACGGCGCTTCCGGCGACCGCCCGCGACGTCGCCATGGTGTTCCAGTCCTACGCCCTCTTCCCGCACATGAGCGTGCTCGACAACGTGGCCTACGGGCTCTCGGTGTCGGGTACCAAGAAGCGCGAGGCCCGCGCCCGGGCCGAGCGGGCGCTGGAGCTGGTCGGACTCTCGAACTATGGCGCACGCCTGCCCTCGGAGCTCTCGGGCGGCCAGCAGCAGCGGGTCGCGGTGGCGCGTGCGGTGGTGCTGGAGCCGGAGGTGCTGCTGTTCGACGAGCCGCTCTCCA
>JAGREO010000224.1 GCA_020446525.1 Geminicoccaceae bacterium | reverse complement strand
GGCAAGGGCAAGTCGACGGCGGCGTTCGGCATGATCTTCCGCCATATCGCCCATGGGATGAAGTGTGCTGTGGTGCAGTTCATCAAGGGCGGGATGGATACCGGCGAGCGCAACCTGATCGTCGAGAATTTCTCCGACCTGTGCGAATTTCACACCATGGGCGAGGGGTTCACCTGGGAGACCCAGGACAAGAGCCGCGACATCGAGATGGCAGGTAAGGCGTGGGACAAGGCCAGGGAGCTGATCCGCTCGGGCGACTATGCCATGGTGGTGCTGGACGAGATCAACATCGCTTTGCGCTACGATTATATCCCGCTCGACGAGGTGTTGGCCTTCCTGCGTAACGAGAAGCCGACGATGACGCACGTCGTGCTGACCGGCCGCAACGCCGCTCCGGCGCTGATCGAGGCGGCCGATCTCGCCACCGAGATGGAGCTTCTCAAACATCCCTTCCGCAGCGGCATCAAGGCGCAGAAGGGCGTGGAGTTCTAGTCATCGTGCGCAAGCCGGCGATCATGGTCCAGGCGACCAACTCTGATGCCGGCAAGTCGCTGCTGGTGGCGGGGCTCTGCCGCCACTTCGCAAGGACCGGCCTCGCGGTGCGGCCGTTCAAGCCGCAGAACATGTCGAACAATGCCGCAGTCGCCGAGGACGGCCGGGGCGAGATCGGCCGGGCGCAGGCGCTGCAGGCGAAAGCCGCGCGGACGCCGAGCTCGGTGCACATGAACCCGGTGCTGCTCAAGCCCGAGAGCGAGTGCGGATCGCAGGTGATCCTACAGGGGCGGCGGGCCGGGCGGTTGCACGCCCGCGATTTCCGTGAAGCTCGTCCGCGTCTGCTGCAGGCGGCGGTCGAGAGCTTCGCCTTGCTCGAAGACGATGCGGACCTGCTGATCGTCGAGGGTGCCGGCAGCGCGTCGGAGGTCAATCTGCGTGCGGGCGACATCGCCAATATGGGATTCGCCGCCGCCGCCGATCTGCCGGTGATCCTGACGGGCGATGTCGAGCGCGGCGGCCTGATCGCGTCTCTGGTGGGCACCCACGCTCTTCTGAGCGGCGACGACGGCTCCCGTGTGCGGGGCTTCGTCGTCAACAAGTTCCGCGGCGATCCCTCGCTCTTCGTCGACGCTCTGGCGCTGGTCGAAGAGCGCACCGGCTGGCCCGGGCTCGGCATCGTGCCCTGGTTCGCCGATGCCCGCTCGCTGCCGGCCGAGGACGCTCTGGGGCTGGTTTCGGCGCGGCGCGCCGACGCGGCGCTGCGCGTCGCTGTGCCGCAGTTCGCCCGCATCGCCAATTTCGACGATCTCGACCCGCTCGGGCTCGAGGCCGAAGTGGATCTCGTGATCGTCCCGCCGGGCGAGCCCCTGCCGGTCTGCGATCTTGTGGTGCTGTGCGGCTCGAAATCGACCATCGCCGATCTGGCACTGCTGCGTCGGGAAGGCTGGGACGTCGATCTCCTGGCGCATCGGCGGCGCGGCGGGCGCATTCTCGGGCTTTGCGGCGGCATGCAGATGCTCGGCCGCCGGATCGCCGATCCGGACGGTATCGAGGGACCGGCCGGCGCCGTGGCCGGGCTCGGGCTGCTCGACATCGAGACGGAATTGCGTGGCGAGAAGACGGTGCGCGCCGTGGCCGGCCGCCACCTCGCCAGCGGTGCGCCGGTCACGGGCTACGAAATTCATTTGGGCGTCACCACCGGAGCGGACCTCGATCGCCCCTGGCTCGAGTTCGACGGGCGGGCCGAGGGGGCGCTCTCCGCCGACGGTCGAGTCGCTGGGACCTATGTCCACGGCCTCTTCACCGGCGACGCCTTTCGCTGCGCCTGGCTCGCCGAGCTGGCACCAGGGCGCGCGAGCGGGTTGCGCTACGACGACACCGTCGATCGGTCGCTCGATGCGCTGGCCGATCACCTGGCGGCGCATCTCGACATGGAGCGGATAATCACCATCGCGCGATCCAGAGTACCAGGCTGATCGCGAGCAGCAGCCACCAGCCTTGGCGGACCACCCGGCAGGCGGCGCGCGCGTCCTTGGCACGGGGCGCACGGCGGCCTTCGGGGTTCAGCCAAGCGTCCTCGACCATCACGCCGCCATAGCGGCGCGGTCCCGCCAGGGCGAGGTCGAGGCGTGCGGCCATCGCCGCTTCGGGCCAGCCGGCATTGGGGCTGCGGTGTCGGGCCGCATCGCGCCACATGATCCGCATCGCTCCGGTACCGCCGGCCAGCAGCAGGCCCGCCAGCCGTGCCGGCACGAGGTTGAGCAGGTCGTCGAGGCGTGCCGCCGCCCAGCCGAACGCGGCGTAGCGTTCGTTGCGGTGGCCGATCATCGAATCCGCCGTGTTGATCGCCTTGCAGACGAGGATGCCCGGCAACCCCGCCACCGCCAGCCAGACGGCCGGTGCCACCACGCCGTCGGCGAAGTTCTCCGCCGCCGATTCGATCGCCGCGCGGGCGACGCCGGCTTCATCGAGGCTCGCGGGATCGCGTCCGACGATCCGGGCGACGGCACGCCGTCCCTCGTCCAGGCTCTCCTCCAGTGCCGCCGCCACGGCATCGACGTGCTGAATCAGGCTCTTGTGCGCCAGCAGCACCGCCGCGATCAGAATGCTCCAGATCTCACCCGCGGGCATCGCCTCGATCGCCCGACCCAGCACGACGCCGCCTGCGACCAGCAGGAGAGTCAGCAGCACGCCCTCGCGCCGGCGCCGGCGGTTGAAGCGGCGCTCGAAGGCTTCGATCAGCCGGCCGATCAGCACGACCGGGTGCGGCAGGCGTCGCCAGAGCCAGGGCGGATCACCCAGCCACGCGTCGAGCAGCAGGGCGAGGGTGAGGATCATCGGATGGCGAGGATCGCCGCCAGTACCGCCGCGTGCGCCAGTCGCTGCACACCACCCAGCACGTCACCGGTCTGCCCGCCGATCCGACGCAGTGCCAGACGGCTCACCACGAGCGTCACCGCTACGGCCGTGAGGATCGGCCAGAGGCCGGCGAGGCCGTAGAAAAGCAGGGCCGGCAGGACCGCCGTGGCATAGGCCGCTCGTACGGCACCGCGCGGCGGCGTCGAAGCCCGTGCACCCAGCCCGTCGGGCCGTGCCGGCGGCAGCGCCGCCAGAAGGCGGACCATGCAGCCGCGCGAGAGAGCTCCGGCCGTCACCAGGGCCGCGATCGCTCCCTCGATCGCAGCCAGAAGCGCCACTTCGAGGCCGACGACGAGGATCAGGGCCAGCGTGCCGAAGGTGCCGATCCGGCTGTCGCGCATGATCTCGAGGGTGCGTGCGCGATCACCGCCGGCGCCCAGGCCGTCGGCCATGTCGGCCAGCCCGTCCTCGTGCAGCGCACCGGTGAGGAGAACCAGAAAGATCGTGGCGGCGAAGGCCGCGACGAGCGGCGAGGGGCTCGATGCGGCTTCGAAGGCGAGCCCGGCCCCGGCGCCGAGACCGGCGCCGACGACAGGAAAGGCCCAGACCGCGGCCGGCAATTCGGCGCCCGGCGGCGATGTGCCCAAAGGCAGGCGGGTCAGGAGCATCGCCGCCGTACGCAGTTCCTGCAGCAAGCTGTTGCGGTGCGCGTTCACCCGTTCCCGTCCGGCTTCTATCGCTCGCCGGTGGCGCCGGCCACCTGTGCTTCGGCGAAGGTGGCCATGCCTTCGTGGCAGGCGAGCGCCCCGCGCAGCACGGCGAGTGCCATCGCGGCCCCACTGGCTTCGCCCAGCCGCATGCCGAGCTCGAGGAGCGGTGCCATGCCCAGGGCTTCGATCAGCCGTGCGTGGCCCGCTTCGGCCGAGCGATGGCCGAGGAGGCAGTGATCGAGGCCGCCCGGCTCCAGCCGGTGCGCCACCGCGGCGGCGGCGCAGCAGACGAAGCCGTCGAGTAGCACCGGTATGCGTCGTTTGCGCGCCTCGATCACCGCACCCGTGATGGCCGCTTCCTCGCGCCCGCCGACCCGGCGCAATATGTCGAGCGGTCCGGCGAAGGCTTCGCGGTGCAGCGCCATCGCCTCGTCGACGACCCGGGCCTTGAGTGCGAGCCCCGCATCGTCGACGCCGGTGCCGCGGCCGACCCAGTCCGCGCCCCGGCCGCCGAAGAGCGCCGTGGCCATGGCCGCCGCCACCGTGGTGTTGCCGATGCCCATCTCGCCCAGCAACACGAGATCGGCCGCTTCCGGCAGCGCTTCGGCCCCGAGCCGCATGGCGTCGTCGCATTCCTCGACGCTCATGGCCGGTGCGCCGGTGAAATCAGCCGTCGGCCGATCGAGGTCGATCGGGTGGACCGACAGGGTGGCGCCGAAGGTGCGGCAGAGCTGGTTGATCGCCGCACCGCCCCGCTCGAAATTGGCGACCATCTGCGCCGTGACCGCCTGCGGGAACGCCGAAACGCCGCGCGCGCGGACGCCGTGATTGCCGGCGAAGACCAGCGCGTGCACGCTATCGAGCCGAGGGCGCTCGCGGTCCTGCCAGCCGGCCAGCCAGCAGGCGACGTCCTCGAGCCGGCCGAGCGAGCCCGGTGGCTTGGTCAATTGCGCCTGCCGGGCGCGTGCGGCGGCTTCGGCGGCGCCCGAGGGGCACGTGAGGGTCATTCGTTCATCCCGTGGTCATTCATCTCGTGGCTTGAGGCGGAGCGGCAGGCCGGCGGCGACGAAGAAGACGTCGTCGACCACAGCCGCCACCTGCTGGTTCAGGCGTCCCGCGGCATCGCGAAAGCGCCGCCCGAGCGGCGTAGCGGGCACCAGGCCCAGGCCCACCTCGTTGCTCACCAGCACGACCGGGCGCGCCGTTCGTGTCAGCACGCGGCAGAGCTCTTCGGCCGCGGCGTCGAGGTCCGCTTCGTGCTCCATGAGGTTGGCGAGCCAGAGGGTGAGGCAGTCGACGAGCAGGATCGAACCCTCGTCCTCGGCCGCCAGCGCCGGTGCGAGGTCGATCGGCACCTCGCGGGTCGCCCATCGGTCGCCGCGGCGCGCCCGGTGGTCGGCGATGCGGCGGGTCATCTCCTCGTCGCGTGCCTGGGCGGTGGCGAGATAGACGAGCGGGCCGGACCGGCGCGAAACCAGTTCCTCGGCGAACCGGCTCTTGCCCGATCGCGCGCCGCCGAGAACCAGACAGGTCCTGCCGAAAACCGCCATGCGTCATCCCCGCCGCCTTCTGTCGCCCCACCTAGCAGTCTGCTAGAGCCGCGTCATGAGCAGCGTTATCCATGGCGGCGATCTGGCGGGCGCCGGCCTGCGCTTCGGCGAACCGGCCGGCGGCTGGATCGACCTTTCGACCGGCATCAATCCGTACGCCTATCCGGTGGGCGCGCTCGGCGCGTCGGTCTGGAGCCGGCTGCCGCATCCGCAGGAACTCGAGGCCGCAGCCCGCAGCGCTTATGGTGTGCCCGAGGGCGCCGAGATCGTCGCCGCGGCGGGCACCAGTGCGATCATCCGCCAACTTCCGCGTCTCTTCGCCTGCGGCCGGGTCGGTATCCTCGGGCCGACCTATGCCGAGCATGCCCGCGCCTTCGCCGCCGAGGGGCACGCCGTCTTTCATGTCTCGTCGCTCGAACAGGCGGGTGGGATCGACCTTCTGGTCGTCGTCAATCCGAACAATCCCGACGGCCGCCGCATCGCACCCGAGGCCCTGGCAGCCTGCCCGGCCACGACGATCATCGACGAGAGCTTCGTCGACGCCACGCCCGAATTGAGCTGCGTCGATCAGGCTGAAAGCCCGAAGAGGGTGGTCCTGCGCTCGTTCGGCAAGTTCTTCGGGCTGGCCGGTCTGCGGCTCGGTTTCGCCGTGCTGGCCGCCGGGCCCGCCTCGCGTCTGCGGGCGCTGCTGGGCCCGTGGCCGGCTTCCGGTCCGGCGATCGAGATCGGCACACGGGCGCTCGGCGATCGGCGATGGATCGAGGCCACCCGTGTCCGGCTGGCGCGTGATGCCCGTCGGCTCGATGAGTTGCTAACCTCCAGCGGTCTCGAGGTCGTGGGAGGCACCGATCTCTTCCGGCTGGTCGAGATTGCCGATGCCGCCTCGTTGCAGGCACATCTGGCACGCTCGGGTATCTGGACGCGCATCTTCGACTACAGCGCCACCTGGCTCCGCATCGGCTTGCCCGGCGATGGCGAACAGTGGCGGCGGCTGGAGCGGGTTATCGCCTCTCGGCCGGAGGCACCCGCGCCACGAAGTGACCCTTGACCCCTTGCGGCCACTGCCTGAAGGGGACCTGGCCGGTTTCACTCGCCGCATAGCGCTCGGCGAATGCGACGATCGCCGCCGCCGCCTCGGCCGTCGGCTCGAAGGAGCCGAGCACGTAGGTCAGCTTGCCCGGCTGCTCGAGCGCCACGTTGCAATGATGCTCGCAGCCCATCAGGCAGGAAAAGCGCCGTATCCTGAAGCCGTCGCATGCGCGCGCCGCCTCTTCGAGGTGCGCCGCCAGCCGCTCGCCGCCGGTGCGCCCGGTCGCATCGGTCTTCGCTTCGATCGAATGGCGGCAGGTGTCGCAGACGATCAGTGTGGCGGTCATGCATGATCCGGATGTCGCGTCGGGGCGGGTCGGTGTCGCGTCGATCCGTTTGCACGGCCCGGGTGCCGCGTCTAGTGTCCGAGCCGGAGCAGGATGGCGTCCGCGACGCGGACTGACCGGTTTCGCACGCGGGCCGACCCGAGACGGGGCCCGCCGCGAAGCCATCCTCGTCGGGTGACGAGCCCGTCAGGTGTCGAGGCGCCCTCCCGCTCGCGCGTCATCGTCTTCGGGAGCGTCTCGTGTCGAACACCTCATCTTCGAAGATCGGCGTGATGGTCTGCGGCCACGGCTCGCGCTCGGCGGCCGCCGTCTCCGAATTCGCCCGCGTCGCCACCGCCCTGCGCGACCGCTTTCCCGACTGGCCCGTGGAATACGGCTATCTGGAGTTCGCCGATCCGGTCATCCGCGTCGGTCTCGACCGGCTGCGCGAAGCGGGCTGCGACCACATCCTCGCCGTGCCCGGCATGCTGTTCGCCGCCGGCCACGCCAAGAACGACATCCCCTCGGTGCTCAACGCCTATGCCCGCGAGCACGGCATTCGCATCGACTATGGCCGCGAGCTGGCCGTCGACCTCAAGATGCTGCAGGCCGCGGGCGATCGGGTGCAGGCGGCGATCGACGAAGCCGATCGCGCCTTCGGACCCGTGGCGAAGGAAGATACATGTCTCGTCGTCGTCGGGCGCGGTGCGAGCGATCCCGACGCCAATTCAAACGTCGCCAAGATGGCCCGCATGCTGTGGGAGGGGATGGGGCTGGGCTGGTGCGAGACCGGCTATTCCGGCGTCACCTTCCCGCTGGTCGAGCCCTGTCTGCGCCATACGGTCAAGCTCGACTATCCGAGGGTGGTGGTCTTTCCCTACTTCCTCTTCACCGGTGTGCTGGTCGACCGCATCTTCGGCTTCACCGACCGGGTCGCCGCCGATCATCCGGAGGTGCAATTCGTCAAGGCCCGCTATCTCGACGACCATCCCCGGGTGATCGACACATTCGCCGAGCGCGTGAAGGAGATCCTGGACGGCGCCAACGCGATGAATTGCGCCTTGTGCAAATACCGCGCGCAGGTGCTGGGGTTCGAGAGCGATGTCGGCCAGCCGCAGGAGAGCCACCATCATCACGTCGAGGGGCAGGGGGCTTCGGCGCCCGGTTGCAGCGTCGAGGACTGCACCTTGTGCGACACCTTCTGCACCGGTGCCTGCCGGCTGGAGCCGGCGCACGAGCATGATCACCATCACGGGCACGGGCACGGGCACGGGCATCACGACCACGGGCACGGGCATCACCACCACCCCTATCCGCACGCGCACCATCCGCACGGACCGGAGAGCGTGCGTGGTCCGCGGCGCTGACGGCGTTGGATTATCTGCGCGACCCGGCGGCGATCTACGAGGCGAGTTTCGCTACGGTGCGGCGCGAGGCCGATCTAGGCCGGCTGCCGGACGATCTACATCCGGTGGCACTGCGCATCGCCCATGCCTGCGGCATGGTCGACGTGATCGACGATCTGGCCTTCTCGACCGACATCGTGGCCGCGACCAGTAGGGCCCTCCGTCGTGGCTGCACCCTGTTCTGCGATTGCCGCATGGTGGAAGCGGGTATCATCATGCGCAATCTGCCGGCGGGCTGTGCCACCCGCGTCACCCTCGACGAGCCGGGCGTGCACGAGTTGGCGACCGAAGTGAGGACTACTCGTTCGGCCGCCGCGATCACGTTCTGGCGTGACGATCTGGGTGGCTCCGTGGTGGTGATCGGCAATGCGCCCACGGCACTCTTTCGGCTTCTTGAAGGGCTCGACGAGAACTGGCCGAAGCCGGCGGCGATCCTGGCCCTGCCGGTCGGTTTTGTCGGTGCGACCGAGAGCAAGGCCGCCTTGGCCGCCGACAGCCGCGGCGTGCCGTTCCTGACGCTGCGGGGCCGCCGCGGCGGCTCGGCCATGGCGGCGGCGGCGGTGAATGCGATCGCCTCGGTGCTGCGGACATGAGAGCCCCTTGGCTGAACGTGGTCGGTATCGGTGAGGACGGTTTCGCCGCGCTGGCGCCCGTCGCGCGCACGGTCGTCGAGACGGCGGAGCATCTGATCGGCGGCGAGCGCCATCTGGCGATGGTGCCCGTCTTCGGTGCGGAGCGCATCGTATGGCCGTCGCCGCTGGGTTGCGTGCGCCCCCGACTGGGGACCCTCGAGGGCCGCCGTGTGGTGGTGCTGGCGACGGGTGATCCGATGGATCACGGCATCGGCGTGCTGCTGCATCGCTGGTTCGAGCCGTCGGCCATCGCCGTTCATCCGGCCCCGTCCGCCTTCGCGCTGGCCTGCGCGCGCATGGGCTGGGCGCGCACCAGGGTGACGACGCTCAGCCTGCACGGCAGACCCGCCGAACTGCTGATCCCCCACATCGCACCTTGCGCGCGCCTGCTCGTGCTGGCCGACGGTGCCGGCACGCCGGCCGTCGTCGCGCAGATCCTGGCCGAGCGGGGCTGCGGCGCGTCGAAGCTCACGGTCCTAGCGCATATAGGCGGGCCGCGCGAGCAACGCTTCGTCTGGCACGGCGCCGCCGACGTGCCGGATTTTCACACGCTCGCGGTCGAGATCGAGGCGGGTCCGGGCTTCGTCCTCCATCCGCGCATGCCGGGTCTGCCGGACGCGGCGTTCGTTCATGACGGCAACATCACCAAGCGCGAGGTGCGGGCGCTCACGCTGGCAGGACTCGCACCGGTGCCGGGCGGGCTGCTCTGGGACGTCGGCTGCGGCTGCGGCTCGATTGCCGTGGAGTGGCTGCGCGCCGCCGACCGCACGCGCGCCGTCGGCATCGAACCTCGCGCCGACCGTCGTGCCATGGCGGCCGCCAACGCCTCGGCCCTGGGCACGCCCGATCTGGCGCTGATCGACGGCCGGGCGCCCGAGGCCCTGGACGGCCTCGATCCGCCCGACGCCGTCTTCATCGGCGGTGGCCTGTCACACGCGGTGGTCGATCGCTGCATGGCGGTGCTGCGGCCCTTCGGGCGGATCGTGGCCAATGCGGTCACGCTCGGTTCGGAAGCCGTGTTGCTCGAAGCCCACGCCCGGCACGGCGGCGAACTCGTGCGCCTCGCCGTCGCCCGCGCCGAGGCCGTGGGCGACCTCACCGGCTGGCGTCCGGCGATGCCGGTTACACAGTGGAGATGGACGCGGTGAGCGGCACGCTCTTCGGCGTCGGTCTGGGACCGGGCGATCCCGAGCTCCTGACGCTCAAGGCCCATCGGCTGATCTGCCGGGCGCGCGTCGTCGCCTATCCCGCACCGGACACCGGCGAGAGCTTCGCACGCTCGATCGCCGCCGCCTTCATCCCCCCGGATGCCGAGGAGATCGTCGTGCGTGTGCCGATGCGCACAGAGCCCGGACCGGCGCAGGCGGCTTATGACCGGGCCGCCGTGACGATCGGGAACCGGCTGGCCGGCGGCATGGACGTCGTCGCCTTGTGCGAGGGCGATCCCTTCTTCTATGGCAGCTTCATTCAGCTCTTCGAGCGTCTCTCGCCGCGTTTTCCTTGTGAGGTCGTGCCGGGGGTCAGCTCGCTCACGGCTTGTGCCGCGGCGCTCTCACATCCGCTCACGGTGCGCGACGACACGTTGAGCGTCCTGCCCGCTACGCTCGACGACGATGCGCTGCGCCGCCACCTCGACGCCGCCGATGGCGCCGCCATCGTCAAGCTCGGCCGTCATCTGCCGCGGGTGCGCGCCTTGATCGGGGCTATGGGACTTACGTCCGGTGCCGGCTATGTCGAGCGCGCCAGCCTGCCGCACGGCCGCGCCGCGCCGTTGGCCGAAGCACCGGCGACGGCGCCCTATTTTTCGATGATCCTCGTGCGCAGGCGGGAACGATCGTGAGGCCGTTGGTCCTTTGCCTGCAGCCGAGCGGTTCGGCCACGGCCGAACGCGTCGCCGCATGTGTCGGCGGCGATCTCCTCGTGGCGCGGGAGAACGTGGTCGACCTCCTTCAGGCCGCCTTTCTCGCCGGCCGGCCAATCCTGGGTGTCTGCGCCGCCGGAATACTGATCCGTGCACTCGCACCTCTGCTCGCGGACAAGACATCGGAGCCGCCGGTCGTGGCCGTGGCGGAGGACGCCAGCAGCACCGTACCACTTTTGGGCGGCCATCGTGGCGCCAACGGTTTGGCGCGCGACGTGGCCCGGGCGCTGGATTGTGTCGCCGCCGTCACCACCGCCGGCGATCTCTTACACGGCACGGCCCTCGACGATCCGCCCGCCGGCTGGCGGCTGGCCGATCCCGAGCATGCGCGCACCGCGATGGCGGCCCTGTTGCAGGGTGCGTCGTGTGAGATCACGGGCGATCTGCCCGATACGCTGCGGCCCGAAGGATCGACGGCGGGGGCCGGTGTCACGCTCACCGCGACCGAGCGGCCGGTAAGCGGCGGACCGCACCATCTGGTCTATCATCCAATGCGCTTCGCCCTCGGTGTGGGCTGCGCGCGCGACTGTACGCCGGAGGAGATGGCGGCGCTGGTGGCGGGCGCCCTCGCGGACGCCGAGATCGCCCCGGGCGCGCTCGCCGGCGTCTTCTCGATCGATCTCAAGGCGGACGAGCCGGCGGTGCACGCCGTCGCGGAGCGCTACGGGCTCGAGGCACGCTTCTTCGATGCCGGGACGCTGGAGAAGGAGACGCCGCGACTGGCCTTCCCTTCGGACGTGGTCTTCGCCGAGGTGGGCTGTCACGGCGTCGCCGAAGCCGCGGCGCTGGCCGCCGTCGGTGCCGCGGGCGCGCTCGTCCTGCCCAAGTGCAAGTCGCGCAACGCCACCTGTGCACTCGCTCGCGCGGAGCGGCCGCTCACGGCCCTGCCCGGCCGCAGGCGCGGGCGGCTTGCGCTCGTCGGTCTCGGTCCGGGCAAGGCGGCGTGGCGCACGCCCGAGGCCTCGCGCCTGATCGCCCGATCGGACGAGCTGGTCGGCTACGGCCTCTACCTCGACCTGCTCGGGCCACTGGCGCGCGGTATCCGGCAGACGCGGTTTCCGCTCGGCGGCGAGGAGGATCGATGCCGCCACGCGCTGGAGCGGGCGGGTGAGGGGGCGCAAGTGGCGCTGGTGTGCTCGGGCGACGCCGGAATCTATGCCATGGGCGCGCTGGTCTTCGAGCTGCTCGATCGGGGCGACACGAGCGACGCGGCGAGGCGGGTGGAGATCGTCACCACCCCCGGCATCTCCGCCCTGCAGGCCGCGGCCGCTCTCGCCGGTGCGCCTCTCGGCCACGATTTCTGCACCATCTCGCTCTCCGACCTGCTCACGCCCTGGCCGGTGGTGGAGCAGCGCATCCGCGCCGCCGCCCTGGGAGACTTCGTCGTGGCCTTCTATAATCCCGTCTCGAGGCGCCGACGCAGCCAGCTCGGCCGGGCCAAGGCGATCCTGCTGGAGGCACGACCGCCCGAGACGCCGGTCGTGCTCGCCACCGATCTCGGCCGTCCGGGTCAGAGAGTTCGTCACCGCCGGCTGGCCGATCTCGATCCGAACGAGGTGGACATGCTCACCCTGGTGCTGGTCGGCTCCAGCGAGACCCGCAGCCTGCGCCGCGGCGACGGCTTCGTCGTCTACACGCCGCGCGGCTACGCAGCCAAGATGGGGCAGCGATTGTGACCGTTTTCTTCATCGGCGCCGGTCCGGGCGATCCCGAACTGATCACGGTCAAGGGCCGCCGGCTGATCGAAAGTTCCCCGGTCTGTCTCTATGCCGGATCGCTGGTGCCCGAGGCCGTAGTCGCCTTCGCGCCCGAAGATGCGCTTCTCCGGGACACGGCGGCGATGCATCTGGATCAGATCGTCGAGCTGATGCGCGTGGCCGATGCGCGGGGCCAGGACGTGGCTCGCGTTCATTCGGGCGATCCTTCGCTCTATGGCGCCATCGCCGAGCAGATGCGCCGTCTCGACGCGCTCGGCATCACTTACGAGATCGTGCCGGGCGTCCCCGCCTTCGCCGCCGCCGCCGCCGCGATGAAGCGCGAGCTGACCGTGCCCGAGGTGGCGCAGACCGTCATCCTGACCCGCACCGCGATGAAGTCCTCGGCCATGCCCGAAGGCGAGGATCTGGCGATCCTCGGAAAGAGTGGCGCCACACTCGCCATCCATCTCTCGATCCGCAATCTGCGCGAGATCGAACGCCGTCTCGTCCCGCTCTATGGCTCGGATTGCCCGGCGGTCGTCGCCTATCGGATCGGCTGGCCGGATCAGCGTATCCTCGAAGGCATCCTCGGAGACATCCGCGAACGCGCGCGTGCCGCCAAGCTCACCCGCACGGCGCTGATCTTCGTCGGCCGTGCGCTCGGCCGCACCGACGATTTCCGCCGTTCGGCGCTCTACGACGCGTCGCACGCCCACGTCCTGCGCCCCGAACGCTCATCCCTCTGACGCCCGGTCGATGACGTGGGCGAACGAGCCCATCATGCGGCCGACGCGCAGGCCCATGGCATCGAGTGCCGCGCCTTCGGCGTCCCGTGCGGCGAAGAGCGCCGGCACGCCGCCCGTCTTCGTCGTCGTGGCGTAGTGATATTCGTGGCCGGCGAGCGGCCCGGCCCATGGCAGGCCCTCCCATGCCGTGAGCCGCCGATAGCCCAGAACGCGCTGCCGCCGGGCGAAGCTCGTGGTCAGCGGAAGGAGCCCGGCCATGGCGTGGTACGTACCGTCACCGTCCACCATGCCGTCGCCCAGCACCATGTAGCCGCCGCATTCGCCGTAGATCAGCGCTCCGGCCGCCGCTGCGTCACGCAGGCCGGTCTTGAATCGCTCGGCCGCGGCCAGACGGCCGCCGTGAAGCTCCGGATAGCCGCCCGCGAGGAAGATGGCATCGGCATCGCAGCGAGGCGGCTCGTCCGCCAGTGGCGAGAAGAAGGAGAACGAAGCGCCGGTCCGCCGCCAATCGTCGAGCATGTGCGGATAGGCGAAGGCGAAGGCCACATCCGATGCCACCGCGATGTGCTGGCCCAGTGGCGGCAGACCGGTGGTCCTCTCTCCATCGGTCGGCCCCGTTTCGATGGTTCGTGCCGCTGCGGCGATCGCCGCCACGTCGACGTGGGCCTCGACCGTCATCGCCGCCGTCTCGATATGCGCTTCCAGCGTGGCGTGTTCGTGCGCCTGCACCAGCCCGAGATGGCGCGACGGCAGCCTCAGTGCCTCGACCCGCGGTACCGCACCCAGCACCGCCACCCGCGCATCGGCCAGCGCGCGGCGCAGCATCGTCTCGTGCCGCGGCGAACCGACGCGGTTGAGGATGACGCCCGCCACGTGCAGATCGGCGCGCCAGTCGACGAAGCCTTGGACCAGCGGTGCGATCGAATGGCCGGTCCGGCTCGCGTCGACCACCAGCACCACGGGCAGGCCCAGGATCGCCGCAAGATCGCCAGCCGAGCCGCGGCCGTTCGGCGGTGCTCCGTCGAACAGGCCCATCGCACCTTCGACGAGCAGTAGGTCGCTGCGCGACGCCAGCGCCCGCAGCCGCTCGGTCGACATCGCCCAAGCGTCGAGATTGACGCAGCATCCACGTGCGGCCGCGGCCAGGAACTGCGGGTCGATGTAGTCCGGTCCGCTCTTTGCCGCCGCCACCGCCACACCGCGATCGCTCAGAGCCCGCAGCAGACCCAGCGTCACCACTGTCTTGCCCGAGGCCGAGGAGGGTGCGGCCAGCAGCAGGCCCCTGGTTCGCGGCGGCCCGTCGCGTGTCACGTCAACCAGGATTCCGCCGCCAGCGGATCGAGCGACCGCGGGTCGTGACCACGGCTCCGGCCGATCCAGTCCAGCGCCTGGCGGATCAGTGCGACCCGGCCGACACAGACGATCGCCGGCGGCTGCACCTCGAGACGGGTCACGTCCTGCGCGACGGTCGCCAGGGTCGTTTCGACCACGCGCATGCCCGGCAGCGTCGCCTCGGTGACGACCACCACCGGTTCGTCGGCGCTGCGGCCGGCCGCCATCAGCTTCTCGGCGATCGAGGAGAGGTGCTTCATCGCCATATACATGACGATCACCGGCGAGCCTTGCGCCACCGCCCGCCAGTCGAGTGCCGCGGGTTCGAGTCCATGCTGATCGTGGCCCGTCAGGAAGGTCACCGCCTGATTGACGTCGCGATGCGTCACCGGAATTCCGGCATAGGCGAGGCCGCCGATGCCCGCGGTGATGCCCGGCACGATGCGCAGCGGCACGCCCGCTTCGACGAGTGCCATCGCCTCCTCCCCGCCGCGACCGAAGACGAAGGGGTCACCGCCCTTGAGCCTGAGCACGCGGCGGCCGGCGCGGGCGAGCTCGATCAGCCTGAGCGAAATGTCCCGCTGCTTCGGCGATGGCTTGCCGCCGCGCTTGCCCGCATGTTCGAGCAGGGCGTCCGGTGCCGCCCATTTCAGGATCCGCGGATCGACCAGCGCGTCGTAGACGATCGCGTCCGCCTGTCCGAGCGCATGCCATGCGAGCAGCGTGACGAGACCGGGGTCGCCCGGCCCCGCCCCGACCAGCCAGACCCAGCCGGGCAGGAGCTCGGGCCAGTCTTCGGTCTGCGGAATACGGGCGGGGCGGGCAGGGGTGCGGTCGTTCATGCGCCGCTTGATAGCCTCCTCGGGCAGCTTGGAGAAGCCGGCGGAGAAACATGCGGCGCGCGGCGTTCGGGTCTATGATACGGCGCATGAGCTCGTCCGACGAACCGCTGCGCTTCGGCTGGACCACGGGCGCCTGCGCCACGGCTGCCACCCGCTCGGCGCACCGTGCGCTCGTCACTGGCCGGTTCCTCGATCCCGTGGACATCGAACTGCCCCGCGGCGGCACCGCGCGTTTCGATCTCGCCACCGCGACACTGGGTGAAGGCGTCGCCACCGCCGGCATCGTCAAGGATGCCGGCGACGACCCCGACGTCACCCACGGCGCGCTGATCCTGGCCACAGTCCGGCCCGGCCCGGCCTCGTCCGGCACCATCTTTCGCGCCGGCGAGGGGGTGGGCATCGTCACCAGACCCGGGCTGCCGGTGCCGGTCGGCGAGCCGGCCATCAACCCGGTGCCGCGGGCGATGATGCGTGCCGCGGTGGACGATGCCGATGTCGTCGTCGAAATTGCGATACCGGGCGGTGCCGAGTTGGCGAAGAAGACCTGGAACCCGCGGCTCGGCATCGAAGGCGGGCTTTCGATCCTGGGGACCACCGGGATCGTCCGGCCCTTTTCCTGTTCCGCCTGGATCGCCTCGATTCATCGCGGCATCGACGTCGCGCGTGCTTCGGGCGTGCGCCATGCGGCGGCTTCGACCGGTGCGACCTCCGAAGCCGCGGTCAAAGCGCTGCACGGCCTGCCGGATCACGCGCTTCTGGACATGGGCGACTTCATCGGCGGCACGCTCAAATATCTGCGTCGCCATCCGATCGAACGCCTGACCCTGGCGGGCGGCTTTGCCAAGCTGACCAAATTCGCCCAGGGTGCCCTCGACCTCCACTCCGGGCGCAGCCGTGTCGATTTCGCCCTTCTCGCCGTCATGGCTGGCGACCCGCGCCTCATTGCCTGCAACACCGCGATGCAGGCCTTGGACGTGGCCGGCCCCGCCTTGGCACAACAAGTGGCCGAGGCGGCTTGCCTGCGGGCGGTGGAACTCCTCGACGGTGCCGCGATCGCCGTCGAGGTGATCATCGTCGATCGCTGTGGCATCGTCGTCGCCCGGGCGGCGCCGTGATCCGCATCCTTCTGCTCGCCGGCACCGCGGAGGCCCGTCTGCTGGCCGCGCGTCTCGCCGCCGATCCGCGCTTTTCGGTCACGGCGTCGCTCGCCGGGGAGACGCGCGAGCCGGCCGTCTTCGCCTGTCCTTTGCGAATCGGCGGTTTCGGCGGCGAGGCCGGCCTGATGGATCATCTTCGCGAGAGCGCGGTCGATGTCGTCGTCGACGCGACCCATCCCTTCGCCCGCTATCCGGTGGTCGTCGCGCGCTGCTGCGACCGGCTCGGCATCCCGCGGCTGCGCCTCGTGCGTCGGCCCTGGGTGTCCGGTGCGGGTGTTCACTGGAGAGAGGTCGCGGACCTCGCGGCCGCGGCGGCGGCACTGCCTTCGGGGGCGCGAGCTCTCTTGAGCACCGGCCGCAAGAGTCGCCACGCCTTCGCCGCCAGCCCCGCCGCCTGGCTCGGCCTGCGCGTGATCGATCCGCCGGGCGGCAGGTCCTGGCATCCGGCCGGCGTCCACCTCGTTCAGCGCCCGCCGTTCACCATCGAGCAAGAGACCGAAACCTTGACCCGCCACGCCGTCACCCATCTGGTGACCCGCAACAGCGGCGGTTCGGGCGGCTGGTCGAAGATCGTCGCCGCATCGTCCCTCGGCGTCGCGATCGTCATGGTCGCCCGGCCGCCGCCCGTGCCCGGTCCGACGGTGGAGACCGTGGATCGGGCGTTTGCCTGGCTTGCCAGCGGAGCGGGCGGCCACGATGATGCTCGCCTTCAGGGAGAGTATCCATGTTGAGCCCGACATTCCCCGTCGTCGACATCCCATCGCTGCAGAGCGTGTCGCTGCCCGACGTCGCCCGCATTCGCCTCGAGCAGCCGACGGCTCCGGCCATAGCGGACATCGAAGCCGCGGTGCGTGACGCCATGGCGCGCGCGGATCGGTTGCGTTCTCTGCCCGCGGGCAGCCGCGTCGCCCTCGCGGTCGGCAGTCGCGGGGTCGCGCACATCGACCGCCTCGCCCGCGCCGTCGTCGGCTGCCTGCGTGAATTCGCGCTCGAGCCCTTCGTCGTTCCGGCCATGGGCAGCCACGGCGGCGGTACGGCCGAAGGGCAGGCGGCCGTTCTCGCGCGTCTGGGCGTCACCGAGGAGAGCGTGGGTGCGCCCATTCGTGCCACCATGGAGGTGGTGGAGTATGGCCGCACGAAGGATGGCATACCCTGCTGTTTCGATGCCGCCGCCGCGGAAGCCCACGCCGTCGTCGTCATCGCCCGGGTCAAGTCGCACACCAGCTTCGACCGGTCGATCGAGAGCGGATTGACCAAAATGGTCGGCATCGGCCTCGGCAAGCAGCAGGGTGCGCGCAACATCCACAGGCTGGGTCCACGTGGGCTCACCGACGTGCTGCCGGAGATGGCCGCCATCGCCGTCCGGCACAGCCCGCTCGCCTTCGGCATCGCCGTGGTCGAGAACGCCCGGCACGAGCTGGTGACGGTCGAAGGCGTCGCGCCCGAGGCGTTCGCCCGCACCGACGAGCGGCTGCTGAAACGGGCGAAGTCACTGCTCGCCCGTCTGCCGTTCACACAGATCGACGCCTTCGTCTGTCAGGAACTCGGGAAGGAAGTCAGCGGCGCCGGCATGGATTACGCCGTGATTGGTCGCACCGACATACGCGGGATCGCCAATCCGGAGCACATCTTCATAGCCAAACTGGCCATTCTGCGTCTGACCGACGCCACGCACGGCAACGGCATCGGCATCGGTGTCGCCGACTATATGCCGATGGCGACGGCCAACGCGCTCGACCTCAAGAGCATGTACGAGAACGGCATCACTGCGGCGCTGGTCGACAAATGCCGGGTGCCGGTCGTCCTGCCGACGGAGAGAGCGGTCTTGCAGGCGACGGTGGCAACGTCCTGGGCGCCCGATCTCGCCGACGTCCGCTATTGCCAGATCCGCAACACGCTTTCTCTTGACGAGATTTTGGTCTCCCGAGCGCTGCGCGACGAACTCGGCGTCGCCGCACCGCTCGAACCGCTCGCATTCGATGCGCGAGGCGCGCTGACGACATTGATCTGAGGGCCGGTCTTTTCACTTACTCGAGCGGCCTTCGCCGGTGCGGTACGAGGGAGCATGCCTAAACCGTACGCGATCGCGCGGGAATCTCGTTCCCTCACACCGGTGTGACCCTGCTCGAACGAAAAACTTTCGCTCTTGACGAGAGATTACTTAAAGGTTGATCAACCAGATTCCTGGTTTCAACTTCCGCCGATCGAATGTAAACATGCCGGCCGGTGTTTGGGAACGCAGCAGGTGACCGGCCTTATCGATGGTTGAGCAAACCAAGTCGCCCTATTACGAGCGCGCGCCGCAGCAGGCGGACGACGTTTACGCCGGTGAGCCGGGCGGGATCGATATCCGCGGGCTTTTCCTCATGCTTCGGCGGCGCAAGGGCATGCTGCTCTCGATCGTCGCCGTGGGTACCGGTCTGGCGACGATCGCCGGCGCCGTTCGTACGCCGGTCTACACCGCCCAAGCCTCGATCATGATCGAGGACCGGGAAAACAAGGTGTTCGACGTCGATGCCGTCGTCGCCGGTCTCTCGGGCGATGCCGCCACGGTCGAGACGCAGATCAAGTTCATCAAGTCGCGGGACAATCTCGAGGCGATCGTCCGCAACAACGGTCTCGAGCGCGATCCCGAACTCGTGCCGCCGGTTGCCCAGCCGGGCGCCCGCGACGTCGCCTTCGCCGACGGCGGCCGGATGTTCGGCCTGCTGAGCTGGCTGCCCGACGATTTTCTGGTCGCTACCGGCTTCGCCGAGGAACGTGAGCTTTCGGTCGACCCCGACGACGTGTTCCGTGAGCCGGTCGACATCGCCGTGGCCTCGTTCGAGGAGCGGCTCAAGGTCAAGCAGGACGGCCGCTCGCTGATCATCGACATGGCCTACAGCTCGACCGACCCGCAAAAGGCGGCACGCCTCGCCAATGCCACCGCGGAGCAGTATGTCGAGCAGTCTCTCGACCGCAAGCGCTCGGCGACCGACAAGGCGAATGCATGGCTGACCGAGCGAATCGACGCGCTCAAGATCGAATTGACCGAAGCCGAGACGGCGATCGAGAATTACCGTGAGCAGGCCAAGGTCTACGAATTGCAGTCGGGCAATCTGAACGAGCTCGAGCTGGTCAACATCAATGCCGAGCTGGTGCGTGCCCGTGGGGAGCTGGCGGAGCGCGAGGCGCGTGTCCGGCTGATCAACGAGCTTGCGAGCCGGGGGCAGGGGCTGGATACCGTCCCCGAAGTAATGGCGTCGCCCCTCTTCGTCGAGCTCTGGCGCCAGGAATCGATCCTGCGACGCCAGGAGACGGAGTTGCGCGCCACCTACGGCGAGAAGCACCCGCGGGTCGTCACGCTGGTCCAGGATCGCGAGGAGCTCGCCTCGCGCATCCAGGTCGAGATCGAGCGGATCGTCACCAATCTCCGGAACGATGCCAAGATTGTCGCCAGCCGTGTCGCGTCCATGGAGGCCGAGCTCGATCGCATCAAGGGGGTGAGCGAGAAGGGCCGGCAGGCCGAGCTTCCCTTGCGCGAGCTCGAGCGGCAGGCCGAAGCCACCCGCAAGCTCTATGAGAGCTTCCTGCAGCGGCAGAAGGAGACCCGCGAGCAGGAGGCGATCACCGAGGCGGACGCGCGCATCATCGCCCGCGCCAAGCCGCCGTCGAAGCCCAGCACGCCGCCGACCCTGCTCTTCTCCGCCGTCGGCTTCACCGCATCGGGTATGATGGGGCTGCTGTTGATCCTGCTGCTCGAGCGCCTCGATCGCGGTGTCCGGAGCGGCAAGCAGCTCGAGCAGGAATTCGGCGTGCCGTGCCTGGGTCTGGTGCCGTTTCTGCGCTCCTCCGCGCTGAAGGGTCGTCTCAAGCCCTTCCAGTATGCGCTCGAGAAGCCGCTCTCGAGCTACACGGAGAGTCTGCGCTCGATCCACACGGCCCTGCGATTGAGCCATATCGATTCGCCGCCCAAGGTGATCATGGTGACGTCCTCGGTGCCGGGTGAAGGCAAGACGACCTTCGCCACCAGCCTCGCGGCGACCCTGATGAATGCGGGAAGCCGGGTCGTCCTGCTCGACCTCGACCTGCGCCACCCCAGCGTCGGCCGAGAGATCGAGGCGGCGTCGAGAGGCAACCTCGTGCGCTACATGATGGGCGAGAAGGGCCGGGACGAGTTGATCATCCGCGACGAGGCGAGCGGCATCGACACGATCAGCGTCAGCAAGCCCGCCTCCAACCCCACCTCGATCCTCTCCTCCACCCGCATGCGCGAATTGCTGGTCGAACTGCGCGATCTTTATGATTTCGTCATCGTCGACAGCACGCCGGTGCTCGGCGTCAGCGACAGCAAGCTGACGACGGAGCTCGTCGATTGCGTGCTCTTCTGCGTGCGCTGGGAAAAGAGCACCTACGACATGGTCGGCGACGCCCTCAAGGAACTCCACGAAATCCGCGCCCCCGTTGCCGGCGCGGTGATCACGCAGGTAGAAGTCGATCGTCATGCGAAGTACGGTTACGGGGGAATTGATAGTTATTATAGTAAATACAATAAGTATTACGTGGATTAGGCAACATTTAGACGATTAATATGAAGGTTCGAGATAATAATTTGATTTAATAAGTGTTCGGTTATTTTCGGCTGCCAGTGTCGGAGTTTGCGGATCGATGGCAATTCAGTTGCCACTCAGACGGAAAATGGGTGTTTCTAGGCGAGCCTTGATTCTGTCGCACGACGTGGCGGTCACGGCTCTCTCGTTCCCTCTGGCCTATCTGATTCGGCAGAATTTTTGCCTGTCCGCCGGCCAACACCAATTACTCCTGACCGGAACACTTGTTTTCGCGCTGGTTGCCTGGTTGGTCTATGGTGGTTTCGGCGCCGGCCGCAGCATGTGGCGCTTCGCCTCGCCGAACGAACTTCTCTCGATCTTCGGGCTGGCACTTGCCGCCACGGCAATGTCCTTCCTCGCCCTCTTCCTAGTCGGCCGGCTCGACGGCGTTCCCCGCGGGCTGCTGATCATCCAGCCAATGATCGCCGTTGTCCTACTCTGTGGGGCCCGAGTCGCCTATGTGACGCTTGTGGCGCCGCGCTTCGCCGCTAAGCGCGCCAACGTCGCGGTTGAGCCGCTGCTGCTGGTCGGTGGCGGTGATGCCGCGGCCTTGGTGATCATGATCATCGCCCGGCGAATGCTCGAGGGATATTGCGTCGTCGGTATCGTCGACGACCGGGACGTGGTCGGCCGGACGATCTACGGCGTACCGATTCTCGGCTCCACCTCCGAGCTTCCCTCGGTCTTGGGCCGCCTTGCCGTGCAGGGCATGATGCCGGCCAAGATCGTCGTCACCTGCCCGCACCACGAACTCGTGCAGGGCTCCCTGTATCGCGTCGCCGACATCGCCCGCCGCCAAGGCGTCGAACTGACGGAACTCCCGGACCTCATCCGCTTCCGCGACGAACCTGCACCGAGCGTCGAGGCGATCGAGGGGCGTTCGGTCGAGGAGGTAGCTGCCTATTCCCGGCTGCGCCGCTTAGCCGACGTTATCCTGAGCGGCACCGCCCTACTGCTGCTGGCACCTCTGCTGTTGCTCATCGCCTCCGCCGTACGCTTGTGCCTCGGGTCCCCGGTCTTCTTCGACCAGGTTCGCCCCGGCCGCGCTCGGAAGCGCTTCACGCTGCGCAAGTTTCGCACCATGCACGATCCGCTCGGTCCCGACGGCATCATTCTCACCGACGCGCAGCGCACGCCATGGCTCGGCCGCTTGCTGCGCCGCACCCGCACCGACGAGCTTCCCCAGCTCATCAACGTGTTCATGGGCGACATGTCCGTTATCGGCCCCCGCCCGCTGCTTCCCCACGACATCCCGACGGCTGACCCTGAGATCCTCGCCCACCGCTACGCCCTGGCCCCCGGCATCACCGGCTGGGCCCAAGTTAATGGCGGCCACAGTCTGACCGCCAATGAGAAGCTGGCGCTGGATCTATACTATATCCGCCATCGTGGTCTAATGCTGGATGTACGCATCATCACAAGAACCCTTGAGATGATGCTCTTTGGCGAGAGGGTAGAGCGAAAGGCAATCGAAGAGGCAGAAACTATCTCTTTCCAAATATCGAAACACTCCATCAAAAATCGTGCAGCGGCCTAGTTTCAGAAGAACTTGACTCAGTATTCAAACCGACGTGATATCCATTTACCAACATTTTCAGCAGATCTAGTGGATAGTCTGCAACGCTTGATGCCCGCGCTTAACTGCGGCGATGATGTCCTTCGGGTCGGCGCGCCAGACGAAGGGTGTCGGGTTCTGGTTGTGCTGCATGACGAAGTCTTTGATGGCTGTCTGCAGGTCGACCACGGAATGGAAGACGCCGCGCTGGAGTTTTCTGCGGCTCAGCCTGGCGAAGAAGCCCTCGACCGCGTTGAGCCAAGAGGCGGAGGTCGGTGTGAAATGGAAGGTCCAGCGCGGGTGGCGGGCGAGCCACGCCCGAACCTTGGGATGTTTGTGCGCGGCATAGTTGTCGAGGATGACGTGGATCGCCTTGCGCTCGGGCACCTCGCGCTCGACGGCGTTGAGGAAACGGATGAACTCTTGATGGCGGTGGCGCTGCATGTTGCGGCCAATGACCGAGCCATCGAGGACATTGAGCGCTGCAAAGAGCGTCGTGGTGCCGTTGCGCTTGTAGTCATGCGTCATCGT
>JAGREO010000223.1 GCA_020446525.1 Geminicoccaceae bacterium | reverse complement strand
TGACCTTCATCATCATCACCGGCGGCATCGATCTGGCCGTGGGTTCGATGCTGGGGCTGGCGGCGATCACGCTGGGCGTCGGCTGGAAGAATGTGGGCCTGCCACTGCCGCTGGCGATCCCATCGAGCATCCTCGTCGCCACGGCGGCCGGCTATTTCAACGGACTGCTGATCACGAAGCTCAGGGTGCCGCCCCTGATCATGACGCTGGCGACCCTCGCACTCTTTCGGGGACTGGCGGAAGGCATCAGCCAGGCCCGCTCGGTACGCGGCTATCCCGACTGGTTCTTCGTGCTGGGTCAGGGCGAGATCGCCGGCGTGCCGAGCCAGCTCTGGATCCTGCTGGTCGCCATCGTCGTCTTCTGGGTCGTCCTCACGCGCACGACCTTCGGCCGGGCCCTCTACGCGATCGGCCACAACGAGACGGCGGCGCGCTTTTCGGGCATCCCGGTCGACCGAATCAAGCTTTCGATCTACACCGCCTCGGGCTTCATGTCCGGTCTCGCCGGCTGGATCTTCGTGAGCCGGGTGAGCACCACCCGCTCCGACATGGGAACCGGCCTCGAGCTCGACGTCATCGCCGCCGTGGTGCTGGGCGGCACCAGCATCTTCGGCGGCATCGGCACCATTGCCGGAACCGTTCTGGGCTTTACACTGATCCAGTTGCTCAAGAACGGGCTGGCGCTCACCGGGGTCAAGGGGGATGCCACCATCGTCGTCATGGGGACGGTGCTCATCCTCTCGATCCTGATCACCAACTTCCTTCGCCGCGGACGCGCCGGCCCGCACTGAACCTGTTCCGGTCGGAACCCGGACTTCAGGCCAGACACCAGGCCAGACACCAGGGAGGTAAGAACGATGTCGAAGACGGCTCTCGCACTGCTCGGTACCACTGCTCTAGTGGCATTCGCCGCGACCGGTACGGCCCGCGCGGCATGGGACGGCGCCGACGATCTGCCGACCAACCCGCTCGCCTGCGACGGCGGCGGCGGCGAGGTGGCGGCCAAGGAGTATGACGGCGGCCAGCCGAAAGGCGCACCGGACCTCAGCGGCCAGGAGATCACCCTCGTCGACGTGCCCAAGCTCGTCGGCATCGGCTATTTCGCCGCCACGACCGAAGGCCAGAGGCAGGCCGCCGAAGAGCTCGGCAACGTGAAGGTCACCACCGACGGGCCGACCGAAGCCAATATCGACGACCAGATCACCTTCATCGATAATTACATCACCCAGGGCGTCAACGGCATCCTCTTCGCCGCCAACGACCCCGTCGCGATCGCCCCCGTCCTCAAGAAGGCGCTGGAGGCCGGTATCCACGTCATCGGCTACGACGCCAATTCCGAGCCCGACGCGCGCGAGTGGTTCGTCAATCAGGCCGAGTTCAACGGCATCGGCAAGGCGCTGATCGACGCCATGGCCGAAGAGATCGGCGAGGACGGAAGCTTCGCCATCGTCACCTCGACCTTCACCACGCCCAACCAGGCCCGCTGGATCGCCGAGATGGAGGCCTACCAGCAGCAGTGCCATCCCGACATGGAATGGCTCGAGACGGTCGAAGCGCAGGAGGACAACATCCTCTCCTTCAACCAAGCGACGACGCTCATCAACAAATATGGCGAGGATCTGGACGGCATCTTCGGCATGACCTCGGTCGCGACGCCGGCATCGGCGGAGGCCGTCACCCAGGCTGATGCCTGCGGCGACATCGCCGTGGTCGGTCTCGCCACGCCCAACGCCATGCGGCCCTATGTCGAGAGCGGCTGTGTCGAGTCGGTGGTGCTGTGGAACCCGATCGATCTCGGCTACGCCGCGGTCTATGCCGCCCGTGCCGCCGCCGACGGCAAGCTGCAGCCGGGTGCCACCGAACTCGACGCCGGTCGGCTGGGCAAGCTCCAGGTGGTCAACGGCAGCGAGATCCTGCTGGGCTCGCCCTTCGTCTACAGCAAGGACAATATCGGCGACTTCGACTTTTGAGGCCGGTGCGGAGCGCTTTGCCGGGAGGGGGGCGCTCCGCCGGTCGTGGAGGCCGCACGGCATGATGGAAAAGATCGGCTTCAAGATGCGGCTGCATCCGGGCATGGCCGAGGAATATGAGAAGCGGCACGACGCGATCTGGCCGGAGCTCGCGGCACTCCTCAAGGATGCCGGGATTTCCGACTATTCCATCTTTCTCGACCACGAGACGCACACCCTCTTCGCCACGCTCCGGCGGCCGCTGAACCACCGGATGGACGCGCTGGCGGAGAACGAGGTGATGCGGCGCTGGTGGGCGCACATGGCGGACATCATGGACACCAACGAAGACGGCTCGCCCGTCGTGACCTTCCTCACTCCGGTCTTCCACCTGCCGTGAAGCCATGAGCATCGTCGTCCTCGACATCGGCAAGACGCACGCCAAGGCCGTGCTGCTGGACGAGAGCGGACGGGAAATCGTCGCGCATCGCCGACGCAATGAGATCCTGGCCGGCCCGCCCTATCCGCACCACGACGCCGAAGAGCTGTGGCGATGGGCGGTCGCCACACTGGCGATGCTGCCGGAACGTGATCGGATCACGACCATCGTGCCGATCCATCACGGTTGCGCCGGCGCGCTGCTGGCGGGCGACACGCTCGCCCTGCCGCTCCAGGACTACGAGTTTACAGGGCCGGACGATCTCGGTGCCGATTTCGACGAGGTCTTCGATCCGTTCGACGCGACCTTCTCGCCCCCTTTGCCGCTGGGGCAGAATTTCGGTCGGCAGGTTCTCTGGCAGCAGGAATGGTTTCCTAACGTGTTCGCCCGGGTGACCGACATCCTGCCCGGACCGCAATACTGGGCCTGGCTGCTGTCCGGCGTCAAAGCGGTCGAACGGACGTCGCTCGGCGCTCATTCGCATCTCTGGCGCCCGCTCGACGACGATTTCAGCGGCCTCGTCGATCGCCGAGGCTGGCGCCCGCTGTTCCCGCCCTTGCGCCGCGCCTGGGACGTCCTGGGCCCGATCCGTCCCGATCTGGCGCGCACGACGGGCCTTCCGGCCGATTGCCGCGTGCTCGTCGGCATGCACGACAGCAACGCCGCCCTGCTGCCGCATCTGATCCGGCGCGAAGGGTCGTTCACCGTCGTCTCGACCGGTACCTGGATCATCGTCATGGCGCCCGGTTCCGGGCTGAAGAGGCTCGACCCCGCCCTCGATCATCTGGCCGGTGTCGACGTGTTCGGCAGGCCCGTGCCGACGGCGCGCGCCATGGGCGGCCGCGAGTTCGAGATCCTCGCCGCGGGTGATACCGGCGAGGCGACGGAGGAAGACCTCGACGCGCTGCTAGCGAGCGGGGCGATGGCGCTGCCGAGCTTTCACGTCGAGAGCGGGCCCTTCATGGGCCGCGAGGGCCGAATCGTCGGCACGGCCGGCGATCGTCATATCGCCTTGGCGAGCCTCTACGTCGCTTCGATGATCGACGTCATGATGGAGCTGCTGGGCGCCGAAGGCCCGATCATCGTCGACGGGCCCTTCGCCCGCAACGACGTGATCATGCGTACGCTGGCGACGTGGCACCCGGACCGCGCGCCGGCACCCGTCGCCGGAGGCGTCGGTGAGGGCGCCCTGCTGCTCGCATCGTGGCCCTGCGACCGCGCGCGCGGCCACGATCCGCGGCCGGCGACGCCGTTCGAGGGCGACCGGGCCGCACGCCTGCACGCCTATCGCCGATCCTGGCGCGAGCGCGTGGGGGTCGGTGAGCAAGCCGGCGCAGATCCGCCTCGTCCGTAGCCGCTTCGCCGGGCTACTGCCGGGCCGCCGCGCATCCGCCGTTTGCAACATGAACAATGCGTCGCGTTTACCATTCGTTAGGCGCCCGCCGCGTAGGATCGTGGGACGTTCGATGGAAGGTGGACGGGCGCGTGAGCAAAAGGTCGAGGCCCTACGGGCGACGGTGGAGCCGGTTTGGCGGGGTGGGCATCGCGCTCTCGGTCCTCGTCGTCCTGCTCGCCCCTTATGCCCCCTCCCGGGCCGATATGCTGCCGTCCCCGACGGGGCCGGTGCTTCTGACGGTCTCGGGCGCCGTCCAAAACACCAATGCGCCGGGTGAAGCGCGCTTCGATCGGGCCATGCTCGATGCGCTCGGCTTGCGCGAGCTGGTTTCTTCCACGCCGCATACGCAGGGTCGGCCGGTCTGGCGGGGTGTCGGCCTGGGCGCGCTCCTGCATCGCGTCGGCGCCCGTGGAGAGCGGGCCGTCGGTTTCGCTCTGGACGGCTATTCCGTGGGCATTCCGATGGATGTCGTCGAGCGCTACGATCCGATCATCGCGCTGGAGCGTGAAGGCAAGCGGCTGCGCGTGCGCGACGGCGGACCGGGCTGGGTGATCTTTCCCTGGGACGAGCATCCGGAGATCACCGACCAGGCATTTTCCGGCATGTCGATCTGGCAACTCGAGAGGTTGCGGATCGAATGATGCGCTCCACCCGGCTTCGTTGGGGCGGCTATGTGGTGCTGCTGATCGCGTTCACGACAGGCAGCATGCTCGTCTGGTCGTCGATCGATCGGATGCGCGACGAAGTCCGCCGGGGCGGCATCGAGATCAACGGCATCGGCGACGTATTCTGGCTCGAGCGCGAATTTCATCGGTTGCGCGAAGACGTGGCGATGTTCGGCACCGGCGGCGGGGACATCGGACGGGACGATCTGTTCCTGCGGCTGGAGCTTCTCTGGTCGCGCTGCCGTCTGGTGATGGAAGCACAGACTTTGGCGCATGTCCGTGCCGATCATCCGGTGACGCCGCTGGCGCGCGCGCTGCTGCTCGCGCTCGAAGAGGTCGAACGCCGTCTCTCGTCACTGGACGAAGGCGACGGTGCCGGCGCGCAGGCGATCCTGGCCCTGCTCGATCCGTTCGCCGCGCCTGTGCAGCAGTTGAGCGTCGACGTCGAAGCCCTGCTCGATGCGACGACCCAGCATTTGAGCTCGAAATTCGCCGGCCTCTTGAACGGGCTGGACAGCCTCGCGATCGGCGCGGGCATGGCTTCGCTCACACTTCTGGCCATGTTCGTGATCGAGGCGGCGGTGGCTCGTCGTGCGCGCGAGGCGATCGTCGAGCGGGAGCGGGCGCTCCGGCATCTGGCCTACAACGATCCCCTGACCGGTCTCGCCAATCGGCGCAACATGGTCGAACATCTGCCCGTCGCTCTTGATCGGGCGCGGGGCGATGGCCGCGGCGTGGCCTTGATGGTGGTCGACCTGGACGGCTTCAAACCGATCAACGACAATCACGGACACGAGGTCGGCGACGCCCTGCTGGTCGAGATAGCCCGGCGTCTCGGCAGGCTTTCGCGGCCGCACGATTTCTGTGCCCGGATGGGCGGCGACGAATTCGTCTTCGTGCTAGCCGGGATCGTCGGCGAGAGCGAGGCATTTTGCATAGCCGATCGGATCCTCGAGGAAATCCGTCAGCCGGCTCGCGTTCGGGGTGTCGAGGCTTCGGTCGGGGCGAGCATCGGGCTCGCCCTCTTCCCCGACGATGCGGACGACGCGGATGCGCTCTACCGCAAGGCCGACATGGCGCTCTTCTCGGCGAAGAGCGCCGGCCGCGGCAAGATCCGGCGATATGATCGGGGAATTCACGAAGGGATCGAGCGGCGCAAGTCGATCGAGGACCGACTGCGGTCGGCGCTGGCCGAAGGCGGGCTCGAGATGTTTTATCAGCCGCAGGTGGTTCTGGCCGATGGACGACCGGATGCGGTCGAAGCGCTGATCCGTTGGCACGACGCGAAGCTGGGGCCGGTGGCGCCCGGAGAGTTCATCGCCATCGCCGAGGATGCGGGGCTGATCGGCGAGGTCGACGCCTGGGTGCTGGCGACCGTCGTGGCGCGTGCGGCGCGCTGGACCGGCGCCGCCGGGCAGTTGCGTGTCGCGATCAATCTCTCGGCCCGGATGTTCGGGCAAGACGATCTGTGCGACGTCGTCCTGGGGCATCTGAGCGCCGCCGGCATGGATCCGGGACGGCTGGAACTGGAGATCACCGAGACCGCGGTGCTGGCCCATACCGAAACGACGCTGACCCAGCTTCGGCGGCTGCGCAGCCACGGCGTGCGGATCGCGGTTGACGATTTCGGGGTGGGCTATTCGAGCTTGAACTATCTCAAGCGCCTGCCGATCGATCAGCTCAAGATCGATCGGTCGTTCGTCGCCGACATCGAGCGCGACGGCGACGACCGGGCGATCATCGGCGCGATCCGGAGCGTCGCCGCCGCACTTCATCTCGACGTGGTCGCCGAGGGCATCGAGACGCGGGCGCAGGAACACTATCTGCGCTCGATCGGCTGCGAGCGGGGGCAGGGCTTCCTCTACGCGCGGCCCATGCCCGAGGGCGATCTGCTCGCCCATCTCGAGAAACGCGCTTCCAACACCCGCCTTCCGGCGGCCGAGCCGGCGCACGGCGCTTTCACCTGATCGCACGTCGCCACGGGTGCTATCCCGTCCCCCGAGACCTGCTCGCGGGGCGATCTATCGGGGACGCCAGGCGAGCAGGAGCTTTTCCGCGCGGGAGACCAGCCAGCTCGAGGCGATGCCGAGGAGCGAGAGGATGACGACGCCGGCGAACAGCCGCTCGAGGTCGTAGAGGCTGCCGGCTTCGAGCACATAGGCGCCGATGCCGCGATTGGCACCCAGCATCTCGGCGGCGACCAGGAGGATGATGGCGATCGCGAGCGAGACGCGCAGACCCGAGAGGATCGCCGGCAGAGCGCCCGGCAGGACGATCTTGCGGACGATCGACCACCAGGAAAGGTCGAAGCTCTGGGCCATGCGGATCAGCGTGCGGTCGACATTGTCGACGCCGCCATAGGTGGCGACGACGGTGGGTGTGAAGGTGCCGAGCGCGATCAGGGCGTTCTTCGACCCTTCGTCGATGCCGAACCAGATCACGAAGAGCGGCAGCAGGGCGATCTTGGGTACGGGAAAGAGGGCGGCGACCAGCGGCACCAGCCCGGCGCGCACCAGCGAGAAGAGCCCGATCGCGACGCCGACGGCGATGCCGGCCGAGATGCCCATGAGCGAGCCCAGCGCCAGCCGCTGCAGCGACGGCAAGAGATGCTCCGCCAGCGCGCCCGACTGCCAGAGCTGGACGAGCGTAGCGAACACCGCCGAGGGACGCGGCAGGGTGAGGCTCGAGATGAAGCCGGTCCGCGTGCCCCATTCGAGCAGGCCGATCAGCAGCACGAACACCAGCGGACCGGCCCAGCGCCGGGGGCGGGGCGCGAAACCGCCGCCGCGAAACGGCACCTCCCGTGTCTCGGCTTCGGGCTCGCCGGCCGGCTCACGCACCGGTCAGCTCCCGATCGGCCGCCATCGCCTCCTCGCGCATCGCCCGCCAGAGCCGGTCGCGCACGGCTTTCAGGCCGGCGTCGTCGTCGCTGCGGCTCTGAAGTGCGCTCTCGATGTCGACGATCTCGCGAATGCGTCCCGGGCGGCGCGAGAGCACCACGACCCGATGACCGAGCCTGGCCGCTTCGGCCAGATTGTGGGTCACGTAGACCGCCGTGAAAGGTGTGCGCAGCCAAAGGTCGACGAGGTCGTCCATCAAGAGGGCGCGGGTCTGGCTGTCGAGTGCGGAAAGCGGCTCGTCGAGCAGCATCACGGCCGGGCTGACGGCCAGCGCACGGGCGATGGCGACGCGCTGGCGCATGCCGCCGGAGAGCTGTCGCGGCCAGGCCCGGGCGAAGTCCGAGAGCCGCGTGCGCGCGAGCACGTCGTCGACGATCCGGCGCATCCCGGCGGCGCCCAGACCATGATCCTCCAGCACCAGCCGGACATTGCCCTCGACGGTGCGCCAGGGCAGCAGGGCGAAATCCTGGAACACGTAGGTGAGGGGATTGAGGCAGCCCGAAGGCGGTTCGCCGGCCTGCAGGATCCGCCCGGAGGCGGGCTTCTCCAGCCCGCCGATCAGCCGCAGCAGGGTCGACTTGCCGCAACCGGAAGGTCCGATCAGGCAGGTGATGCGGCCCGCCGGCACGTCGAGATCGAAGTCACGCAGGACCTCGGTCGGCCCGTAGCGATGCGATACCCTCTCGACCCGCAGACGCACGGCGTCCTCCGGTCAGCGTGGCTCGGTGGAGGCGCGGCCGCGGCGGACGATCAGCGGATCTCGACGTAGGTATCGTCGACCAGGGTCTCGATCGTGATCCCGGGCTTGACCAGACCCTCGGCCTTGAACCAGTCGAGCTGGTCGCGCACGCTCGTCAGGTTCAGCGCCGCGCCTTCGTTCGAGCGCATGGCGCCGTTGCGGATCGACGGCGCCGCCTCCTCGAGCGGCTTGTCCGAGTACACGTAGCCGTGGATCAGCGCCACCATCTCGTCGGCCGCTTTCTCGCCCGCCGTCCTGTCGACCAGCGCCGCGTTGAAGTCGGCCGCACCCTTGGCGAAGGCACGCAGGAAGGCCACCGTCGTCTCGCGCTCGTCGGCGGCGTTCTCGGCCGAGGTGAAGATGGTCGTGACCTGATAGTCGGGCAGGTAATCGGCGATCCTGCCGATCTCGTGTGCGGCGCCCGAGGCGACGAGCGCCTTGGCGATGTGCGGGACGATGGCCCAGGCGTCGATCTGGTTCGATTTGAGCGCGCCGATGATGGCACCCACCTGCTGCAGCGGCTTGAGCTCGAGGTCGTCCAGCCCTTCGGCCTGGGCGATTTTGGCCGCCATGTAGTGGAACGAGGAGCCGGCGGTGGTCATACCGAAGGTGTGACCGCCCAGCTTGGAGGGATGATCGAGGCCGGCGGCGAAGGCTTCGTCGGAGGCGAGGACCATCTGCCCGTCGATACCCTTCTCCTCCTGCAGGGCGCCGCCGATGACCTTGATCGCACCCTTTTCCGCCAGACTGACGAGGCCGCCCGAGATGGCGGTGACGCCGTAGTCGACGTCACCCGAGGCGATCGCCACGGCCATCGGCTGCGCCGCTTCGAAGAAGCGGAAGGTGACGTCGAGACCTTCCTCGGCGAAGTAGCCCCGCTCCTGCGCGACGAAGCTCGGCGCGTGGCTGACCAGGCGGAGCGCGCCCACGTCGATCGCCGTGGCGGCATGCGCCGTCGCAGCCGCCGAGACGATCAGCGACACGGCAGCGGCGCCGGCCAGCATCGTGCGCCTTGTGACGAATGGCTCCATGAACGTTCCTCCCTCGAACCGCCGTTGCTCGTTCTTCGTGCGGGGTTTCGCGCGTCTCAGACCTTGCGGATGAAATTGTCGGCGTACGCCTTGGGCCGGATGCGCCGTTCGTGCGGTTCGTAGACCGTATAGGTCAGGCCCTCGCGCTTGCACCAGGCGATGGCGCTCTCCTGGTCGGGAAAACGCATCTGCACCTGCTGGTCGGTGTCGTCGGAGCCGATCCAGCCGATCAGGCGGTCGGCCTCCTTGCGCGAACGCGGTTCGAACTCGACCACCCATCGATGCGTCTTGCGCCGACCCGAGGAGGTCGCGGTCTTCGCCGGCCGGTAGATGCGTGCCTGATGCATGGTTCGTCGATCGTCCGTTGGCTGCCGATGCGTCACGCGTACCGAACGGCCGCGCCCTCTTCAAGCGGCGGATTGGTCAAGCGGCGGATTGCCACCTCCGGCGCAGGTCGTGGCGATGCACCTGAAGCCAGCGCAGCGGCACCAGCGCGTTGACCGCCGTGATGCGGCCCTCGTCGATCCACCCGAAGGCCTCCCCGGCATCGACCAGATGGGTCTTGATGTCCTCGTGCTCGCTGGCGAGACCGTGCACGCCGCCCGCTTCGCGCGCATCCACCTGCGCCACGAAGCAGGTCACGTGCTCGGTCACCGCACCCGGCGTGGCGGCATAGGTGCCGATCTTCTCGATCCGGCGCGGCCGCAGACCCGTCTCCTCGACGATCTCGCGGCGGGCGGTCCCCTCGGCCGTCTCACCCTCGTCCATCAGCCCGGCCACACATTCGAGCAGCCAGGGGCCGCGCGGGTGGTCGAGCGCACCGACGCGGAACTGCTCGATCAGCACCACCGCGTCCCGCTCTGGGTCGTAGGGCAGCACGCAGACCGCATCATCGATCTTGAAGAGCTCGCGCCTGAGCGGTGCGCTCATGCCGCCGTCGAAGCGACGATGGCGCAGTTGCAGCACGTCGAGATCGAAGAAGCCGCGATAGACCGTCTCGCGCCTCACGATCTCGACGTCGCGATCGACCTCTTCGCCGCCGGCGCTCACGCGAAGGCTTTGAAGGTGATGATCGTGAAGGTGTCTTTGACACCGGGCAGGACCTGGACCGTGCCGGCGACGAAGCGGCCGATGTCGACGTCCTGATCGAGATGGAATTTCATCATCAGATCGAACTGACCCGAGATCGAATGGACCTCGGAGACCTGCTCGATCGCTTCGACGGCGGCATCGGCCACCTCGTAGGAGCGGCCGAGCTCACATTTGACCATCACGAATATCGTCTGCATCGCATCGTTCCGCGAATGTCACGCGCCGTCGATCGGGCCCTCGGACACCGAAGCCTTGAGCGGCACCGGCCGCAGCAGGAAGGCGGGCATGTGATCGCCCATGCCGACGACCGGACGATCCCCGTCCGCATCGCGCCGGCGTCGGCCGGATCGTTCGGTCGACTCCTTGCCCGTACCTCGCGAGCCCGCACGGGCCGGCCTTCCGCCGCGCTCGCGCACCGGCTCATCGTCGCCCCGGCGGTCGCCCGCCGAAGCTTCGCTCGCGGCGTCGAGCTTCTCGTCGGCGTCTCGAGCGGCGGGACTAGCGGACTCCTGCGCTTCCGTCGCGGCTGCGGCCGGCTTGCGCGTGCGGCGGGCACGCTTGGGTGCGGCGCGTTCGCCGGTCTCGCCCTCGACGGTCTTCTGTTGCCGGTCCTCGCCCGCCCGTTCCTCGGCGGCACTCTGCTCGCTCGCAGCTCTCGGCTTGCCCGACGACGCTGCGGTCGCGCGTGGCGGGTGACGCTCGATCACACGGCCCGTGATCTTCTCGATCGCGTCAACCAGCTTGTCTTCGGCATCGGTGGTCAGGGTGAAGGCGCGTCCCTCCCGACCGGCCCGGCCGGTGCGGCCGAT
>JAGREO010000222.1 GCA_020446525.1 Geminicoccaceae bacterium | reverse complement strand
ATGATGATGGAGGGCGCCGGCTTCGACGTGATCGATCTCGGCATCAATTGCGACGTCGACAAATATCTGGCGGCGCTCGAGGAGCACAAGCCGGACATCTTCGGCATGTCGGCCCTGCTGACCACCACCATGCCTTATATGAAGGTCGTCATCGATTCGATGGTCGAGCAGGGCATCCGCGACGACTATACCGTGCTGGTCGGCGGCGCGCCGCTCAACGAGCAGTTCGCCGAAGCCGTCGGCGCCGACAGCTATTGCCGTGACGCCGCCGTCGCCGTCGAGACCGCCAAGAGCTACATGGCGCGCAAGCACAATCAGGCCCGGACCTAGTTCCCCGGGCCGAGATGGTGCGGAGATCCCGAGCAGGCCGTCGACGCAAACGGCTTTGCAGGCAGCCGCGATGGTGACAGACTCGGCCTCGCCCGCAGCCGGGACGGCCCCATTCGCGATGGAGGCCGGCGATCCGGCTGACCGATCGAGGGGAGGCCGACCATGACGACCTACATCGCGCTGATGCACTACACCGACAAGGGAATGGGCCAGATCCGCCGTTCGCCCGAGCGGCTCGACGACGGCAAGAAGCTGCTCGAGGAGATGGGCGGCTCGTTCAAGCAGTTCTTCATGACGATCGGCGGTTACGACATCGTGCTGATCTACGACGCGCCGGACGACGCCGTGTCCGCCCGGTTTACGCTGTTGCTGGGTGCTCAGGGCTATGTGCGCACGACGACGCTCAAGGCCTTTCCCGAAGAGGCCTATCGCGAGCTCATCCGCTCCCTGGGCTGAGCGTTCCGCCTCTTGCGCCGAGTGCCGGGACGGGTCCATCTTGAGCCGTCCGGCTTTTCGGAAGCACGGCTCACCGAAGGAGGAGCGTCCATGTGTGATCTCTGCGTCATCAAGGCGGTCGAGGAGCGGATGCTCTCACGCCGCCACCTCTTTCGCAATGCCGGCGCCGCGACGGCGGCGGCGGCAATCGGCGGCACGATGGCGGCTTCGCGCGCCACCGCGCAGCAGCCGAGCACGCTCGAGGACATGACCCACACGCTGCACGAGGGCTTTCCCACCTATTTCGGTGAGCAGCAGTTCTTCATGGAGCAGAAGTTCAACTTCGCCGACGACGGCTTCAACCTGTTCGAGCTGCGGGTGAACGAGCACACCGGCACCCACATCGACGCGCCGCTGCACTTCTCCGCCGACGGCGCCAGCGTCGACGCGATCCCGGTCGTCGACCTGATGGCACCCCTTTGCGTCGTCGACATCGCCGCCAAGGCCGCCGAGAACGCCGACGCGCAGGTCACGCCCGACGATCTGAAGGCGTGGATCGACGAGAACGGCGAAATCCCCCCGGGCGCCTGCGTCGCGATGCATTCGGGCTGGGCCGCTCATGTCGACGGCGACCGGTTCCGCGGCGCCGACGAGAGCGGCACCCAGCATTATCCGGGCTTTCACGTCGAAGCGGCGCAGATGCTCATGGACGAGACCGGCGCGCGGTCGATCGCCGTCGACACGCTTTCGCTCGACCACGGCCCGTCGAAGGACTTCGCCACCCACTATGCATGGCTGCCGAGCGGCCGCTTCGGCATCGAATGTCTGGCCGGGCTCGACCGCGTACCCGCCGCCGGCGCCACGCTGATCGTCGGCGCGCCCAAGCACAAGGGCGGCTCGGGTGGTCCCGCCCGCATCTTCGCTCTTGTCTGAGCCCGCATCCTCGCCCTCGTCGGACGACGACGAAGGGCCGTCGCACGAGGCCGAAGGATTCGACGTAAAGCGCGACCTGCGCGGCATCATCGCCAGCCTGCACACGCCGTTCACCGCCGACGACGCGCTCGACGAAACGAGCCTCGCACGATCGGTCGAACAGTCGGCGCGCGCCGGTTGCTGCGGCGTGCTGGTGGCCGCGGTGGCCGGTGAAGTCGGCTCGCTGATCCCCGAGGAGCGACGGCGGATGCTGAAGGTCGTCCGCGAGGCGGCGCCGGAACGCCTGCGCATCGTCGCCGGCGTCAGTACGGCCGACGTCGCCAACAGCATCCGGCTCGCCGAAGAGGCGGCCCGCGCCGGCGCCGACATGGTCTTGTGGCAACCGCCGCCGGGCCTGGACGAGAACGCCCTCGCCCAAGCCCTCGGCTCGCTCGGGGCGCAGCGGCCGGTGATGCTGCAGGATCTCGACTGGAGCGGCTCCGGCCTCGACCCGGCGATGCTCGGCCGCCTCGCCGAGCGGTTTCCTGCGCTGCAGGCGGTGAAGATCGAAACCGTGCCCGCCGGGCCGAAATACAGTGCGGTTCAGGCCGCCTGCGGGGACCGTCTGCATCTCTCGGGCGGCTGGGCAGCGATGCAGATGATGGACGGGCTCGCCCGCGGCCTCGACGCCTTCGTGCCGTCGGGCATCCTACCGGTCTATGTCCGCATCTTCCATCTGTTCTTCAAAGGCCGGCAGGCCGAGGCCCGCGACCTGTTCGAGCGCGCCCTGCCGATCATCGCCTTTTCCAACCAGCACATCCACATCTCGATCCGGTTCTGGAAATATGTCCGCCTGATGCAGGGCATCTTCAGCAGCGACGGCGCCCGCCCGCCGATTCCTCCGCTCGACGCCGTCCAGGGCCAGGAAGCGGCGAGGCTGGCCAAGCGGGCGATCGCCATGGAGAACGAGGTCTAGCGCACCTCAGTGCAGATCTCGGCCAGCGCCATGGCCATCGGCGGCAGGCGTACGCCGCGGCGAGCCACCAGAACCGCCTCGGACCGCGTACCGTCGGCGATGTGCGCCAGCACCTCGATCGGATCGCCGGCAGCGTGCTCGTGTGCACCCGTGAGCAGCGCCAGATCGAGGTCGCCGGCTGCGAGCCGCTCCAGCAGAGGCTCGCGCGTGCCCTCGTCGAGCCGCGTCTCGACGGCGCCGACGCGCGTCTGAAGACGCGACAGCAGCGTCGCCACCAGGGTCGGCCCGAGCCCGGTCTCGCAGCCGATGCTCAGGCCGGGCGCATCCTGCTCCGACTCGCCCGCGATCGGCCCTATATGCGGGGAGGTGCCGTAGGCGCGGTTGGCGTAGAGCAGAGCGGGGCCGGCCTCTGCTGCGAAAATCTCTTCCACGGCGCCGAAGAAGACATGGTGCGTGCCGACCTGCATGTGCTGGTCGAGACGGCAGTCGAAGGCGACCAGCGGGTCGACGAAGCGCGGCGCACCGGTGGCCATGGCGGTCCACGTGCCGGCGGTGAATTTGTCACCGTCGGCGGTCTTGCGGCGGCCGGCGAAGACGTCGGAGACGTGCGCCTGATCCGCACGCAACAGGTTCACGCAGAAGCACTCGTTGGCGATGATCGCTTTCGACGCGCGGCTCGCGTGATGGATGCAGACCAGCAGCGACGGCCGGGGCGCGTCGGCCGAGACGGCCGACATGGCCGAGACGGTGATGCCCGCACGGCCGGCCGGTCCGTCAGTGGTGACGACGTTGACCGAAGCCGCGGTGCGGCTCATCGCCTCGAGAAAGCGGCGTCGCAGGGGCGCGGTCGCGTCGGTGACACGGCTGTCGATCGTCGGTCTCCGCTGCTGGTGAGGCGAACGCGCTTTCAGCCGATTCGCCGGCCCGTCCAGCGCACCGTATCCACCTCGACGCCATAGTCGCGGCGTGCCGCCTCGACCGATACATAGTGCGCCCGCACGTCGGCGACGACCGCCTCGACGGCACGCTCGTGGGCGGGACCGTACCCGCCGCCGCCGGGGATATCGTAGCGTACCACCGTGTCCGGCGGCAGCATGACACTGGTCTTGGGCCGCACCGGACGGTCGCCGGAGACCGCCAGCCGGCCTGCGGCACCGGGCGCGCCGCCGGCCAGCCCCGGCGGCGGATGATCGATGCGATCGTAGAGGCCGGAAAAGAGATAGGGCCGGTCGACTTCGACCCGGAACGCCATGGTCTGCCCGAGACCACCGCGAAAGGTGCCGGGACCACCCGAATCGTCACGCAGCGAGCGCTCCTCGAAGACGATCGGCGCCAGGCTCTCCATCACCTCGACCGCGACTCCGGCGATGCCGCTCGGATAGGCGGTGGCCGAAAGCCCGTCGAAGCCGGCGAGCGCCCCGGTGCCGCCGGCGGCGAACCACGTGAAGGAGAAGGATTTGCCGGTGGCCGGATCGCGGCCGGCGACGTGGGTGTCCCAGAGCGCATCGAAGCCCGGTGCCATGACCTTGTCCGGCAGCGCACCGGCGAGCGCACCCATCACCACCGAGGGCAGGAAATGACCGACCAGATGCCGCCCGCCCACCGGTGCGGGGTATCGGGCGTTAAGAATGCACCCTTCGGGCGCGGTCACCGCGACCGGCCTGAAACTGCCCTCGTTGTTCGGCACGTCGGGCGAAATCGCGCACTTGACGCCGTAGCTCGCATAGGCGCGGGTGTAGTTGAGGCAGACGTTGATGCCGCGATCGACACCCGGTGAGGACCCGGCGAAGTCGGCCGTCAGGCCGTCGCCGCGCACCCGCAGCACCAGGGCTATGGTGATCGGCGCGTCGAAGCCGTCGACCGTCATCGCATAAGGATAGTCGCCGTCCGGCAATAACGCGATGCGCTCTCGCATGGCCCGCTCGGAGCGGGTCACGATCTCGTCCGAAAGGGCCTCGATGTCGAGCAGGTCGAACTCGGCCAGGAACGACAGGAGCTGGCGGGCGCCGACTTCGTTGCCGATGATCTGCGAGTGCAGGTCGCCCATCACCTCCTCGGGCGTCCGCACATTGGCGGCCAGCAGGTCGAAGATCGGCTGCACCGGCCGACCCGCGTCATAGAGCTTCATGACCGGGATCAGCATGCCCTCCTCATAGACCGAGCGGCTGTCGGCGGAAAGGCCGCGGCCACCGATGTCGAGCGCATGACAGCAACTCGCGAAGAAGGCGATCGCCCGCCCGTTATTGAAGACCGGCGTGACGATGGTGATGTCGTTGAGCTGACCGGCCACCTTCCAGGGATCGTTGGTGATCAGCACGTCGCCCGGTACCATATCGTCCGTGGGAAAGACGTCGAGGAAATGGCCCATCGCCGTGGCCATGGAGTTGATGTGGCCGGGCGTGCCGGTCACCGCCTGCGCCACCATTCGCCCTCGCCGATCGAAGACGCCGGCGGACAGGTCGCCCGCTTCGCGCACGATCGAGGTGAAGGAGGAACGCATCAGGGCGGCCGCCTGCTCGTTCACCGTGGCAATCAGCCGGTTCCAGAGGATGTCGAGGGTTACGGCGTCCATCAAAGCGATCCCTTGCTCGGTGCTTCGGCCGGCATCTCGACGATCAGATTGCAGGCGCCGTCCACGCCGACGACGGCGCCCTCGCCGATGACGACGGTCGATTCGCGCTCTTCGACGATCACCGGCCCGTGCAGCACGGTGCCCTCGGCCAGCGCATAGCGATCGTGCACCGGCACCGCCACCATGCAGCGTCGCTCCGCCGACCACGCCATCCGCTCGCCCTTGAGCGACGTGCCCGCGACGCCCGAGCGGCGCGGCAGGGCGAGGCTCGGTTTGGGCCCCTGCGCCACCACGCGCCAAGAGACGATGTCGACCGGCGTGTTCGGCACGTTGTGACCGTAGCGGCCGCGATAGGTCTCGTCGAACTGCGCACGCACCCGGTCGAGCGCGCCCGCGTCGAGCCGATCGTCGGGCAGCGGCACCCTGATCTCGTAGCCCTGCTTGCGGTAACGCATGTCGGCGAAGCGCCGGAAGGTGATGGTGGCGGGATCGATCGTTCGTCCCAGGATCGCGCGTCCTTCCTCTTCCATCGCTTCGATCAGTTGCATCACCTCCTGCCAGTCGCTTCCGGTGTCCAGCGCCATCGGACGGGTGCGGACGAAATCGAAAGCCATCGGTGCCGCGAGAAAGCCCATGGCCGACATCACACCCGCGGCAAGCGGATAGACGACCTTCGGCGAGCGCAGGATGCGCGCCACACCGAAGGCGTGGACGGGGCCGGCACCACCGAAGGCGAAGATCGGAAAGCGGCCGATCTCACGGCCGCGCTCGACGGCATGGATGCGCGCCGCCGAGGCCATGCTCTCGTTGGCAAGCTGGTGGATCGCATGCGCCGCCTCGAGCAGATCGAGGCCGCGCGGTGCGGCGATGCGCTCCATGATCACCCGCTCCGCCGCCTGCCGGTCGAGCGTCATGGCGCCGCCGAGGAAGAAGGCCGGGTCGAGATGGCCCAGGACCAGATCCGCATCGGTCACCGTGGGCTCGCCACCGCCCTGGCCGTAACAGGCGGGACCCGGCTGTGCGCCGGCGCTCTCGGGCCCTACCCGGAGCCGACCCAGTGCGTCGATCCTGGCGATCGACCCGCCGCCGGTGCCGATCTCGATCATCTCGATCACCGGCACCTTGACGGGCAGACCGCTGCCCTTCTTGAACTGATACTGCCGGTCGACCTCGAACTCCGGCGTGATCGAGGGCTCGCCGCCGACGATCAGACAGGCCTTGGCGGTGGTGCCACCCATGTCGAAGGAGAGCAGATCGGGCATCGAGAGCAGACCGCCGTAGTGCGCCGCCGCCAGCGCTCCGGCGGCCGGTCCGGATTCGACCAGACGGATCGGATAGCGCGCGGCGGTGTCGATTTCGCACAAGCCGCCGTTCGACTGCATGACGAAGAGCTCGCCCGCGTGCCCGGCGTCGGCCAGCCGCTGTCGCAAGCGAGTCAGATAACGCTCGGCCAGGCGCTGCACATAGACGTTCGCCAGCACGGTCGAACCACGCTCATATTCGCGGATTTCGGGCACCAGATCGCTCGAGAGCGTCACCGCCACGTCCGGCAGGCGCCGGGCCAGGATCGCCCCGATCCGCTCTTCGTGTGCCGGATTGGCATAAGCGTGCAGCAGGCAGACGCCGACCGCCTCGACCCCTTCGGCGACCAGCGCCTCGATCACCGGCTCGAGGCTCGCCTCGTCCAGAGGCTCGAGGATCCGGCCCGCGACCGAGACCCGCTCGTCGACCTCGAAGCGCAGATGACGCGGCGCCAGAGGTCGCGGCCGCTGCATGTGCAGGTCGTACATGTCGTAGCGGTGCTCGCGACCGATCTCGATGGCGTCGCGAAAGCCGCGGGTGGCGATCAGAGCGGTTCGCGCGCCCTTGCGCTCGATCAGCGCGTTGGTGAAGAGGGTCGTGCCATGGATCACCGGCCCGATGTCTCGCGTGGCCGCAGCGGCCGCGTCGACGACCAGCGCAATGCCCTGCAGCACCGCATCGTCGGGTCGCGACGGCGTGGTCAGCACCTTGCCGATCTCGAACACGCTGCGGCCCCCAGAACCAATGTCCTCGGAGACCAGGACGATGTCGGTGAAGGTGCCGCCGATGTCGGCGCCGGCGCGTAAGGTTCGGGTCTGCAAAGGCGTTTCCGTCGTCGAATGAACCGCTTTCTCAGACCTAGCCCGTCGCCGGCGCACTGCCAAGCCGGGCATCCCTCGCCTTGCCGCGACGAGAAGGACCGATCCCGTCACGACGCACCGGTCGGCGACCGCTCGAGAGGTGTCCGGATACGCAGGGCGGTGACGCTAACGACTTGGCACTCTTTCGCCGCACGGGATAAGGTGGGCCACAGGTTTACGGAAAAGGAGAATGATCGTGCGCCATCCGCTCGCCGTCTGCATCCTCGTCGCCCCCCTTGCACTGCTGGCCGGCTGCGCCGGGGGGCTCTCGGGACTGGTGCCGGGGCTCGATCCGCGCATCGATCAGGCTTCCCTCAGCGCCGAGAGCAAGAGCGCACTCGCCGCCTACTGGAACAAGCCGACGCCCAAGGCCTTCGTCGTCTCGCCCGAGACCGGCAAGAACTGGCACGCATGGGGTGCCGGCACTGTCGAGGAGGCCGAGGCCATCTCGATGAGCAAGTGCGAGGAGCTGACGGGCACCCGCTGCGTCCCCTTCGCCCGCAACAACGAGATCGTCTGGACACCGCCGGCGAGCGCATCGGCGCCGACGGGAACCCCGGCCGAGGGGTCGGGCGGTGCCGTGACGACGACGACGGTGAACCTGCGCAACGGTCCCGGCACCGATCACGCGGTGGTGGTTTCGGTTCCGGCCGGCACGGCAATCGAGCCGATGGGGATCGAGGGAAGCTGGCGGCTGGTGCGGCTGGCCGACGGCCGGGTCGGCTATATCCACGCCGACTATATCGGCCGCGCCGACGCGATCGGCAACGAGGTGGGTGCGGTACCGCCCACGCCCAAGCAGGACCGGCTCGAGCGCAGCGAATTGCGCGCCCTCGAAAGGGCCGCCGAGGGCGGCGATGCGCAGAGCCAATACGATCTCGGCAACCGCTACATGCACGGTTTCGGGGTCGAGCGTGACGTGGTCGAAGCGCGCCGCTGGATGGAACGCGCGGCCGAGAACGGCCACGCCGTGGCAGCCTATGAGATGGGGCTGATCTACGAGCGCGGCCAAGGCGTGGAGGTCGACAGGAACGAGGCGCTGCGCTGGTACGACAAGGCCGCCGCCGCCGGTCACGGCCCCAGCCGCGACCGCGCCACCCAGTTGCGGCGAAGCTGAGACGACCACCATCGTCCGGCGATCGCCGCCGTCCGCCCGCGAGGGAACCGCTCCTCGATCGACACCCAAGATCGCTACGAGCGCCTCACCCAAGCGAAGATGGAGCCCCGCCAGGCCGGAGCTTTGACGCCTTGTCGGCACCCATTGAACAAGAGGCCGGGGTTGGTCAGTTCAGCGGCCGCATCACCCTGAAACCGCGGCCGATGCTGCCGTCCGGGAAGTCGCCCTTGCGGGCGGCGCTGCGCAGCACGTGCGGGCGGCTCTCGTAGCTGCCGCCCTTGAGCACCCGCTTGCGACAATTGCCGTCGCGCCGGGCCGTACCGTCGGATCGGGCACCTTCGTGGCTCTCGTTCCAGCAATCCGCCACCCATTCCCAGACATTGCCCGCCATGTCGTGCAGGCCGAAGGCGTTGGCCGGAAAGCTCCCGACCGGTGCCGGCCCGTCGAAATCGTAGCGGGTGCCGCAGTCTGCGCATACGGCATGCCCCGAGCCGGATGAGGCGCCCCAGAAGTAGGCCGTGCCGGTGCCCCCGCGGGCGGCATATTCCCACTCGGCTTCGGACGGCAGCCGGTACGGCCGACCGGTGCGTCGGACAAGCCAGGCCGCATAAGCCCGGGCATCCTCGTAGCCCACGCCCTCCACCGGCAGATCGCCGGCACGGGCGCCCGGGCTGCGGCAGGCGCCGGCGGAGACGCAGGCGGAATATTGTCGCCAGGTCACCTCAAACCGGCCGATGGCGAAAGGCTCGGCGAAGCACACCCGGCGTTGCGGCCCCTCTTCCGCCCGACGCGATGACTCCGATGCCGGTGAGCCCAACTGGAAACTGCCGGCCGGCACGACCACCATCTCGGGGCAGATGTCGCAGTCCTTGAAGCTCGTGGCTGCCGCACCGCCGACCGCGGGTCGCGTCGCTTCGAGCGCCGCCAGTCGCGGCTCGGCCTCGCTCTCGAGCCGGCGCCGCTGGCCGGCATCGAGAAAGCCGCTCGGTTTGGAGCCGCGCGCAGCCTGCCAGGCGGCGATCGCACGTCGTGTGTTCGGGCCCGGACGACCATCGACACCGCGCGGATCGAAGCCGAGCGCATCCAGGCCCGCCTGCAGCCTCTGCCAGTCGGCCAGCGACAGCCCCAGCATGTCCTCGCGATCCTCCGGTGAGCCCTCGGACAGTGTCACGACCGTCGGCGGCGGTTCCGCAGCGACCGTGGAGCGCGCCGGCTCGACGGCGGCCACTTCCTGCTCGGGCTCCGGCGTCACGGCCGCCGGTGTATCGTCTTCGGCGGCCGCTTCAACCAGCCCGGCCAGCCGCGCCTTCGCCAGCGGCGCAAAAATTCCGTCGTCGCCGAAGCGCGCCAGATAGGCTTCGAAGTCGCTGGCGCGCGCGCTCTGCTGGATGCTCTGCCAGAAGACGATCTCCGCCTGGCCGCTGCTCTGCACCGCCGCTTCGGCCGGTGGAGGAGGCGGCGGCTCGACGGTGATGTTGACCTCGACATTGAGCACGAAGGAGCCGAGCAGCGACGAACTTTCCCAGGGCGTCTGCCGCGCGTCGGTCATCTCGACCACGCTCTGGCGTACCCGGCGCATGAAGTCGCTCACATCCAGCCCCGGCACCTCGAGGTGACGCAGCATCGCGGTGGTGAAAGGGCTGTTGTCGCCGCTGCCGTCCTCTGCCACCTCGCCCGGCGCCGTGGCATAGGCGACGAAGGTGCCGACCGTCGCATCCACCCGGGCCAGACCGCGACCGACCGACGAGGAGCGGGTCGCACCGAGCGAGCCGCGGAACCGCCGGGCCAATGGGTTGTCGCGACAGGCGTCGAGGAACACCAGCCGCACCGGCACGCTGGTCTCCATGATGCGCAGCACCTGATCGACCTCGATCAGCCCGATATAGACGTCGCTCTCGTTGCGCAGCTCGGCATCGGTCGGGAAGAGATAGTTGCGCCCCTGAAACTCCATCCCGTGCCCGGCATAGAAGAAGAGACCGGCATCCGCCCCGCGCAAGGCATCGGCAAATCGGGCCAGAGCCGCGCGCATGCCGCGATAGTCCTGATCGATCGCCCGCACCACCTGATAGCCAAGGGCCTCGAGCTCGGCGGCGAGCGCACGGGCATCGTTGGGCGCGTTCGGCAGCGCCGTCGCCGCATCACCGTAATCGCCGTTGCCGACCACCAGAGCCACCCTGCGGCCCATCGCATCGGCCGACGCCGATCCCGGCTGCAGCCAGAGCGCCAGGAGGCAGAGCGAGAAAAAGGTCGAAAGGCGCATCGAGGACCTCGCGATTGCGGCAGTCCTATCAGAACCGTTTACGCGACAGATTGCAACCGACGAGCGAACGCGGGCGCGCAATGCTACGCAGCCGTCCCGCCACCGATGCGCGGCGACTCAATGATTGCGGGCGTAGAAGGCGGTGATCGCGTCGCCGACCCGCTCGACGTCCTCGTCGTCGACATCGAGATGGGTCACCAGCCGCATCCACCGGCCGGGGCTCACGAGGATGTTCTCTGCCCGCAAATGCGCCACGAGCGCCGGCACCTCGTCCGGCTCGGGCCGAAGGAACAGCATGTTGGTCTGCACCCGCTCGAGCGGCACCGAAAGGCGCATCAGGCCCTGCAGCCGCTCGGCCAGCGTTCGCGCCCGCCGGTGATCGTCCGCCAGCCGTGCCACGTGATGCTCGAGCGCATAGAGCCCGGCCGCCGCCAGCACACCAGTCTGGCGCATCGCACCACCCAGGATCTTGCGCGCGCGGTAGGCGCGGGCGAGCACCGCCTCCGGCCCGAGCAGCAAGGTTCCGGCCGGTGTGCCCAGGCCCTTGGAGAGACAGACCGAAACGGTATCCGCGACGGCGGCCAGCTCGGCCGGCGGCACGCCCAGCGCCACCGCGGCGTTGCACAGGCGCGCGCCGTCCAGATGCACCGCCAGCCCGGCGTCGCGCGCGATGTTCGCCGGTGCGGCGAGCCGGGCCAGCGGCACCACCCGCCCCGAAACCGTGTTCTCGAGGCTCAGGAGGCGGGTCACCGGACAGTGCGGATCGTCCGGCTTGATCGCGTCCGCCACGTCGTCCGCCTCGACGCTGCCGTCGCTCCGTGTGCGGATGGTGCAGGGCGAGATGCCGCCCAGCACCGCGGCACCGCCCGCCTCGTTGCAATAGAGATGATACTGGTCGCCGGTGACATATTCGTCGCCGCGGCCGCAATGGGCGAGCGCCGCCGCAAGGTTGCTCTGCGTGCCCGAGGGGAAGAACAGCGCCGCCTCCTTGCCGAACATCGCCGTGGCACGGGCATAGAGCGCCGCCACGGTCGGATCGTCGCCATAGACGTCGTCGCCGACCTCGGCCCCGGCCATCGCTGCGCGCATGCCGGGTGTCGGCCGGGTCACGGTGTCGCTGCGCAGATCGACCGTCTTCAAGGTGTCGCTCCTCCTGCCGCGGTGAAGTGCCGGGCGTCCATCACCGCCACGGGCTCGGCCACGTCGGGCCTGAAATCCATCCGCTCGAGCACGTCTCGCCTGAGATCGAGGCCCTTGGCGAGCTCGGTCAGGACGAGACCCCGCGCACCCAGGCGGAAGACCGCCCGCTCGGTGACGTAGACCACCTCCTGCCCCTGCCGCCGCGCGACCTCGCCCGAGAAGCTGATCTCCGCCACCTCGCCTACGAACTTGCGGACCGCACCCGGTGCGTCGATACGCAGGCCACCGTCGTGCGCCGCGGCTTTCAGCCCCTTGGCTTCGAAGAAACCGCAGAACACGACCTTCTTCGCGTTCTGGGTGATGTCGACGAAGCCGCCCGGCCCGCCGACATTGGGCCCGAGCCTGGAAACGTTGACGTTGCCCGCCGCATCGGCCTCGGCCATGCCCAGGCAGGCGACGTCCAGCCCGCCGCCGGAATAGAAATCGAACTGATCGAGCGACGAGGTCATGGCGTCCGGATGGCGCGAGGCGCCGAAGAGATCGCCGTCCAGGAGATCGCCATTGTGCATCCCCTGCTCGACGGTGATCCAGATCTCGTCGAGCAGGCCGCGACGCCGCAGGACCGGCGGGATCCCGCCCGGCATGCCGAAGCCGAAATTGACCGAAGCACCGGCCGCGATCTCGTCCGCCGCACGGCTGGCGACGATCGCCCGGAGTCCCGTCGGGAGCGGCTCGGAGGGCCCCGGCTCGTGCGCCTCCCGCACCAGCCCCGCCAGGCCCGGATCGAAGGCGTGCTGGTGCGTCTGCATCTGATCGGGTGCCAGCATCACCGCGTCGATCAGGATGCCGGGCAGCGTCACCGCACGCGCCGGGATCGAGCCGCGCGGCACCCGCCGCTGCACCTGTGCCAGCACGACGCCGCCTCTGCCGCCCGCCATACGCCCGTTGTGCGCCGCCAGGGCCACGCCCTTGACGTCGATGTCGGCCGCCTCGCGCGCGGTGCTGACGTTGCCGATGTCGTCGGCGTCGCTGCCGCGGACGATGCCGACGTCGACCGGAAACGGGCGATAGCGCAGCAGCTCGCGGCCCTCGATGGTCACCACCTCGGTCAGCGGCCCCGCTGCCCGCGCGCGTTCGTTGGCCGCCCCGCCACCGTGACGCGGATCGGCGAACGTGCCGAGCCCGACATGGGTGAAGAGACCCGGCCGGCCGGCGCCGATCTCGCGCATCAGCAGCATGATCGAGCCGCCCGGCAGGGTGTAGGCTTCGATCCGCTCCTCGCGGGCCAGCGCCTGCATGGCGGGCGACCAGGTCCAGTGCCCGCCGATCACCCGGCGCACCATCCCTTCATGCGCGAACCGGTTCATTCCGCGCTCGCCGCGCGCCCCGATGCCGAGCGCGTGGACAACGGTCAGATCGCGCGGATGGCCCGTCTCGAGGAACCGCCGCTCGATCGCCTCGAGCACCGCATCCGGCTCGATCAGCCCGCCGCCCGAACCGGCGACCGCGACGGTGGCGCCGTCGGGCACCATGGCAGCGAGCTCGGCCGGCTCCCTGAACGGCTGGCGCACGGCTCAGCCCCGGCGCCGCGGCTCGAAGAAGGGTGCCTCGTTCATCAGCTGGTTGCTCTGGCTGGCGAGCGCGCCCAGTTCGGCCGATTTTGCGAGGAAGGCCTGCCAGTGGGGATCCGCCTGCATCGCCGCGCGCCGCGTCTCCCGATCGGCGGCGTTCTCGTAGGCCCAGATGTGCATGTAGGCGTTGACCGTGCCGGTCTCGACGATGCCGTAGAACCAGGGCTCGCCCAAGTGTTTGCGCTGCGGCGCCCAGCCGTGCTCCTCGTAGAGCGCCATCTGCTTCTTGATGGTGCCGGGGTGGCAGACATAGGTGCGCACGTCGAACAGCATTTTCTCCGATCCTCCCTGAACTCGCGCCTGCAGGCATAGGCCGCCGGTGCCGCATCGGACAAGGGCCATATCGGACGAGGCGTGTGTGGCGCGTTCCGGCAGGCGTTCGCAGGCCCGGTCTGCGCGCAGTGGTGGCAGCGTGGCCGGCAGGTCTGTTATGATGGATCACAACTTCCGATCATGCAGCGATGGACGAAATCACCCGATGGCCGGCCACTCCCAGTTCAAGAACATCATGCACCGCAAGGG
>JAGREO010000221.1:6786-7017 GCA_020446525.1 Geminicoccaceae bacterium | reverse complement strand
TGCTGCTGGCCGGCGGCACGCCCGTGGCCGTCGACTGTCCGGCGCAGGCCGGTTTCAAGCTGATGCCCGAGCATCTGGAGAAGGCGATCACCACGCGCACCAAGTGGCTGCTGTTGAACTCGCCCTCCAATCCGACCGGGGCAGCCTACACGGCGCAGGAGCTCGAGGCGATCGGTGCGGTGCTCGAGCATCATCCGCACGTCCACGTCATGACCGACGACATGTACGAGC
>JAGREO010000221.1:0-6677 GCA_020446525.1 Geminicoccaceae bacterium | reverse complement strand
GGCGGATCGGCTATGCGGCGGGGCCCGAGAACCTGATCAGGGGCATGGCCAAGGTGCAGTCGCAGAGCACCAGCAACCCCAGCTCGATCAGCCAGGCGGCGTCGGTCGCGGCATTGAACGGGGATCACGGCTTCCTCGCCGAGCGCAACGCCACCTTCAAGCACCGCCGTGACCTGATCTGCGGCCTGCTCAACCAGGCGCCGGGCCTGCGCTGTCCGACGCCCGAGGGCGCCTTCTACGTCTATCCGAGCTGCGCCGGCGTGATCGGCAAGCGCCTGCCGGACGGCTCGCGGATCGAGAGCAGCGAGGATTTCGCCCGCTATCTGCTGGCCGGTGTCGGTGTCGCCGTGGTGCACGGCTCCGCCTTCGGCCTCGACCCCTATTTCCGCATCTCCTACGCCACCGCGACCGATGCGCTCGAGGATGCCGGCCGACGCATCGTCCGCGCCTGCGAGGAGCTGCGCGACTGAGCCCGATCGGGGTTTCACCCCGATGAGCGGCGCCGGCTGGCGGGAGCGATGGCCGGCCCTCGCCCATGGCTCGTTCCGCTATTACTGGGCGGCGCGGTTCCTCTCCCGCTTCACCGTGCAGATCGTCAGCGTCGCGGTCGGCTGGCAGGTCTACGACACCACCCGCGATCCGCTCGATCTGGGCCTGATCGGCCTGGTCCAGTTCCTCCCCTCGCTGCTGCTGGTGCTGGTGACGGGCGTGGCGGCCGACCGGTTCGGGCGCCGCACCATCATGGCGGTGAGCCTGCTGGCCCAGGGGGCCTGCGCCGTCGCCCTGTTGATTTTGAGCATCGGCGGGCTCGGCGCCATGGCACCGGTCTTTCTGGTGCTCGCCTGCTTCGGCGTCGCCCGCGCCTTCTTCAATCCCGCCTCCTCCTCGCTGGTGGCCAACCTCGTGCCCGAGCACGAGCTGGCGGGCGCCATAGCGCTCAATTCGGCCAGCGGCCAGATCGCCACCATCTGCGGGCCGGTGGCGGGCGGGCTGCTCTACGGTCTTTCGGCCGAGGCGGCCTACGGCACGGCCATATCGCTGTTCGCCCTGGCTTCGCTCGCCATCCTCCGGGTCGAGCGGCCGGTGCAGAAGAATACCCGTGAGCCGGTGCATCTGACCACCGTGCTCGCCGGGTTTCGCTACGTCTGGAGCGAGAAGGTGGTGCTGGGGGCGGTCTCGCTCGATCTCTTCGCGGTGCTGCTCGGCGGCGCCGTCGCACTGCTTCCGGTCTATGCCCGCGACATCCTCGAGCTCGGCCCCTGGGGGCTGGGTCTCCTGCGGGCCGGCCCCGGCATCGGCGCGCTGCTGGTCGGAGTCTATCTGACCACCAGCCCGATCCGCGATCATGCCGGCTCGATCCTGCTCGTCTTCGTCGGCGGCTTCGGCCTCTTCACGACCATTTTCGGCCTGTCGACCGTCGCCTGGCTGTCGATCCTCTGTCTGGTGGCGATCGGCGCCTGCGACATGGTGTCGGTCTTCGTCCGCGAGACGCTGGTCCAGCTCTGGACACCCGACGCCCTGCGCGGACGGGTCAATGCGGTCAACATGGTGTTCATCGGCGCCTCGAACGAGCTCGGCGAATTCCGGGCCGGCGTGACGGCGGCGCTGATCGGCACCGTGGGCGCCGTCGTCGCGGGCGGGATCGGCACGATGGCGGTCGCCGCGCTGTGGGTGCGCCTCTTCCCGGAGCTGCGCGCCACCCGTCATCTGCATGGCCGTCACTGATCGAAGCTGCTAGGCAGGAGCCCGAGGGGACGGCGCGGGAACGGACGATGCACAAGGCGATCGATATCTTCTACAAATCCCTGCAGGCGCTGCTGACCCTGCTGATCGCGGCCCTGATCGTCCCGGTCGCGATGCAGATCCTCTCGCGCTACACGGGCCTGATCCCGCGCTACATCTGGACCGAGGAGATCGCCCGCTTCTGCTTCGTCTGGATCATCATGATCGGGGCGATGATCGCGGTGCGCGACGGCACCCATTTCGACGTCGACGTGCTGCCGCACACCACCTCACCCAAAATCGAACTGGCGTCGCGCCTCTTCGTCCATCTGGCGATCGGCGTCTTCGCCTTCACCTTCCTGCTCTACGGCTGGGACTTCGCGATCCTCGGCTCGCGCCAGCGCTCCGAGATCTCGGGTCTGCCGATGCTCACCATCTACGGTGCCTGGCCCTTGGCCGGTGCTGTCTGGCTGATCTTCATCGTCGAGCGGGTGATGAACGATCTGGCCGGACGGCCGCGACCCAATCCGGACGACCATCTGGCCGAAGTGCTGGCGGAGCACGAGGAGACGGTGGACGCGGCGGCGGCCGATGCCGGCCACACGACCACCTTCGGTGACGCCGGAGACCGGCGGTGAGCCCGGGCGAGGTCGCGGCCATCCTCTTCGGCCTCTTCGGCATCCTCGTGCTGCTGCGCGTGCCGGTCGCCTTCGCGCTGGGCCTCGCCGTCGTGCCGGTCTTCTTCATCGAGGAGCGGCTGACGCCGGTGCTGCTGCTGCGCGAGATGTTCGTCAGCTACAACGCCTTCGTCCTTCTGGCCGTGCCGTTCTTCCTGCTGGCCGCCAATCTGATGAACTCGGCCGGCATCACCGACCGGCTGATCAATCTCGCACGGGCCATGGTCGGCCACCTGCCGGGCGGGCTGGGCCACGTCAACGTCGTCGTGTCGATGCTGTTCGCCGGCATTTCGGGCAGCTCGACCGCCGATGCCGCGGGCATCGGCTCGCTGCTCATCCCGCAGATGAAGAAGCAGGGCTACGACGCTTCCTTCGCGGTCGCCATCACCGCCTGCTCGAGCGTCATGGGCGTGATCATCCCGCCCTCGATCCTGATGATCGTCTGGGGCGGGCTGATGTCGGTCTCGATCGGCGGCCTGTTCCTGGCCGGTGTCGTTCCGGGAATCCTCATCGCCGGCTCGCAGATGGCGACCGTCTACATCTACGCCAAACGCCGCGGCTATCCGGTCTACGACCGCTCCAGCCTGATGCAACTGCTCAAGGCGGCGGCCAGCGCCTCGCTCGCCCTGATGACGCCGCTGATCATCGTCGGCGGCATCGTCGGCGGCTTCTTCACCCCGACCGAAGCCTCGGTGGTGGCGGTGATCTACTCGCTCGCTCTGGGCATGTTCGTCTACCGCTCGGTCACGCCGTCGGCATTACCCAGAATCCTCTACGACAGCGCCCGCTTCGCCGCCATCTCGCTCTTCTGCATCGGCACGGCCTCGGCCTTCGGCTGGTGCCTCGCCTATTTCAAGATCCCGGCGGCACTGGTGGCCGAGATCGAGGCCATGGGGCTGGGCGTCACCGGCACCGGCATCATGGTCGCCCTGGCGTTCCTGCTGATCGGCATGTTCATCGACGCCATCCCGGCGATCATCATCCTCGGCACCGTCCTCTTCCCGGTGGTCCAGCACGTCGGCATGCATCCGATCCACTTCGCCATCATCGGCGTCATCAGCCTGGCCTTCGGTCTCGTCACCCCGCCCTACGGCCTCTGCCTGCTGATCGCCGCCGCCATCGGCCGGATCAAGCTCGTCCACGCACTCAGGGACGTCGTCGTGATCCTGCTGCCGATGCTCGGCGTGCTGCTCGTCATCATCCTGCTGCCCGACCTGATCCTGGCCCTGCCGCGCCTGCTGATGCCCAAATTCGTCGACTGAAGACTCCTCGGGGACGACGGGGAGTCGCACGCCACACCGATCGCGATGGCGGGCCATTCACCGAGAGGTGGATCCGCACGCGTTTCCCGACCTCGGAGACCACGCCATCGAAGCGGATCGACTCTGGGCGTTCGCCGCCTTCGCCTTCGTCGCCTCGGCGACCCCCGGGCCGAACAACGTCATCCTGACCGCGACCGGCGGCGCGGTCGGACTGCTGCGCGGGCTGCCGGCGCTGTTCGGCGTGGCGATCGGCTTCGCCCTGATGATCTTCTCGATCACGGCCGGCCTCGGCGGCATCGTGCTCGATCATCCGCAGGTGCTGGCCGTGCTGCGCTGGGTCGGTATCGCGATCATCCTCCGGCTTTCCTGGCACATCGCCGCCGCGCCCGTCGGCGTAGCCGACGACGGACGGAGGCGCCCGGCCGGCTTCCGGCGGATGGTCGTCTTCCAGTGGGTCAACCCCAAGGCCTGGATGATCACCGCCTCCGCCATCGCCGACTATCTGGGCAGCGAGAGCGGCAGCCGCGCCCAGGGCCTCACCTTCGCCCTCATCTTCGTCGTCGCGGCCCTGATCGGCTCCCTGCCCTGGCTCGTCCTGGGCGCCACCGCCGCCCGCTTCATGACCAACGCCACGGCCCAACGAGCGTTCAACGTCGCCATGGGCACACTGCTGGCGGGTTCGGTCCTGCTGCTGGTGTAGGCTGTGGTTTCTTGCGCCCGTCACGTGCCCTACCTATACCCACGGCCGCACCTCGCCATCCGGAGCCGCGCATGAGTCTGCCGAAGATCACCGTCTCGACCGTCGTCAAGCTGTTGCTGGCGTCGCTGGTGGTCGGCATGGCGCTGGCGTGGCTGGACATGGATCCGATGGATCTGCTGAGCTGGGTCCGCGACAATCTGCAGGACGTCTTCGGCAATGCCGCGGACTGGGTGCAGTGGTCGGTCAAATATGTGCTGCTGGGTGCCGTGATCGTCGTGCCGGTCTGGCTGGTGCTCTATCTGCTGCGCGCGGCGAAGGGCTCGAAATAGTTCAGAACGGGATCCGGGTGCCGTCATAGGCGTAGAGACCGCCGCTCTGCTCGGGGCCGAGATGATCGAGGACCGCGAGCATGCGGGCGGTCGATTTCTCGGCGGTGAAGAGCCGCTCTTCGGGCACGTTGTTCTGGAACGGTCTGGAGAGCGCGGTGTCGACGGTGCCCGGGTGCAGGCCGCAGATCACGGCCCCGGGGTTGCGCACGCGCAGTTCGATGGAAAGCGTACGGATCAGCTGGTTGAGCGCCGCCTTGCTGGCGCGGTAGGCGTGCCAGCCGCCCAGGCGGTTGTCCTCGATGCTGCCTACCCGGGCCGAGAGCGAGGCGAACACCGATTTTTCGTCCTTCGCCAGTTTGCCGAGGAAATGTTTGGCGATCAGGGCCGGGCCAATGGTGTTGACGGCGAGAACGCGGCTCATGGCCTGCGGGTCGAGCTGGCGCCACGACTTTTCGGGCCGAAGCGCGTCGCCGTCGGAGAGGATGCCCGTAGCGACGATGACGAGATCGAGCGCACCGGCTTTCTCCGCGGCTCGCTCGATGCCGGCCTCGTCGGCCGTGTCGAGCACGATCGTGCACACCTTGCCGCCGCCTTCTCTCGGACTCCTCGAGGTGGCGAGGATCGAGGCGACGCGCGCGTCCTGCTCCAGATGACGGACGAAGGCGCCGCCGATACCGCCCGTGCTTCCGATGACGGCCGCCCGCAAGCCGTCGCGGAAGCTCTCAAACATTGAAGTAGCGGGCCTGCGGATGGTGCAGGACGATGGCGCTGGTGCTCTGCTCGGGGTGCAACTGCCATTCGTCGGAAAGCTCGATGCCGATGCGCGACGCCTGCAGGAGGTCCAGCATCGGTACCTGATCGGCGAGGTTGGGACAGGCGGGATAGCCGAAGCTGTAGCGCGAGCCGCGATAGCCCTGCTTGAGCAGGTCGTGCATCTGTCGCGCGTCCTGATGGGCGAAGCCGAGCTCGGCGCGGATGGTGGTGTGGACATATTCGGCCATCGCTTCGGCCAGCTCGACGCCCAGCCCGTGCAAACGGACGTAATCCTGGTAGCGGTCCTCGGCGAACCATTCGCGGGCCACTTCCGAGGCGTGCTGCCCCACCGTGACGACCTGCAGGCCGATCACGTCGCGCTCCTCGTCGCCGATGTCGCGGACGAAATCGGCGATGCAGACACCGCCGGCCTTGGCCTGACGCGGCAGGGCGAAGCGGCAGACCTCGCGCGTCCCGTCCTCGTCGAACAGCACCAGATCGTTGCCTTCGCCCGCGGCCTTGAAATAGCCGTAGACCGCTTGCGGCGCGAAGATCTTCTCCTCCTCGGATTCGCGCACGAGATCGACGAGGATCGGCCGGAGGTCCTTTCTGGCCCAATTCAGAAACTCGTCGAGCTTCTTGCCGTTCTTCTTGTAGCCCCAGTGAAACTGGTAGAGCATATTGTCGTTGAGATAGGGCAGAAGCGCCTTGACCGGAACGTGCTCGATGACCCGCGGGCCCCAGAAGGGCGGCTCGGGCACGCTCACGCCCTTTTGCAGCTCGGCCCGGTTGAGCCGCACCTCCTCGACGTCGATCGGCCGGATCGGCGCCGCACCGGTGGCGTGATCGAGCGTCCGGTGTTTGCGCTTGGTGGCCGGCTTGCGCTCGGCCATCTCGGCGTCGAAGGTGCCGGCGACGACCTTGTTCATCAGGCCCAGACCGTCGAACGCGTCGCGGGCATAGGCGACCTGGCCCGAGCCGTAGGCCTTGGCGCAGTCGTCCTCGACATAGGCGCGGGTCAGGGCGGCACCGCCCAGGATCACCGGCACCTTCAGCGTCTCGCGGGTCATCTCCTCGAGATTCTCGCGCATGACGACCGTCGACTTGACCAGAAGACCGGACATGCCGACGGCGTCCGCGCCGTGCTCCTGCACCGCCGCCAGGATGTTGGCGAGCGGCTGCTTGATGCCGAGATTGATGCAGCGGAAACCGTTGTTGGTGAGGATGATGTCGA
>JAGREO010000220.1:13898-14041 GCA_020446525.1 Geminicoccaceae bacterium | reverse complement strand
GCCGAAGACCGGGCCCTTGCGGCTCCAGGCGGAATTCTCGCGCTTCATGTCCAACATCTCGCTGGAGCTGCGCCGGGCGCTGATCTGGCGTTTCTTCGAGTCGCGGACGGGTGCCTACGATTTCGCCTGGTTCTGCGTCGGCC
>JAGREO010000220.1:0-13873 GCA_020446525.1 Geminicoccaceae bacterium | reverse complement strand
TGCCGCGCACCCGCGCGGGGATCGACCAGCATACCGCGACGCTCGATGCGCTCGAAGCCGGCCCGCCCGGCGATGCGTCCACAGACGTGGCCGCACCGTCGCGGGTGCCGGAGTCCGCTCCGTCCGTCGCCGTCCGTCCCGAGATGGAGCCGCGCGGCCGGCTGCCGGACTGATATTCCCCCACATCGCATTGCTGGTGCTCTTCGCTCTGCATTCCGCCGGAATGCGGAGCCGGAGGTGCTGGGGTCAGCGCAGGTAGGCTTCGTCCTCGTCGCTCAGCAGCGTGCCGTCGGGACCCGAGTGCAGGGCGAAGCGGCCGGTGGGGATCGGTGGATGATCGGTACCGATCCGGGTGAGCAGTGCTGTTATGGCGGCGCTGCACGGCTGCATGGCGGCGCCGATGCCGTGACGTTGGGCCCTGCAGGCGTCGACGAGGTCGGCGCGGCCGGCGACGATGCCGAGGCCGTGGCACTCGGGCACCGAACCGTCCGGCACCGGAGCGTCCATCATCGAGCCGGGCAGCATCGAGGCTTCGAGCAGGAGCAGATCGGCGCCGGCGTCGAGCAGGCCTGCGGGCTCGACCGCATCGATCGTGTGGACGATCACCGGCAGACCGCGGGTGTGGAGGGCGAAGAGGAAGTGCGGCAGCATCGCGCGCGCGGAGGCGGGGTGCGGCTCCGGGCCGTCCTCCACCAGAAAGAGTCCGGCGGCGACCTCCGGCCGTGCGGCCGCCGCCTCGACGAGGGCGCTCGCACATCCGTCGGCATCGCCCACCGGCATCGGCCGGCCGCCGCCGAGCCGCACCATCTGGCGCACCGGCGCGCCGAGGTCGCGGTCGTGCGCGGCACAGAAGAGGATGCTCCCGCACCCTGCCCCGAAACCCCGTGCGGCGTCGGGATCGGGACCGGAAGGGAGAAGGCCGTCCGGCAGGGCCGCGATCGCCGCGCGATCGGTTCCGGTGAGGCAGGCGGCCACGGCGATGGCGATCGAGGCCGCGCTGCCGCAGGTGAACATCGCCGCCTCGGCTTCGAGCAGGGCCGCCACGGATCGTGCCGCGCGATCGGGCGGGGCCGGGTCGGTCACGGCGCCACGGCTTCGGCGGCGATCTGCGCCATGATGTCGTCGAGCTCGGCCGCCAGCGCGTCGAGCGCCTCGCCGCCATCCTCGTAGGCGGCGAAGAGGTGGGACGGCAGAGCGTAGGAGAGGGTAGCCGTGCCGTCCGCATTCTCGGTGACGTAGAAACGCAGCGGCGCCTCGTAGCCGGCGGCGATCGAGGCCTCGAGCATGCGCACGGCGAATTGCGGCGCGAAGGCGTGTACCACGAGGTTGCCGGCGATGGTCACGCCCAGCGATTGCGCACCTCTGGTGGCGCTCGCCCGGCTCAGCTCGTTGAGCGGGCTGCGCTCGATGGCGCCGCCCAGACGCTCACCGAGCTGCTGCCAGTCGTGAGGCGCCGGGTGGATCGACCAGCCTTCGCGGGTCTCGGGCAGCGGGCCGGCCCCGGCGGTGGTCGCGAAGAGGAGGCCCGCGACCGCGGCCGCGAACGCCGCGGCGAGCCTCGTCGTGCCGGATGCGGTCTCCGGTCTCTCGTGCATCTCGTTTCCTCCTTCGATCGTCCGCGTCACGGCATGCTACGCCATGATCGGGCCCGCGGCAAAATCCCCCGCCGCTGCCGGCTCAGGCTCCGCCCGGGGCGGAAGCGCCGTCGTCGGGACGGGTGCGGGCGTCGTCGTAAGGCTCGATCGCCACGCATCGAAGCACGGCGCCGTCCGGATCGGCCTGCAGGGCGCCGACGATCCGGCCGCTGCGGTCCGTCTCGAGGGCGGAGACCGGTCCGCCCTTGGCGGCGGCGCTGTCGAGGTGAATCATCCGGCCGCCCTGAACGCCCCGACGCTCCAGCAGGACGTCGCCGACGCAGGGGTCGTGACCGATCACCACGACGAGGCCGTCCGGCACCTCGTCGACCCAGCGATAGAGACGAACGGGCCTGCCGTCGGCGCGGGTGTGGCGTGCGGTCTGGCCGAACAGGGCGCGGGCGCGCAGGGGCTGCGGCAGCGGGTCGAGGTCGAGCATGCGCACCCCGAAGCCGCCGTGCACGACGAGCAGATCACCCAGCCGCACCAGAAACGGCACGTCGGGGTACCGGGCGACGAACCAGTCGCGCACGTCCGGGGCGCGCCCGAGCTCGGCATAGGTGCGCGCCAGCGCCTCGTCGACCCGGACGTCCCGACCCAGGAGACCGCGATGGAGCTTGTGCTCGTGATTGCCGCGAATCCACGACCCCCCGCCCGCGGCTTCGAGATCGCGCATCCGAGCGAGACAGCCGGCGCTGTCGGGGCCGCGATCGACCAGATCGCCGCAACTGACCAGAAACAGATTCCGCTCGCGGGCATGGGCGATCAGCCGCGCGAAGGGCCGTGAATGGCCGTGCACGTCGCCCGCCACGAGCAGGCCCATAAAACGCGAGGCGAGGTCGAGCTCGAGCCGGTCGCTCACGTCTTCTCGATCGAGACCGAGACCACGCCGTCCGCCTCGCGCCGTCCGAGCAGGCGATAGCCGCGCTCGTCGCAGAGCAGGCGCAGATCCTCGGGCGCCTTCGGATCGGTGACGTCGATCCGCAGGCGCTCGCCGGCGCTCATCGCCCGCAGCCGCTTTTGCGCCTTGAGCACCGGCAGGGGGCAGATGAGACCCCGGGCGTCGAGCACGGTTTCGTCCATGACTGTCGCGACCTTCCGTTCTGGCCCCCTCGACCCGTTCCATCCAAGGATGCCGGTTCTACCAACCGATCCGCCGTTCTGCTAACGCGGGGATGTGCGAACATGCTGGAGTGCGCATGCGGGTCTTCGGGATCGTCGGCTGGAAGAACAACGGCAAGACGACGCTGGTCGTCAAGCTCGTCGAGCATTTCGTCAGCCGCGGCCTGCGCGTCGCCACCGTCAAGCACGCGCATCACACGGTCGATCCCGACCAGCCGGGCAAGGACAGCTGGCGGCACCGCCGGGCCGGCGCCGGCGAGGTGCTGCTGGCGACCGCTCGGCGCTGGGCGCTGATCCACGAGCTGGCGGCGGACGAGGCGGAGCCGCCGCTGGAGGCACTGCTCGAGCGGCTCTCGCCCTGCGATCTCGTGCTGGTCGAGGGCTTCAAGGCCTTCGCCCACCCCAAGCTCGAGGTTCACCTCGCCGCCCGTGGCACGCCGCTTCTGGCGCATGGCGATCCGAGCGTGGTCGGGCTGGCGACCGACGCCCCGATCGACATCGACCGGCCCACCTTCCATCCCGACGACGTCGCCGGCATCGCCGCCTTCGTGCTCGAGCGCGCCGCATGAGTCTGGCCGCATGAGCTTCGCCGACTGCTTCGACCACGATCCGGGCCTGCTGCCGATCGCCACGGTGCGGGTCCGCCTGCGCGAGCGGCTGGCGCCGATGGTGGGCGAAGAGAGCGTGCCTCTGGCGCAGGCCGCCGGCCGCATCCTCGCGGCCCCGCTCGCGGCCCCCTTCGACATACCGCGCTTCACCAACGTCGCGGTCGACGGCTGGGCTTTCCGTCACCGGCCTTCGATGCTGGAGGAGAGGGTGTCGCTGTCGATCCGGCCGGGTCGGGCCGCGGCGGGGGCGCCCTTCGGCGGCGAGGTGGCGGCGGGCGAGGCGCTGCGCGTGCTCACCGGCGCCGTGCTGCCGGCCGGCTGCGACAGCGTGGCGCTGCAGGAGGAGGTGTCCGTCGAGGAGGACCGCATCCGCCTGCCGCGCGGCATCCGCATGGGCGTCAACCGGCGCCCGCGCGGCGAGGACATGGCCCGCGGCGAGGTGGTGCTCGACGCCGGGCACCGGCTGCGGCCGCAGGACGTGGGTGCCGCCGCACTGATGGGCATGGCGCATCTTCCGGTCCGTGCGGCCCTGCGCGTGGCGCTGTTCTCCACCGGCGACGAGATCGTCGAGCCGGGCGACCCGCTGCCCGAGGGCGGGCTCTACGACGCCAACCGCCACATCCTGGCGGGCCTGCTCAAGCGGCTGCCGGTGCGGGTGACGGATCTGGGCATCCTGCCGGACGAGCCGGCGCGGCTGCACGACTGCCTGAGCCGTGCCGCGGCCACACACGAGGTGATCCTCACCTCCGGCGGCGCCTCGCAGGGCGACGAGGACCATCTGAGCACCGTGCTGGGACGCGAGGGCACGGTCCGTTTCTGGCGCATCGCGCTCAAGCCCGGCCGGCCCCTGGGCTTCGCCGAGCTGGGCCGGACGCTGGTGATGGCGCTGCCGGGCAACCCGGTCGCCGCCACCTTGTGCTTCGCCTACCTCGCCCGTCCGCTGCTGCTGGCCCTTGCCGGGGCGCCCTGGAGCGAGCCGCAGGGCCTGCCGCTGCCGCTGGACCACCCGGTGCACAAACGGGCGGGGCGCACGGAGCTGCTCCGCGTGCGCCTCGTGCGCGACGCCCACGGCACGAGGCTCCGGCGGATCGCCGAGCAGGGCTCGGGCGTGCTCACCTCGCTGGTGCGCGCCGACGGTGTCGTCGAGCTGGCGCATGAAACCGAGGCGCTGCACGCGGGCGAGATGGTGCCCTACCTGCCGTTCGCCGCGCTCGACCTCGATTGAGGTCGTGGCCCGCGGTATGGGCCGGCCGGGCGGTGGCCGTGGTGCATCACCACTTCGGGTAAATGCCGCAAAGGGGGAACGTACACCTGCAAGCGTAGTTGACCTTCTCGACGCCGCGTGGCCCCATTTCAGCGGCAAGCAGAACAGGAGGAGGAAACCCATGCGGCAGTTTTTCGTCGCGACGTCGATGGTGGCGCTCGCCGGCGCCACCGCGTTCGCGCAGACCGCCTACGACAAGCCGGGCGACGTCGTTCCGGTGACGCTGGCCGAAGCACGCCAGGCCGCGGCGGCGGGCGAGAAGCAGGTCGATTTCACCGTCTATTTCGCCTTCGACAGCGCCGAGCTGGTCCCCGAGGCGCGCGAGACCATCCGTCAGGCGGCGGAATTCCATCGCGAAGGCGGCGACGCGTCGATCGTCATTCCGGGCTATGCCGACACCGCCGGGCCGGCCGACTACAATCTCAAGCTCTCCGAGCGGCGGGCCGAAGCCGTGCGCGAGGCTCTGCTCCAGGCGGGCGTGCCGGCGGATCAGATCACCGATGTCGAGGGCCGCGGCGAAAACGACCTCGCCGTCGACACCGCCGACGGGGTGGCCCTGCCGCTCAACCGCCGGGTCGAGATCCTGATGGCCACCGGCGGCGGCACGCCCGAGATCGCGGGTGTGGACGATGCCCAAGGCGATGCTCGGAGCGACGCCTCGGCCATCGAGCCCGCGGCAGGACCCGACGAGGGCCGCCAGGAGCGGCAAATGGCGATGGGCATGGACGGTCCGCAGTTCACCATGGCCATCGGCGGCATCTACGGCTTCGACATCGCCGACGGTCACGACCAGCACGACAACCAGTTCGCCGGGGGCGAAATCTCGATCGGCACGCGGCTGACCGAGAACGTCTCGCTGAGCATCGACCAGAGCGGATTCTACGCCTTCAGGGCCGACGACGAAGGCTGGGGCGGCCGCACCGTGGCCGGCGTCGACTTCCAGACCTCCTGGATGCTCAAGCCCTTCATCGGGGCCAATGTCGGCTACCAGTACGGCGCCGGCGTCGAGGACGGCATCATCTACGGCCCGGAGATCGGGCTGAAGTTCGATGCCGGCGAGAACGCCTTCTACTACCTCAAGGCGGCCTACGACTTCCACGTCGACGAGGAATGGAACGAGGGCACCGGTCTCGGCAGCGCCGGCTTCGGCTGGCGGTTCTGATCGGGCCTGCCCCGATTCGGGAATGACGAAGGGCGGCTGCGCGCGGTGCAGCCGCCCTCTTTGCGTTCCGGCGCCGGGATCGGGCGTCAGTCGAGCTTGATCCAGCCGGGTTTGAACAGTTTCTTGAGCTGCTTTTGCCGCGCCTCCAGCTGACCGGTGCGGCGCCAGGCCTCGACCTGCTTGCGGGTCGGCGTGCGCGAGGCGATGCGCGCACCCGCCGGATGGAACAGGCCATTGGCGTACCGGGCGGCCATGCTGGAGCCGAGCTGGCTGCCGATCGCCGGATCGGCGCAATCCAAAGCCGGATCGCCCCGCCTCTCGCCCTTGCCGTAATGCCGCATGAAGACGTGCCGGCCGATCGCGCGGGTCCGCTTGAGGCCGGCGAACCAGGGACAGTGCCGCGGGTCCATCAAGAGCGGATTGACGAAATAGAGCGCGCGCTCCGTCTCGTCGGCGAGTCCGCCGAGCGACGCCAGTTTCAAGGCCACATCCAGCGCCGCCGACGGTCCGAGCAGGCGCCGCCCGTCGAGCCTCGAAGGGTCGGCCAGCGCCCGGCGCAGCGCCGGCCACTCGCCCACCGGCTGGAACTGGCCGGGCTGCGCCACCACGGCGCACACCTCGTCGGGAAAGCGCCGGTCGGCCACCCGGTTGCGCACAACCCTCATCACCGCCCGCATGCCCGCCTCGCCCTCGCCCGCCGCTTCGAGCACCGCGATGGTCGCCAGACACTGAGCGTCGTTCGCCCGACCCCGGGCCGGATGCAGCGCGACCACGGCGACGACGAGCGAGAGTGCCGCAAACCATCCCACCCGCATCGCACCCCTCTTCGACCCCGACGATGTTCTCTCCTCGCCGCCACGGACGATACACGCGACGCCACCCGCCGCCCAGAGCGGGGAGCGAGACGGCGGCATTTCGACGGAGAGACTGCGATATAGGAATTTTATCTTTACATTGCGACCGCACTGGTGCATGATGGGCTCCGTCGCGATGACCGGACAGGTTGCGGACCGAGGAGAGCGCAGCATGGTTCCTGCGGCGCCACGGTTGAAGCACCCTGCTCCGCCGAACCGCTCTTATCGCGCAACTCACCGCGCACCGGGCCCGCGAGGGCGCCGACCGCGCCGGTCGGTGCGCCGTCCCGTTAACCGCCGGCCGGCGCGGGTGACCTCTCGGCCGTCCGTTAACCGGGCGCTAACCATCGGCATCTAGCATCGCAGGCACGAACTGGTCCGGCCAAGAGAATCTAAAATGCGAGCTAAATTTTTTCAGTATAACCGAAAAAGTTCCACTGCATATCGGTGCAAAGTAAATGAAACTCAAAACGATAATTGTTGCGTGTCTTGAAGTGAGAAAATATTAACCAACTCACGACGAAGTTGGTCGCAAAACTTCTAACGAACGGCGCAGGCGACGAGAGTTCGACCCGGGCCGGCAAGGAGACAGAGATGGTCGAGATGGCACTCATCAATCCGGCGTTCATCGGCGGCGAGATCGTCAACGACAACGTGCCCATGCCGGCGGCCTGGCGCCGCGCCGCTGCGCCGCAGAACGCGGCACCGGCGTCCACCGTCGTCGACATCCGCCACGGCCGCCTCGATCTCGACCTGCCCAACATCGTGACCCGGCTGGAGCGCGAGAGCGGTATTCTCTGGGCGCACATGAAGCACCGCGAGCGGGCCTGCTTCACGCCGGAGCTGATGCGCGACGGTCAGGACCTCTTCGCCCTGCTCAAGACCAGCTTCTGCGGACGGAGGTCCGCCGAGATGCCGTTCCGCTATTTCGTCTGGGCGTCGAAGGCGGACAGGGTCTGGAGCCTGGGCGGCGATCTCTCGAGGTTCACCTCGATGATCCGCGAGCGGGACGAACACGGTCTTCGCCACTATGCCTATGCGTCGATCGACGTGCTGCACGACAATTACGAGAGCCTGGGCCTGCCGGTGATGACGGTGGCGCTGATCAACGGCGATGCCGTGGGCGGCGGCTTCGAGGCGATGCTGACGAGCGACCTCGTGATCGCCGAGCGGCACGCCAAGTTCGGTCTGCCGGAAATTCTCTTCAATCTCTTCCCGGGCATGGGCGCGCACGCCTTCCTCGCCCGCAAGGTCGGCAAGGCGACGGCGAAGATGCTGATCGAGGACGGCAAGACCCGCAGTGCCGAGGAGATGGTCGAACTCGGCCTCGTCGACATCGTCTGCGAGACCGGCGAGAGCGAGGCCACCCTGCGCCGCTTCGCCGAGGACAATCAGAGCCGCTTCAACACCGAGCGCCTCTTGCGGCGCGCGATCAAGCGGGTCGACCCGGTCGGCCGCGACGAACTGATCGACATCGTCGACATGTGGGTGGAACTGGCGCTCGAGCTGACCGACACGGATCTGCGCCGGATGGACTGCCTCGCGCGTCACCAGGAGAAGAAGCGGGCGAAGGTCTGAACCTTCGACCCTACGGGGCGTCGCCCGCTACTTCTTCTCGACCTTCTCGTCCACCCCCTCGTCCAGCACCGTGCCGCCGGCGGCCCCGGCCCCGGCACCGACCACGGCACCCACCGGTCCGCCCACCACGGCCCCGGCAGCGGCACCGCCAAGCGCACCCGTCGCCGCCCGGTCCTCCTTGGTGGGCCCGCAAGCGGCGAGGCCGAGCAGACAGGTGAAACCGATGCCAGCCATGCTCCAGCGTACCGTCGACATCGTGATGCTCCTTCTGGTTATTGCGGTCGCCGATCCCGCGATCCTGCTTCGTGAGGCCGCCTCGGTCGCCACCTCAACGGCACTGGAGGTCGCACGTTCCATCGGCGAACGCTCCCACGACATGCTGCACGCACGATGATGTGCGCCTATTCCTCCGGCGTGGTCGATGCTCGGGGTGCGACGGGTTCCCGCGGCTTGCGCCGCCTGAGGTTCTCGAACAGCACGAAGGCCCAGGTGAGCAGCGTGAGGACGCCGAGCACCGCCGAGATCGGCCGCTCGAAGAACGCCAGGAGGTCGCCGTCGGCCTTGATCATCGACTGCATGAAGTTCTGCTCGATCATCGAGCCGAGCACGATGCCGAGAATGGCCGGTGCCACGGGAAAGCCGCTCTCCTCCATGACGAAGGCGATCACGCCCAGCACCAGCATGATGCCGACGCCGAAGAGCGTGTTGTTGATGGCGAAGGCGCCGACCATGCAGAGCAGCAGGATGAGCGGCATGAGGATCTCGCGCGGCACGTCGAGCATCCGGCCGTAGAAGCGGACCGCCAGATAGCCCAGCGGCAGCAGGAGCAGATTGGCGACGAAGAACGAGATGAACACCGCATAGAGCAGTTGCGGCTCGTTGATCATCACCATCGGCCCCGGATTCATGCCCTTCATGTAGAGCACGCCGATGACGATGGCGGTGATCGAATCGCCCGGGATGCCGAAGACCAGTGCCGGCACCCAGGCACCGCCCAGGCTCGCATTGTTGGCCGAGCCGGCATCGACCAGCCCCTCGACGTGGCCCGTGCCGAACTTCTCCGGCTCCCTCGAGAAGCGCTTGGAGACGGCATAGGTGATCCAGGCGGCAATGTCGGCACCGGCGCCGGGCAGGATGCCGATGGCCGTGCCGATCACGCTGCCGCGGGCCAGACCGAGCTTGTAGCGCCGGAGGATGGCGGCCTGTCCCCTGAAGACGTTGCCGACCTTCTGGCGGACGTGCAGATCGGCGTTGCGCGGGCCGATCGCCCAGCGCAGCACCTCGGAGACGGCGAACATGCCGATCATCGCCGGGATGAAGCTCACCCCGCCCATCAGCTCGGTCGAGCCGAAGACGAAACGCGGCTGCCCGGCCATGATGTCGATGCCGATCGTCGCGATGAACAGGCCGAAGAGCAGCGAGACCATCCCCTTGACCGGGCTGCCGGTGGAGATGAAGGCGGCACAGGTGAGCCCGAAGGTCGCCAGCCAGAAATACTCGAACGAGCTGAAGCCGAGCGCCACTTCGGCCAGCACCGGTGCCGTGAACGCCAGGACGACCGCGCCGAAGAGGCCGCCGATCACCGCACTGGTGATGCTGGTGCCCAGCGCCACCTCGGCCTTGCCCTTGCGGGTCAGGCCGTAACTGTCGTCGACATAGGCGGCGGAAGCGGGTGTGCCCGGGATTCGCACCAGTGCACCCGGAATGTCGCCGGCGAAGATCGCCATGGCGGTGGTGGCGACGATGGCGGCCAGCGCCGGCACCGGCTCCATGAAGAAGGTGACGGGCACCAGGAGCGCCGTCGCCAGCGTCGCCGTCAGGCCGGGCATGGCACCGACGAACAGGCCAAACGCGCCGGCGACGGCCATCACCGTCAGCACATAGGGATCGAAGACCAGCGTGAGCGCGGTCCAGACGGCGCTATCCACGGCGTTCGGCTGATGTCACGGGTCGAGAGCGCACCATCTTCATCTACCAGGGCAGGACATCGAAAGGACCCTGCGGCAGGGGTACCAGCAGCCAGCCGCGAAAGGCGTAGTCGATGAACAGGGCGGCGACGAGCGAGACCAGCACCGCCGAGAGCAGATGACCGCGGCGGAACCAGGCGATGGTCGCCGTCGTCACCAGCGTCGCGGTGAGCACGAAGCCGAGCGGCCCGGTCAGCACCATGAAGAGCACGATGGCGGCGATCACCACCAGGGCGTCCAGCGGCCGGCCGCCGCCCGCCGCCACTTCGAGGCTCACCGTGAAGCCGCGATCGGGCTGCGGCCAGCCCTCCTTGATCAGCAGCAGCCCGGCGAGAACGAAGCCGGCCGCGATGATGTTGGGGAAGAGGTCGGGCCCATAGGCCTGGCCGTGGGTGTCCGGAAAGGTCGTGGCCGCGGCGGCAATCGCCGCCGCACCCGCGATCACCACCACACCGGAGGTGCCGTCACCCAGCCTCACGCCCCGCTCCTCGCGTCCTGCCCATCGCGACCGGTACCGTTCTTACTGAGCGAGCCCGAGCCCCTTCATCACCCCGCCCAGCGCCTCGTCGCTCTCGACCATGAACTGGCGATAATCGTCCGGGCCCTTCCAGACCATGCCGAAGCCGCGCTGATTCATGAAGTCGCGGAACTCGTCGCTGCCGTGGATCTTCTCGAGCAGCGGCACCAGCTTCTGCGTCACCTCGTCGGGCAGCCCCTTGGGGCCGGCGATGCCGCGCCAGGCGCCGAGCTTCCAGTCGATGCCCGTCGCCTCCTTCAGCGTCGGCACGTCGGGAAAGGTCGGGTTGCGCTCGGCCGACATCACCGCCAAGCTCTTGACCTTGCCCGCCTCCATGAGCGACTGCGCCTCGGGCACCGAGCATGGCACCACGGCGACACCGCCCGCCACCAGATCCTGCAGCCCCGGTGCGGCACCCTGCGAGGGCACCCACGGCACACGGTCGGGCTCCATGCCGGCCGCCTGCAGCATGCCCGCCAGCGCCAGATGCCAGATGCCGCCCTGCCCCGTGCCCGAAGCCTTGTAGGTGCCGGCCGGATCGGCGGCGACCGCATCGAGGAATTCCTGCGCGGTGCTCCAGGGTGCGTCCTCACGCACCTGCAGCCCGGCCGGGTCCTCGTTGTAGAGCGCCAGCGGCGTGTAGTCCTCGTGCGTCAGGTCGGTCAGCCCGGCCCAGTGCATCATGCCGATCTCGACCGTGACGACGCCGATCGTGTAGCCGTCCGGTTCGGCCTCGGCGATCGCCGAATGACCGACCACGCCCGATCCGCCGGTGCGGTTGACGACGTTCACCGGCACACCGAGGTCGGCCTCCATGAGACTGCCGAGAATTCGCCCGGTGGCGTCGGTGCCGCCGCCCGCACCCCAGGGCACGATCAGGGTGATCGGCCGCTCGGGATAGGCGGCCTTGGCGGCGCCTGCGAGGCCGCCGACGATCGCGACGGCGGCGGTGGCGGCGAGAAGTGCGAAGGCATGGCGGCGGATCATCGTTTCCTCCCTGAGAACATCCGGCCTGAGAACATCCGGGCGTCACCCTAGCGCATCGCGTGGCGCTCGCAAGCATGCAGCGGACGCCCCGCACGATCCCGCAGGGACCGACCGCTCGCGCGTTCGTGATGTGATCGAGAACACTGCAGGAAGAACGCCGGCGCGTCAGAATGCTCGATCGGCACGGTTTCATGAGCAAGAGGTAGTACGCGGTCAAAGTGAATACTCGCACCGGTTGCGCGAGCACTACCCGGGTGAGCGAATGTGCTTTGCCGGACGATCGGCGTTTGCCAAAATGTTCTCGAACGTGTCAGGTGCGAAACGGCAGCGGCAGAGAAAGCCGCCCGTCGGGTGAGGTTCGTCGACGATGCGCACAAATGTAAACTGGGGGGTGAAACGGATGCGGCACGGGATATTGCTGGGCACGACCACGTCGCTGGTCGCGATCACCATGGCTTGCGGCCCGGTGCGGGCGCAGGACGCCATGCAGGTCGATCAGGTGGCGGGCCAGAACAGGGCCCAGCAGACCATGGGCAATTCGATCGACAATGTCTGTCCGACGCTGGTCGGCCTGAACGCGGACAATTCGCTCGACGGCACGCCCACCGGCGAACTGCAGCGCATCTGCACGGGCATGGTGCAGAACGCGGTCGTGCTCAACGGCGGCAATCCCCCGGCCAACGGCTTCAACATCGCCGACCCCGAAACCTACAACGGCGTGGTCCAGTCGATCGCCGGCGAAGAGCTGCAGACGCCGCAGCTCGAGATCGCCAAGGTGCGCCAGACCCAGGTGGCGGCGATGGGCGCCCGGCTGGGCTCGCTGCGCGCCGCCACGGTCACGTCACCGCTCTCGATCGCCGGCTTCGATCGCAGGCGCGACTATCAGATCGCCAGCGCCGATCCGGAGTTCGCCATCGCCCAGGAGGGCGACGACATAGGCGGGCTCACCGAGGCCAAGGGCGGTCGCTTCGGCGCCTTCGTCTCGGCCGGCTACCGCTTCGGCGACAAGGACGACACGAGCGAGGTCGAGGGCTTCGATTTCGACACCGGCAATCTCGTCGCCGGCATCGACTACCGCATCACCCCCTCGCTGATCGCCGGCGTCGCCATCGGCTATTCCCGCTTCGAGGCCGATTTCGACAGCACCATCGATTCGCCCGGCGGCCAGTCGCTCGACAACGACAGCTACTCGGTCTCGCTCTACGGCACCTATTACACCGAGCAGGGCCTGTTCATCGACGGTGTCGGCCGGATCGGCTACGGCGATTACGAGAGCGACCGGCACATCTTCATTCCCAATCCGGGCGGCGTCGACATCGACGGTGACGGCAATCCGGACGGCGACATCGACCGCAAGGCACGAGGCGATTTCGACAGCCTCTTCTTCGACGTCGGTCTCACCGCGGGCTACGACATCCCGCTCGGCGGAGCGACGGTGACGCCCAGGGTGGCGGTCAGCTATGCGCGCGCCGAGATCGACGGCTTCAGCGAAAAAGGCGCCGGCGGCCTCAATCTGGAGTTCGACGACCAGACGGCCGAGAGCTTCACCACGACGATCGGCGCCCAGGCGAGCATGCCCCTGAGCTTCGATTTCGGCGTCCTCACGCCCAGCGTCAACGCCGCCTGGGTGTTCGAACTGGCCGGCGACGACGACGGGGTCGAGTTCCGCTACGCCGCCGATCCGACCGGCCTCTCGGCGTTCGAGCTGGCGCCGGAGGACAAGGACGACAATTACGGCGAGCTGGGCTTCAGCCTCGCCCTGGCGCTGCCCAACGACATCAGCGCCTTCGTCGACTACCAGACGGTGGTGGCCCTCGAGGATCTCGAATCGCACGCGATCTTCGTGGGCTTCCGCATCGGCTTCTGACCCCACGACCTCGAGCCCGCCCGATCGTCGCAAGAGGAGTACCGCCCATGTTCCGCCCGATCCGCTCCACCGCCCTCCTTCTCGCTTTGGGAATGACGGTGCTCGCCGGCTGCGCGGAACAGGGTGCGGCGCCCGGGCGCGCCGGCGACAAGCTCGCCACCGCGGCACGCCAGGACGCCGACGAGTTCCTCGTGGTCGACTGCCTGCTGCCGTCCCAGGTCCGCAAGCTCGGCCGCCAGGCGAGCTACCTCGCACCCCGCCGGCCGATCAAGACCTCGGTCGGCGACTGCGAGATCCGCGGCGGCGAATACGT
>JAGREO010000219.1 GCA_020446525.1 Geminicoccaceae bacterium | reverse complement strand
CCCATGTTGGAAAGCTGGTCGGCCACGTCGTAATTGGTCCGGCCGATCTTCACCACCTTGTCGCCGCCGACGATGGCGGGATCCGCCGAGGAGAGATGGAACTCCTTGTGGATGACGGCTTCGCGCGCACCGGTGAGCGCCGCCAGCCGCGCGAAGGTGACTTCCGTATAGCCGCGGTCGAAGGCGCGCATCAGGCCCTCGCGGCACTGGGCATAGCCGGTGACCACGGGCATCTCGCGCGTCAGGTCGATCTCGGCGAAGGCGCCGGCGAGGCGCTCGTCGAGCGACGGATGCGTCTCGTCCCGCCAGCCCGAGAGATCGACGAAACGGGCGTTGATGCCGCGGCGCCGCAACACCAGCACGGTGCCGTAGGCGGCGTGCGCCTCGCCCAGCCCGGCCAGCAGCTCGCGCACGGTCAGGAGATGCTGCGCCACCTGGAAATGGCCGTAGGAGCACAGGCGCTCGAGATCGATCAGGCAGTTGCGGGCGCCCTCGATCCGCTCGCGGACGAAGGCGTCGGCATCGCGCCGGTCGCCCGGATCGTCGAGGATCGCCGCATTGATCGCCCGCATGCGCTCGGCGACGGTCGTGAGCGCGGCACTCCAGCCATAGGCGTCCTCGGTGTCGGTGAAGCGCGCATAGACCCCCGCCTCACCGGATTTCTTGTGCTCCAGCAGCAGATCGGTGACGCCGCCATAGGCGGAGACGACGAAAATCCGCCCATAGCGGTCCTGCGGCGGACGATCGCCGCCGAAGATGGTGTCGACCAGCTCCGGCGTACGGCTCATCGACGTGCCGCCGATCTTCTCGACGGTGTGCCCGCCCCGATCGGCGTTCGCCGGCCGTGCGGTCATACGGCCTCTCCTTCGAGCGCATAGGAGCCGTCGGGCCGATGCACCTCGCGGCCGGTCACGGGCGGATTGAAGACGCAGGCCATGGTCATCGACGTCTCGGCCCGCAGCACGTGCGCGTCGTGCCGGTCGAGGGCGTACATCACGCCGGGGCGGATCGGGTGGACCTCACCCGTTGTGCTGTCCTCGATCGAGCCGTTCCCCTCGATGCAATAGACGCATTCGAGGTGGTTCTTGTACTCGAAGTGGAGCTCGGCGCCGGGGTGGATGGTGGTGATGTGAAAGCTGTAGCCCATGCCGTCGGACTTGAGCAGCAAACGGACACTGTTCCAGCCCTCCGCCTCGACCAGACGACGGGTCTTCCTCGCTTCGGCGAGATCACGAACGATCATCCCTCATGTCTCCATTCAGGCCGCGCGCGGCGCCTGCATTCGGGCGCCCACCGCCGCCTGCAGGATATCGAGCCCCCGGGCGAACGTCTCCGCTTCGATCGTCAGCGGGGCCAGCACCTTGACCACCTCGTCATCGGCGCCCGAGGTCTCGATGATCAGGCCGTTCTCGAAACACGTGGCACAGATGTCGGCGGCGATCTCGCCGGAGCCCATGTCGATGCCGCGCATCATGCCGCGCCCCTTGAGCACCGCGCCCGGGATCGTTTCGGCGATGGTCGCCAGCCGTTCGGCCAGATAGGTGCCGCGGCTCTCGACCAGTACCTGGAACGCCTGATCGCTCCAGAACTTCTCGAGTGCCACCCGGGCCGTGACGAAGGCGTGGTTGTTGCCGCGGAAGGTGCCGTTGTGCTCGGCCGGCGCCCAGATGTCGTGCTCGGGACGGACGAGCAGCACCGCCATCGGCAGACCGAAGCCCGAGAGCGATTTCGCCATGGTGACGAGATCGGGCTCGATACTCATGCCCTCGAAGCTGAAGAAGCTGCCGGTGCGGCCGCAGCCGGCCTGGATGTCGTCGACGATGAAGAGCGCGCCGTGCGCCCTGGCGAGACGCTGGATGCCCCGCAGCCATTCGGCCGATGCGGCGTTCAGGCCGCCCTCGCCCTGCACCGGCTCGACGATGAAGGCGGCGGGCGCATCGATGCCGGACGAGCCGTCCTCGAGCATCCGCTCGATCATCGCCAGACCGTCGGTCCCCTCGCCCATATAGCCGTCATAGGGCATGCGGGTGACCGAGGTCAGCGGACCGTTGGCGGCGCCGCGATGATGCCGGTTGCCGGTGGCGGCGAGCGCACCCTGCGTGACGCCGTGAAAACCGTTGGTGAAGGCGATCACGTTGCTGCGGCCGGTGACCTTGCGTGCGAGCTTGAGCGCCGCTTCGACGGCGTTGGCTCCCGTCGGGCCGGTGAACTGGACGCGATGCTCCATGCCGCGCGGCTCGAGGATCGTGCGCTCGAAGGTCTCGAGAAAGGCGGCCTTGGCGTCGGTGCGCATGTCGAGACCGTGGGCGATGCCGTCGCGCTCGAGATGGGCGATCAGGGCCGCCTTCATGTCCGGGTCGTTGTGCCCGTAGTTCAAGGACGAGCAGCCGGCGAGAAAATCGATGTAGCTGCGCCCGTTCTCGTCGGTCATCCGGGCATTGCGGGCGGATGTGAAGGTGACCGGAAAGCTGCGGCAATAACTGCGCGCTTCGCTCTCGCGGCGCGCAAAGACGTCCGGCGCAGAGCCGCCGGCGACGATGCTCTTCATGACGTGACCTCGTGGAGAAATGGGAGATGAATGGAAGAGGACCGGCGAGCCGCCAGGGCCGGCCGGTCGGCCGCTCAGGCGGCGGCGCTCTCGACGGCCGAGCGCTCGATGGTCACCAGATGCTCGGTCGCATGATGCCCGTCGAAATGCGAATGCCGCTCGAAATAGGGCTCGCGGTCGAGCGACGCTTCCAATCGGTCGGCGACCGAGGTGAAAAGGGCCCAACTGGCGTCGTTGTCGGCGGTGATCGTGGTCTTGAGCCGCACGACGTCGTCACAGACCGGCGCGTCGAGCAGCTTCTGCAGCAGGCGGCGACCGATGCCCTGGCCGCGGGCCTGCGGTGCCACGGCGACCTGCCAGACGAAAAGGGTCTCGGGCTCGGCCGGCAACCGGTAGCCCGACACCCAGCCCAGCAGCGCATCGCCACGCTCGGCGAGCATGCAGGTCTCGGAAAAATGATCACACTGCAGGAGATTGCAGTAGAGCGAATTGTCGTCGAGCGAACGGCAACTCTCGATCAGCCGCCATATCCGCGCCCCATCCTCCTTGGTGGGTTGCCGAAAGACGACGGGGACGCTTCCGGTGTTCGCCGGTTGCATCTCGCGGACACTCATGCGCGACCTCGAATCTGTTTCGAAAGACGAAGGACATATAACCTCCCACCCCGCATTTTGCAACCGTTTCCTTCGCTGCAAGGGTTGATAGATTTTAATCCAATTCTCTCAAAGGTTGCTCACCCTCGATGAACATACGTTCATTCTCAACAGTTTGATGATGAGACGGCATGCCGTTGTTTGCAATGCAGCACATATCACTGACGGCCAGATAGTTCGTAAGACGAAGAATCATGTATCGACTGGTCGCAGGCGCGCGATCGTCCTAGTCTGATCGAGTTGTCGCGGGCCCTCTGCGGAGCCGGAAACATGCACGACAGGGCGCTCACTTCGCTGATCGCGCTCCGGCGCATTCTCCGCGCCACGGAAAGTCATGCACGTCTTCTGGCGCGCGAGACGGGGCTGAGCACGCCGCAACTGATCGTCCTGCAGATCGTCCGCCATGCCGGCGAAGCGACCGCCAAGACCGTGGCGTCTCAGGCCGGCGTCGGGCAGGCGACGGCGACGGCGCTGGTCGACAAGCTCGAGAGCCGCGGCTTCGTCCGCCGGCAGCGCGGCGACAGCGACCGGCGCCAGATCTGGATATCGCTCACCGACACCGGCCGCGCCGCTCTCGAAGCCGCTCCGGACCCGCTGCACGAGAACTTCACCGCACGCTTCGAGCAACTGCCCGACTGGGAGCAGGCGATGCTGGTGGCAGCGCTCGAGCGCATCGCGGCCCTGCTGGGTGCCGCCGGTCTCGATGCGTCGCCGGTGCTTCACGTGGGCGCCATCGATCATCCGGGCGATCATCCGGGCGATCATCCGGGCGATCATCCGGGCGATCATCCGGGCGATCATCCGGGCGCCGGTTGACGCCGCCTCACGGCGTCACCGCGGTCACCTCCGGCACCGGCGACGCCGCCAGCAGTGCCCGGGTGTAGGGGTGCGTCGGCGCTTCGAAGACCTGCCTGACGCTCCCCTGCTCGACGACCTTGCCGGCCTGCATCACCAGCACCCGGTCGGCGATGTCGCGAACCACCGGCAGGTCGTGGGCGATGAAGATGTAGGACAGCCCCAGCCGGTCACGCAGATCGGCCAGCAGGCGGATCACCTGGGCCTGGATCGAGACGTCGAGCGCGGAGACCGCCTCGTCGCAGATGATCACCTCGGGCTCGAGCGCCAGCGCCCGGGCGATGGCGACACGCTGCCGCTGGCCGCC
>JAGREO010000024.1 GCA_020446525.1 Geminicoccaceae bacterium | reverse complement strand
CGAAGGTCTTTTCCTGATAGTTGACCGTAAGCGGGAAGAAATCCTGCCCCGGCTTGACCGAACGGGCGGCGGTGGCGGTCGCCAGAACCACGGTCTCGCCCAGCGTCGCAAGCACGGCGCCGTCGGCCTGCCGGGCGATACGCCCGCTCTCCAGGCGCAGCGTCTTGCCGCCCCATTCGGTCTCTTTCACGGTCACGTCGAACATCGATGTCTTTTCCCGTCGTTCCTCGTCCCGCCGCAACCGGTGCGGCGAACGGCGCGGGCCCGCGCCATCGCGGACCCGCCCAATCGTCTCGTCGATCAGCGGCGCAAGCCCAGCCGCTCGATCAGCGTCTTGTATCGGTCGCTCCGGGTGCGGGCGAGATAGTCGAGCAGCCGGCGCCGCTGGCCGACCATCATCAAGAGGCCGCGCCTCGAGGCGAAATCCTTCTGGTGCGTCTTGAGATGCTCGGTCAGATTGTTGATCCGCTCGCTCAAGATCGCGACCTGCACTTCGGGCGAACCCGTATCGTTGTCCCTGGTGGCGAAGTCCTTGATGACCTCCACCTTGCGTTCCTGGGTAATCGACATCGTCTACTCCATGAGCGACCACGGTCGCCGTTCGTTCAGGGGTTGAAAACACGCAACGGGGCGAGTTCGCCACCTTCGAGCCGGGTCAGGGCGATCACGTCGCCGTCCTGCACGGCCTTGATGGTGCAACCGTCGACCGCCTCGCCCTCGTCCAGTCCCTGGACCAGACGCGGGACGACGACGATCGACTGCCCGGCGCGCAGCCGGTCGGCTTGCGGTCCGGTGACGGCGAACGCCGGGATGTCGGCCAGCGCTGTCGTAACCGGAACCAGGACCTGCGGCAGGGCATCGTCGTCCGTGATCCGCCGCAGGGTGTCGAGGGTGATCGCCCCGGTCTCGTCGAAGGCACCGACCGCCAGTCGACGCAGAGCGCTCACATGCGCGAGACAACCGAGCTCCCGGCCGATGTCCCGCGCCAGCGCACGCACATAGGTGCCCTTGCCGCAGGTGACCTCGAAGACCGCATGGTCCTCGTCCGGGCGCTCGACCAGCTCGAACGTCTCGATGTGCACGGTGCGCGGCTCGAGCTCGACGCTCTCGCCGCGACGCGCGATGTCGTAGGCCCGCTCACCCTGCACCTTGACGGCGGCGAAGGCGGGCGGTGTCTGCATGATGTCGCCGATGTGATCGTCCAGCAGTGCCTCGATCTCGGCGTCGGTCGGCCGGCGATCGCTCCGCGCCGTCACCTGCCCCTCGGCGTCGTCGGTGTCGCGCGCTTCACCCAGCCGCATGGTGAAGCGATAGCGCTTGGGCGCGTCCATCACATAGGAGACGGTCTTGGTGGCGTGGCCCATGGCGATCGGCAGCACACCGGTCGCCAGCGGATCGAGGGTGCCGCCGTGGCCGACCTTGTCCGCCCGGGTCATCGCCTTGACGACGTTGACGACGTGGGTCGAGGTCATGCCTTCGGTCTTGTCGACGATCAGCCAGCCGTTGATCGGCCGGCCGCGACGCCGCCTCCTGCCCACGGTTCAGCCCTCCCGTTCGTGGGAGCGACGGGCCGAACCGAGACCTTCGTCGAGCAACCGCTCGATGCGATCGACGTGACGCTGCGTCTCGTCCACGGACCAGCGCAGCCGCGGCGCGTATTTCAGGTTCATCTCCCGCGCGGCGCGTCCGCCGAGATAGCCGGACGCCGCTTCGAGCCCGGCCAGCACCTCGGGTGCCGGTTCGTCGCGACCGAGCTGGCTGACGAACACGGTCGCGTGCCGCAGATCGCCGCTCATGCGCACCTCGAGCACCGTGAGGTCGACCTGCCGAAGTCGCGGGTCGTGGACCTCACCGCGCAGAAACAGGTCGGCCAGCAGGTGGCGCAGCTCCTCGCCCACCTTGAGCTGACGCTGCGACGGTGCATCCGAGGAAGGCCTATTGGAGCGTGCGGGCAACTTCCTGCACCTCGTACACCTCGATCAGATCGCCCTGGCGAATGTCGTTGTATCCCTCGATCGACATGCCGCACTCGAACCCCTCGCGGACCTCGCGCACGTCGTCCTTGAAGCGCCTGAGCGAGCCGAGCTCGCCCTCGTAGACCACCACGTCGTCGCGCAGCAGGCGCGCGCGGCCGCCACGACGTACCAGCCCGTCGACCACCCGGCAGCCGGCGATCTTGCCGACCTTGGTGACGTTGAACACCTCGCGGATCTCGGCATGACCGAGGATGACTTCGCGCGACTCGGGCGAGAGCATGCCCGAGAGAATGCCCTTCATCTCGTCGAGCAGCTCGTAGATGATCGAGTAGTAGCGGATTTCCAGACCGTCGCGCCTGGCCATATCGCGCGCCTGGACGTTGGCACGGACGTTGAAGCCGACGATCACCGCATTCGACGCCTGGGCCAGCGTGACGTCGCTCTCGGTGATGCCGCCGACACCGCCGAACAACACACGCACCTTCGCTTCGTCGTTGCCGATCTTCTCGAGGCCGGCCTGGATCGCCTCGAGCGAGCCGTGCACGTCGGATTTGACCACCACGGGAAGTTCCTGGATCTCGCCGCTCTTGAGCTGGTTGAACATGTCCTCGAGCGAAACCTTGGGACCGCCCGCCGCCTGCTGCACGTCGCGCCGCTTGCGCTGGCGATAATCGGTCACTTCCCGTGCCTGGCGCTCGTTCTCGACCGCGTTGAGCAGATCGCCGGCTTCCGGCACGCCGTCCAGGCCCAGGATTTCAACCGGCATGCTCGGGCCGGCTTCCTTCACCTGACGGCCGTGATCGTCGATCAGCGCGCGCACGCGGCCCCATTGGGCACCGGCGACCACCAGATCGCCGACCTTGAGCGTGCCGCGCTGGACCAGCACCGTCGCCACAACGCCGCGGCCGCGATCGAGCCGCGCCTCGACGATGATACCGTGTCCCTCGCGCTCGGGGTTCGCCTTGAGCTCGAGCAACTCGGCCTGAAGCTGGATGGCCTCGATCAGCTTTTCCAGGCCCTGGCGCTTGAGCGCGCTGACCTCGACGCACTGAACGTCACCGCCGAATTCCTCTGCCACCACGTCGTGGCTCAGCAATTCCTGCTTGACCCTGCTCGGGTCGGCCTCGGGGCGGTCGATCTTGTTGATCGCGACGATCATCGGCACGTTCGCCGCCCTGGCGTGGCTGATCGCCTCGATGGTCTGCGGCATCAC
>JAGREO010000023.1 GCA_020446525.1 Geminicoccaceae bacterium | reverse complement strand
TCTCGTCTGCCACCACCAACATGACAGGCTTGCAAGAGACAAGGGTGCGACCCTCCGGCGTCGGCGCCCCACCCGCCGGACACCCGCGTGAAGCGTGCTTGGTGCCGTGCGCAACCTCGCCTAGAAAGGGGGCAGCCGGCGTGAGAGGCGGCCGGTATCGAAGGCGGGGTGATGGAACCGACGATTTTCGGCTTTCTCAGGCGTTATGCCTGGAAGCAGCAGGCGGTGATCCTCGCACTCACGGCGCTCACCCTGCCGCTCGGTTATGCGGCGCTGGAACTGCCCAAGCTGATCATCAATCGCGCGCTGGGCGAGGACGTGGCGCCGCAGTTCCTCGGCCGGACCTGGGACCAGTTGCATCTGCTCTGGACGCTGTGCGGTCTCTTCCTGCTCGTCGTGCTGGTCTCGGGCGGGCTCAAATACGTCGTCAACGTCTATGCCGGCGTGGTGTCGGAGCGGATGCTGCGGCGGCTGCGTTATCAGCTCTTCGATCACGTGCTGCGCTTTCCCCTGCCGCATCTCAAGCGGATGAGCCAGGGCGAGCTGGTGCAGATGATCAACGCCGAAGTCGAGCCGCTGGGCGGTTTCGTCGGCGAGGCGGTCACCACGCCCGGGCTGCAGGGCGGCACGCTGCTGATCAGCCTGACCTTCATGTTCGTGCAGGATCCCATCCTCGGGCTGGCCGCCATCGCGCTCTATCCGCTGCAGGTCTGGCTGATCCCCAAGCTGCAGGCGCAGGTGAACCGGCTGGGCAAGGAGCGGGTGCGGCAGGTCCGGCGCAACGCCGAGAAGATCAGCGAGGCCGCCGGTGGCGTGCGCGACATCCGCGGCAACGACGCGACGCTCTACGAGCAGACGCGCTTTTCGAGCGAGCTGGCGCAGGTCTTCAACATCCGCTTCGACATCTACAAGAAGAAGTTCCTGATCAAGTTCATCAACAACTTCATGGCGCAACTGGGTCCGTTCTTCTTCTATGCGATCGGCGGCTATCTGGTGATCCAGGGCGATCTGACGGTGGGCGCGCTGGTCGCGGTGATCGGCGCGCAAAAGGACATCGCCTCGCCGTGGAAGGAGCTGCTGTCCTTCTATCAGACGCTCTACGACGTGCGGATCAAGTACGATCAGGTGATCGCCCAGTTCGTGCCGGCGGGGCTTAGGGACCAGAAGCTGGTCGCCGCCGATCCGCCCGAGGATGCGCCGGCCTTCCGGCAGGACCTGCGGGTGAGCCATCTGACGTTGAGCGACGAGGAGGGCAACGCCGTACTCGACGGGGTCGCTTTCGATCTGCCACTGCCGACGCACCTGGCGATCGCCGGCCGCTCGGGCAGCGGCAAGGCGGATCTGGTGATGTGTCTGGCGGGCCTGGTCTCGCCCAGTGCCGGGCGCGTCAGCTATGACGGGATCGATCTGGAGAGCCTGCCGGATTCGGTCAAGGGGCGGAAGATCGCGTTCGTCGGCAATCCGGCGCAGATCTTCTCGGGCAGCATCGCCGACAATCTGCTCTACGGCCTGCGCCGCCGACCCCTGGCCCCGGCCGCCGACGAGGCGGCGCGCGAGGCCTATCTCGAGGAAGCCGAGCGCGCCGGCAACGCGCCCTTCTATCCCGACGACGAATGGACGGATTACGCGTCCGCCGGCCTCGACGACGACGAGGCGCGCCTTTCGGTCCTGATCGAGCTTCTCACGCTCGTGCATCTCGATCAGGACGCTTATCTGCTGGGCTTGCGGGGCAGTCTGCGGGCCGAAGGCGACGAGGCGCTTCAGGAGGCGCTGCTCGAGGCGCGGCGCGCCATGCAGGAGCGTCTCGCCGCGGACGCCCGCTCGTCGCGCCTGGTCGAAGCGTTCCATCCGGACCGCTACAACGAGAACGCGACGATCGCCGAGAACCTCATCTTCGGCACGCCGATCGACGACACCTTCGACGTCGACCGGCTGGCCGACCATGCCCATGTCCGCGGCATTCTCGACGAGGTGGGGCTGACCCGCGAGCTGATCGAGGTGGGCTATCGACTGGCGGCGACGATGCTCGAGCTGTTCGCCGATCTGCCGCCCGATCACGAGTATTTCCGCCAGTTCAGCTTCATCGAGCCGGAGGAGCTGCCGGACTACAAGAGCCTGCTCGGGCGCACCGACATCGCCCATCTGGACGAGATCGACGCGGCCGACCGCAACCGTCTCCTCTCGCTGCCCTTCAAGCTGATCCCGGCCCGCCACCGGCTGGATCTCGTGTCGCGTGACCTGCAGGAACGGATCCTCGAGGCGCGACGGCTGTTCCGGGAACGTCTGCCCGAAGAACTCGAGGACTCCATCGCCTTCTTCGATCCCGGGACCTACAACCGTGCGGCCGCCGTGCAGGACAACATCCTGTTCGGCAAGATCACCTACGGCCAGGCGCAGGCGGCCGAGAAGATCGCCGCACTCATCACCGAGATCCTGGAGAAGCAGGGGCTCCGCGAGGGTGTGGTCGAGGTGGGCCTGCGGGCACAGTGCGGCTTGGCGGGCGGTCGGCTGTCGGCCGCGCAGCGGCAGAAGCTGGCGCTCGCGCGGGCTCTGGTCAAGCAGCCGGAAGTGCTCATCCTCGACGATGCCCTGGCACCCCTGGACCGGCACGAAGCCAAAGCCATACTCGAGGCGGTCCTGCAGCGGTTCGCCGACCGCACCGTCATCTGGACGTCGCAGGATCACTCCGTCGTCCGCCACTTCGCCCACGTCGTCGTGCTCGATCGCGGGCAGGTGATCGAGAAAGGCGAAGTGGAAAAGCTGGACGGGGAGGGCAGTGCGCTCCGTCGCCTCGTCGGCACGACGAGCTGAAGGGCGCAGCAAATCAGTCGAAGGGTCCAGGGTATCGGTCGAAGGGCCCAGAGAACCGGTCGAAGGGAAGGCGCGACATGACTTTGCAGCGCGACGTGGAAGTTCTCCGGAACATTCCGCTGTTCAAGAAGGTCGACCCGGCCAAGCTCAAGCTGCTGGCGTTCACCAGCGAGCATCTGGAATTCGCGCAGGGCGACGTGGTCTGCCGCCAGGGAGACGTCGGCGACGCCGCCTTCATCCTGCTCGACGGCGAAGCGGACATCCTCGTGACCGTCGCCGACGATCAGACGCTCAAGGTGGCGACCCTGGGCAGGAACGAGATCGTCGGCGAGATCGCCATTCTCTGCGACGTGCCGCGCACGGCCACGGTGGTCGCCGCCACCGACCTCTCGACCCTTCGCGTTTCCAAGGACGGGTTCTTCAACCTCGTCACGCAGTTTCCCCTGGTCGGTGTCGAGATCATGCACGAGCTGGCGTCGCGGCTCTACCACACCACCCAGGATCTGACGGCCGCGAAGCTGCGCCTGAAGGATCTCGAACAGGCCGCCGGATGACGGCGGTACCGGGGACATGGCCGACGTCACGCAGCCGGGCGCTCGACTGGCTGGTGCACGAGACGACCGGCGAGCCCTTCGCCGATCTGGTCTTCGGCGAGGTCTGCCGGCGGCTGGTGGAGGACGGGCTCGCCATCGACCGGGCGACCTTCGCCCTGCGCACCCTGCATCCGCAATTCCTGGGCGGTCTCTTCCTCTGGGAGCCGGGCTACGAGGAGGCGGCCGTGAATCTCTACAGTCACGACGCGATGCGCAACCAGCGCTATCTCGAAAGCCCGGTCCGCGCGATCTTCGACGGCGAGGTCGCCGGCATCCGGCGGCGTCTCGATCGACCGGAGGAGGAAGGGCCGAACTATCCGATTTACGACGATCTGCGGGAGGCCGGCCATGTCGACTATGTCATGATGGCGGTGCCCTGCGTCAGCGGCAACATCAACGCCGCGGCTTTCTCGACGCGTCGTGCGGGCGGGTTCACGACCGGCGAGCTGACGACGATCGCCGACATCCTGCCGGTGCTCGGCATGGCGGTCGAGCTCCGCTCCAACCGGCGGATCGCCAAGAACCTGCTGAACGCCTATGTCGGCAGCCATGCCGGCGAGCGGATCCTCGCCGGTGACATCCGGCGGGGCAGCGGCGAGACCGTGCGTGCCGCCATCTGGCACTGCGACATGCGCGGCTTCACGCTGCTCTCGGAAAGCTGGCCCCGCGACGACGTCATCGGCTGCCTCAACGCCTATTTCGACGCCATGGCCAGCCCCGTCCTCGAGCATGGCGGCGACATCCTCAAATTTCTCGGTGACGGGATGCTGGCCGTCTTTCCCCTCGAGGAACCGCGTGCCTGCGAGCGGGCGCTGCAGGCCGCACTCGAGGCCCGCCGTGCGATGCGTGCGATCAACGAAGCACGGCGTGAGGAGCAACAGCCCGAGATCGGCTTCGGCATCGTGCTGCACGCGGGCGACGTCATGTGGGGCAATATCGGTGCGGCCACCCGGCTCGATTTCACCGTCATCGGTCCGGCGGTCAACGTCGCCTCGAGGCTCGACGGCCTGACCAAGGAGTTGCGCCGGGACATTCTCCTGTCCGGCGATTTCGCATCCCTGTGCGAAGGGGCGCGGGTCCGACTGGTCCATGTCGGTGCCTACCGTCTGCGCGGCGTCGAGCGCGAGATCGACGTCTTCGGGCTGCCGGAAGACTTCGGGTCCTTGCCCGCGCCGCGACCGGCCTGAGCCCGTGGACTGGCTCTCCTGGGTGGCCGGCATCGGCGGGCGGGCTCCGGTCCGCCCCGACAAGCCGCGTGATCCGATGGCGCAGCTCGTCGCACTGCTGCACCACCACGCGATCGACCTCGTGCTCGACGTCGGCGCCAATGCCGGTCAGTACGGAGCCCGGCTCCGCCGGTACGGCTATGGCGGCCGGCTCCTGTCCTTCGAGCCGCTGGCGTCGGCGCATGCCGCATTGTCGGCGCGTGCCCGGGACGATGCGGCGTGGGAGGTCGCCCCGGCCATGGCGCTGGGTGAGCGTGACGGCGAGGTCGAGATCGGGGTCTCGGCGGAGAGCGACATGAGCTCGCTGCTGGCCCAGAACGATCTGTTGCGCCGCCTCTCGCCGAGCTCCGTGGTGCAGGCGCGCGAGAAGGTCGCGATGCGACGGCTGGACGGGATCGATGTCGGCCCCGCCGTCCGCCTGCATCTCAAGGTCGACGTGCAGGGCTACGAGCCGCAGGTTCTGGCCGGTGCGGCCGGCCTGCTCGACCGGCTCACGAGCCTGCAACTGGAGATGGCGCTGGTGTCGCTGTATCAGGGGGAGAGAGACTGGCGGCGGATGATCGACGAGATGGACGAGCGCGGTTTCGACCTCCATCTCGTCCTGCCGGGCTATTTCGAGCGCAAGCTCGCGCGCCAGTTGCAGATGGACGGTGTCTTCGTTCGTCGGGAGCCCTCTTCGGCCCCGCCGCGTTGCACCCCTGGACCCTCGACCACGAAAGCGGAGACTGCATGAAAGATCCCGGTTCCCCGAGCTCGCTTCTGGTGCCCATCCACCCGGCCGGCTGGCCCTTCATCGCCATCTTCTTCGGCGTCTCGGTCGTCCTCGGCTTCATCTGGACGCCGCTCTTCTGGCTCGGCCTCGTGGCGACGGCCTGGTGTGTCTTCTTCTTCAGGGATCCCGAGCGCACGACGATCGACGATCCCGCCGTCGTCAGCAGCCCGGCCGACGGCATGGTGGTGCACACCCACGCCCGCGTGCCGCCGCCGGAACTCGAGATGGGAGCGCAGGCGCTGCCTTGCGTCGGCATCTTCATGAACATCTTCGACACCCACGTGAACCGCACGCCGATCATCGGCCGTGTCGCCAGGCGCGCCTATCACGAGGGCAAGTATCTCAACGCCTCGACCGACAAGGCGTCCGACGAGAACGAGCGGCAGTCCTTCAAGCTGGTGACCGATCGGGGCGACGTCGTCGGGCTCGTTCAGATCGCGGGCCTCGTCGCCCGACGCATCGTCGGCTTCGTCGACGAGGGCGACAGCCTGCGCGCCGGCGACCGTGTGGGCCTCATCCGCTTCGGATCGAAATGCGACGTCTACCTTCCGCCCGGCACGGTGCCCTCGGTCGTGCCGGGCCAGAAGGCGGTGGCCGGTGAGACGGTGATCGCCATGCTGGACGTGCAGCAACCGCCGCGCCGCGGACGCACGGCCTGATGGCGGCGCACGAGCCGAAGCAGCGGCGGCTGCAGGCGAGGCCGCTGCTCCATCTGCTGCCCAACATGCTCACGATCCTGGGCCTCTGCGCCGGCCTCACGGGCATGCGCTACGCGCTCGACGGCCGGTGGAAGCTGGCGGTGGGGCTGGTTCTGGTGGCCGTCGTGTTCGACGGGCTGGACGGACGTTCCGCACGGATGCTCAATCTGACCAGCAAGCTGGGCGAGCAACTCGACAGTCTGGCGGATTTTCTGAGCTTCGGCGTGGCACCGGCGTTCATCGTCTATCTCTGGGTGCTGCACGACGTGCGGGCCATCGGCTGGGCGCTGGCGATGCTGTTCGCCACCTGCTGCGCCATGCGCCTCGCCCGCTTCAACGTCGAGCTCGACGATCCCGACAAGCCGCGCTGGATGGCCGATTTCTTTACCGGCATTCCGGCTCCGGCGGCGGCCGGTCTGGCGCTGTTGCCGATGATCGCCTGGTTCGTCTTCGGCGACGGCTTTGCCCGCACCTGGTACCTCAACGCCGCGATGATGCTCTTCGTCGCCCTGATGATGGTCAGTCGCGTGCCGACCTTCTCCATCAAGAAGGTGCGTGTTCCTCAGGCCTGGGTGATGCCGGTTCTGATCGCCGGGGGCCTCGTCCTCGTCTTTCTGGTGACGGAGACCTGGACCACGCTCTTTCTCGTCGGCTTCGCCTATTTCCTTTCACTGCCCGTCGCCGTCTTTCGCGCACGAGCCATGGCGGCGGCGGAACGCGCCGCGGGCGGATCGTCGCAGCCGGTCGAACGAGCGGACGAGCCGGGCGCGAGCGACGAGCCCTGACGGGTGCTCGACCGCCATCTGCGTCTCTGGATCGATCCGCCGCTCGAGCGTGCCGCCGATCGACTGAGACGAACGGGCGTGACGGCCAACGGTGTCACCGTCGGCGGCTTCGTCGTCGGGCTCGCTGCGATGGCGGCGGTGGCGGGTGAGTACTATCTGATCGCCCTGGTGGCGGTGCTGGTCAATCGCGCGGCCGACGGTCTCGACGGCGCCGTCGCCCGGCGGGGCGGGATCACCGATCTGGGCGGCTATCTCGACATCACCCTCGACTTCATCTTCTATTCGGGCGTCGTCTTCGCCTTCGCGGTGGCCGATCCGGCGGCTCGGGCGCTGGCCGCCGCCTTTTTGATCTTCTCCTTCGTCGGTACCGGCTGCTCCTTCCTCGCCTTCGCCGTGATGGCGGCCAAGAGGGGCATCGCCACCGAAGCGCGCGGCCGCAAGTCGCTCTATTATCTGGGCGGTATCACCGAGGGCAGCGAGACGATCGCTCTCTTCGTCCTGTTCTGCCTCCTGCCCCAGCACTTCGCGATCCTGGCCTGGGCGTTCGGCGCACTCTGCTGGGTCACCACCGGCGCCCGGATCGCCACCGCCGTTCTCGTCTTGCGTCGAGATGAAGGATGACGGATCAATTGACCTGGATCATGGCGCGACACTGCCATCGGCTGCAGGCCGGTGATCGGCTGGAGTTCGTACAGGACGGGACCGCGGAGGGACGAGGATGAGCTATCGGACGATCATGGTGCAGATGCTGAACGACGAGGCGATCGATCAGCGGGTCGAGGCTTCGGTGGCGCTGGCGCGCCGCTGCGACGCGCACCTGTTCGGGGTTCACGTCGTGCCGCCGCCCACCATGCCGATGGGCTATGGCGAGGCGGCGGCCTATGTCGGTCCCGAAATGATCGAGGCGCAGCGGCGCTCCAGCCAGGAGGTGGCCGATCGCCTCACCGAGTGCTTTCGCCGTCATACCGAGGGCGGCACGGTCGCCGCATCCTGGCGTGTCGACGACGGCGATCCTGCGACCTGTTACGCCGCCCATGCCCGCACCGCGGATCTGTGCGTCGTGCCCCAATTGCGGCAATCCGGCATTGACGCACTCGCGCCGGAGCTGGCGGAACAGTTGATCGTCGATGCGGGCGGACCGGTGCTGATGCTGCCGCGCGGCAGCGGCGCGAGCGTCGGCCGCCGGGTGCTCGTCGGCTGGTCCGGCCGCAAGGAATCGGCGAGGGCGTTGCGCGACGCGCTGCCGTTTCTGGAAAAGGCGGAGGAGGTGGAACTGGTGACGGTGGGCGACGCCACCGGCCTGTTCCTCGACGAAGCCGTCGAGGCGCTGGCCCGGCATGGTCTGCGACCGCGCGGCCGGGTGGTGGAGGGGCGCGACGACGCCGGGCCGGCGCTGCTGGAGCAGGCCGGCACGATGCGGGCCGATCTGCTGGTGATGGGTGCCTACGGTCATTCGCGTCTGCGCGAGCTGATCTTCGGCGGCGCAACCCATCACGTCCTCGAGCACGCCGATCTTCCGGTGCTCTTCAGCTGCTGAACGAAAAAGGGCCGTCGGTGTTGCGACCGACGGCCCTTTCTCGCCCGGGGCCCGAGCCTAGAACTTCAGGCCGAGACCCACGGTCACGACGTGGTTGCCGTCGCTCGAATTGTCGTCGAGGTCGCCGTTCTCCAGATCCTCGATGAACCACTCGTAGCGATAGCGGATCAGCGCGAAGGTGGTGTCGTTGATGAACGCCTTCGCACCGGCCTGCGGGCCGATGGTGCCGGTCGCGTCGTCCTCGTTGTAGACCGCGCCGGCGAACGCACCGATGAACGGCACGAACGTCGAATCGGGGCCACCGAAATTGTAGTTGGCGAAGCCGACGGTGCTGGCACTCCAGATGTCGTCCGCATCGTCGATGATCTGCCAGTTCAGCCCCTGCAGGACGCCGAGCTCGATCCCCTGGGTCAGGAAGTAGCCGTAGCTGACGTCGGCGCTGATGTTGCCGTCGTCGGTGCCTTGCGTGTGAACGGCGCTCGCGCCGAACTGAATGTTGCTCGAGCCGGGCTCGAAGCCGGCCATCGCGGGCTGGGTGGCCGCGAGACCGATCACGGAGGCGGCGAGCGCCGAGCCGATCTTGTGCATCTGTCGTGTACCTCGATTGTGTTCGAAACAGTCCGGGACCCGAACCTGTCCGACAAATGAGCAGGATCAGCCGTCGTTCCATACCTCCAGCACAGCCACGCGGCGGTTGTTGCCGACCTGCATCAGTTCTCGCCGGCCGCTTGCGGCGACGTGCCTTCGGGACCCGCGCCGCAGACCAGTGCGACGATGTGCGCAGCGCCCGCCAGTGCGGTTGCGGCCCGCCCCAGCGCGGCGAGCGAGGCGGCGCCGGAAAGGTCGGCGGCGATGCCCATCTCGAACCAGAGACGGCGCGACGCCTCGAGCATCTCGTCGTCCCGCACCAGAACGACCTCGTCGACCGTCGCCCGGACGATGTCGAAGATTCGCTCGTCGGTGCGGCGTGCGGCCATGGTCGGCACCGCTGTGGTGATCCGGTCCAGGGTCACGACACGATCGGCGTCGAGAGAGGCCTTGAGCGTCGGTGCGCCCTCGGGCTCGACACCGATGATGCGCAACTTCGACGCACCGGCCGTCTTTCCGGCTCGAAGAGCCGTCGCCATGCCGGCGATCAGGCCGCCGCCGCCGATGGCGATCAAAATCGCGTCCATGTCCGGCACGTCTTCGGCGATCTCGAGGCCGAGCGTGCCCTGACCGGCCACCACCAGGGGATCGGCGAAGGGATGGAAATAGACGGCACCGGTGCGCCGGCAGTGTGCATGGGCCGCTTCGGCGGCTTCGTCGAAGACGCTGCCGGCGAACGCCACCGAAGCGCCCCATGCGCGCATCTTCTCGATCTTCGAGAGCGACACGCCGGTCGGCACGTAGATGCTCGCCGGCACACCCGCGGCGGCGGCGGTGCGCGCGACCGCCAGTCCGTGATTGCCGCCCGAGGCGGTGACGATGCCGGCAGGACCGGGCGGCTCGTTCATGCCGAGCAACCGGTTCATCGCCCCGCGCGCCTTGAACGAACCCGTCACCTGCAGGCATTCGAGCTTGAGGGACAGGCGTGCGCCCGTATCGAGGGGCCGGTGCAGCCGATCGAACGCCACGACCGGCGTGCGCCGCACATGCGGTGCGATCCGATTTCTGGCGTTCTCGATATCGGCGAGATCGATCATGGCGTTCCCGTTCCCCTCGGACCCGTCGCGCCCGGTGCAGCGTCGAGCCATCGGACGCTGCCGCGCAATGCCCGTGCCTTAGAACATTCGAGGTCGCGAGGAATGGAAAATCGCGACCCGCTTCGTCACGCGTCGCGTTCTTCGATCCGGTGGCTCGGTCGAACCGGGAGAGGCACGAGCCTCGCTGACGGCGTCGTCACGCAGGCGAGCCGATGTTCAGGCCCGGTCGGGTTCCCGCAGAAACTCCTCGGTCGGCGTCGGCTCGCGGGCCGTCTGGAAGAACTGGCCGTGCATGGTGGTCAGGAGCGCCATGCCGAAGGATGCGGCGAGCAGCATCGCCGGCTTCGCCACCGCGAGGAAGGCCTGGACCTCCTCACCCCGCAGCGCCAGTCCGGCCTGCGCGCGGTTGTAGGCCAGGGCCCCGGTCAACCAGGCGTCCACCGCGGCGCCATCCAAGAGCACCCAGAACATCGTCGCGATGCAGCCGGCCATGGCACCATACCAGCCGAGCCGGCCCAGCCGGAGCAGCTCGATCGCGCTCGAGATGAACATCGCGGCGAGAACGTACGGCCCGAGAACGAGCAAAGCGGCGTCGTCGCCGGGACCGAATGGCACTGCCGTCGGCGCACGGGTTGCCGCCTGGATGAGCAGTTGCACGCCGAAGAAGAGAAAAGCCGTACCGAGCAGCCGCGAGAACACGTCCTCGCCGCGTGCCACCCGCGAATCGAGCCGGTCGTGAATGTCGATCGCAAGTGCGTGGCGGCCGGGCGTCGAGGCGATCTGGGTCAACAAGAGCCGCGCGGTCACGACCGGCAGCAGCCAGAAGACGCCGCCCTGCATTTCCGGCAGGGCCGCCTGCGTCGTGATGCAGAACCACAGTGCATGGCCGAGATAGAGATCGATGGCCCAAGCCGCGGCAAGTCGCGTTCTGGTAGCGAACATAACTTTTTCCGATAGCCTCTCGGTTGTATCGAACCTATGCGGGTCCGAGACACCTTTCTACCGGTCATGCGTTGCCGTTCGCTTAATGCTCCGCGGCTGTGCCCGTGTCGCCACGGCGTTGCACGAATGCCTCGAGCCGCGCGCGCTCGTCTTCGGAGAGAGGGGCCGCCGGCTCGCGGGTCGGCCGCCTGCGGACGTAGAAGTGGACCGCCGTCGCGCCGAGCAGGAAGATGATCGCCGGCCCGGCCCACAACATCCAGGTGCTCGGCTGGACCGGCGGCCGCAGCAGGACGAAGGCGCCGTAGCGATCCACCAGATAGTCCTTGACCTCCTCGTCCGTGGCACCGTCGAGCAACCGCTCGCGGACCACGTGGCGCAGATCCCGCGCGAGATCGGCGTCGCTGTCGTCGATCGACTGGTTCTGGCACACCAGACAGCGCAATTCCTGGCCGAGGGCGCGTGCGCGTTCCTCGAGCGCCGGGTCTTTCAGCATCTCGTCGGGCGACACGGCGGCCCATGCGCCCGTGCAGGCGAGCAGTGCGCCGATCAGGACCAGAACGCGGATCATGAGCGCAGATGCTCGAGAATGGGCCGGATGGTCTCCTCGAGATCGCGCTCCTGGATCGGTCCCACCTGCTTGAACACGATCGTGCCCTTCTGGTCGACGATGAAGGTCTCGGGCACGCCGTAGACGCCCCATTCGATTCCGGCACGGCCGTTCTCGTCGGCGCCGATGCGGGCATAGGGATCGCCCAGTCGCTCGAGCCAGCCGACGGCATCCGCCGGCGCGTCCTTGTAGTTGATGCCGTGGACGGTCACACCCTCCTCGGCCAGCTCGGTGATCAGCGGATGCTCGACCCGACACGGCACGCACCAGGATGCGAAGACGTTGACCAGCGTCACCTCGCCCTTGCCGAGATCCTCGTCGCTCAGCCCGAGCGTGTCGACCGGTGCGTCGCCGGCACGCCCGGCGAGCGGCGGCAGCGAGAAGGCCGGTACCGGTTTGTCGAGCAGGGCCGAGGGCAGCTTTTGCGGATCCCGCGTCAGGCCGACGGCGAGAAAGGCGGCGATCGCGACGAACACGATCACCGGCACCACATAGAGGAGGTGCTTCTTCATGCCGTTTCGCCGGCACGAAGCGCGCCCGAGTGCCGCCCCTCACGCCGGGAGGCCCGTCCCGGCATCGGCGCGCCGATGCGCAACCGCCGGTCGGCCAGCGAGCAGAGGCCGCCGATACCCATGATCGCCACGCCGCCCCAGATCCAGACCACCAGCGGGTTGTGATAGAGACGCACCGTGTGCAGCCCCGGCTCGACCTCGTCGCCGAGCACGAAATAGAGATCGCGCCACAAGGTGGTGTCGATGCCGGCCTCGGTGGTCGGGCGCTGCTCCACCGGAAAGAAGCGTTTCTCCGAATGCAGCGTCGCCACCGGCTCACCGTCGCGGCTGGCCACGAAGGTGGCGCGGCTGGCGGTGAAGTTGGGCCCCTGACGGTTCTCGACACCCTCGAACGACACCTGGTAGCCGGCGATCTCCGTCGTGTCTCCGGCGCGCATGGTCAGGATGCGCTCGGTCCGGCCGGCGCTCGACGCGGTGATGCCGGCGACCAGAATGCCCAGCCCCGCATGGGCGATGACCGTGGCCCAGGCCGACCCGGCGAGCCCCTTCAGTCGCTCGAGGCTCTTGCGGAGTGCGATGCGCCCGAGCCCGATGCGCGAGGCGAGATCGTTGATCGAGCCGAACACCAGCCAGGCGGCCAGCCCGAAGCCGAGAGCGGCGAGCACGCCCGTCCAGTCGATCCAGAGGAGGGTGGCGGCGATCACGAGGCCGGTCGCCGCCAGTGCCGCCAGCAGCCGGCCGAGCACGCCGCGCAGGTCGCCGCGCTTCCAGGCGAGCATGCTGCCGATCGGCACCGCCACCAGCAGGGGGATCATCAAGGGCACGAAGGTGGCGTTGAAGAAGGGCGGTCCGACCGAGATCTTGGGGCCGTCGACCGCATCGAGGATCAGCGGGTAGAGCGTGCCCAGCAGCACCGTCGCGGCCGCGGTCGCCAGCAGCAGATTGTTGAGCAGCAGCGCGCCCTCGCGGCTGATCGGCGCGAACATGCCGCCACTCTGCATCGAGGGGGCGCGCCAGGCATAGAGGCCGAGGGAGCCGCCGACCGCGATCACCAGGAGGGCCAGGATGAAGACGCCGCGGGCCGGATCGGTGGCGAAGGCGTGGACCGAGGTCAGCACGCCCGAGCGGACGAGAAAGGTGCCCAGGATCGAGAGCGAGAAGGCGAGGATGGCGAGCAGGATGGTCCAGCTCTTCAGCGTGTCGCGCTTCTCCACCACGATCGAGGAGTGCAGGAGTGCGGTGCCCGCCAGCCAGGGCATGAAGGACGCGTTCTCGACCGGATCCCAGAACCACCAGCCGCCCCAGCC
>JAGREO010000218.1:2184-4503 GCA_020446525.1 Geminicoccaceae bacterium | reverse complement strand
GCGGGTAGAGCGCGTAGGACTGGAAAACCATGGCGATGCCGCGATCCGAGGGCGGCAGCGCCGTGACGTCGCGGCCGTCGATCGAGAGCGTGCCCGAGGTGATGTCCTCGAGCCCGGCGACCAGCCGCAGCAGCGTGGACTTGCNNNCCGGACGGGCCGACGAAGACGATGAACTCGCTGGATTTGATGTCGAGATCGACGCCCTTGATGACGTGCACCGGGCCGAACGACTTCTTGACGTTCTCCAGACGGATGGCGGCCATGGTCAGGGCTCCTTCGCATCGGCGGCGGGTGCCGCGAACAGGCTGGCATAGGCGGGCAGATGGACGGTCGTGCCGTCGACCCGACCGGCGGCGGTGGGGCAATCGAGGGATCGCACCGGGTTCGAAAGCCCGGCGCCGAGATCGACGGTCTGCGGCTGGTCGGTGAGATTGAAGGCGCAGAAAATCGTCTCGCCCTCCCAGCTCCGCACGAAGGTCAGAACCATTTCGCCGTCGCCCATGAGCTGCAGATCGCCCCGGATCAGGGCGGGCCGGTTGCGACGCCAGGCGAGAAAGGCGCGCGTACGCTCGAGCACGCTCGCCGGATCGCCCTCCTGGCGGTCGACCGCGCGTGCGGCGTTGGCTTCGCCCACCGGCAGCCAGGGATCGGCTTCGGAAAAGCCGGCATGGGGTGCCTGGGCGGCCCAGGGCATCGGTGTGCGGCAGCCGTCCCGGCCGCGGCTCTCGGGCCAGAAGGTCAACCCCACCGGATCCTGCAACTGGTCGTAGGTCAGCGGTGTTTCCGTCAGCCCCAGTTCCTCGCCCTGATAGAGACAGATCGAGCCGCGCAGCGAGCAGAGGAGCTGCGGGATCAGGGCGAGCAGATCGGGGTGCGGTGTGCCACGGGCGAAGCGGGTGCCCGAGCGGTAGACGTCGTGGTTGGAGAAGGCGAAGCAGGGCCAGCCTTCGCCGATGTGCCTTTCGGCCTGCTCGACGACCCGGGCGATCGCCGAGGCGGTCGGCGCGCAGGTCAGGAGCTCGAAGCTGTAGGCCATGTCGAGGCCGCCGCCGTGGCTGTAATCGGCCATGCGCCGAAGGGCGTGATCGCCGCTGATCTCACCCAGCAGGCACCGGCCGGCATAATTCTGCGTCAGCCGGTAGAGCGGCTTCAGGAACAGCTCGGAAAGCTCGGGCCGGGCCTTGTTCCATTGCTGGTACTGCATGCCGAAGGGGGTGATCGCGCCGTGCTGGTCGGGTGCCGGCGGCCTGGCCGGGTTGTCGCGCAATTGCGGGTCGTGCACGCCGAAATCGATGGCATCCACCCGAAACCCGTCGACGCCCCGATCGAGCCAGAACTTCGCCTGCTCCATCAATGCGGCGATGACGTCGGGATTGTGAAAGTTGAGGTCGGGCTGCTCCTCGAGGAAATTGTGCAGGTAATACTGGTGGCGGCGGGTGTCGAACGCCCATGCGGGGCCGCCGAAGACCGACATCCAGTTGTTGGGCGCCGTGCCGTCGGGTCTGGCGGACGCCCAGACGTACCAGTCGGCCCTGGCGTTGTCGCGCGAGGCACGGCTCTCCTTGAACCAGGCGTGACGGTCGCTGGTGTGGCTGGGGACGAAATCGATCAGGACCTTGAGATCGCGGGCATGCGCCGCCTCGAGCATGGCGTCGAAATCGTCGAGGGTGCCGAACATCGGATCGACGGCACGGTAATCCTCGACGTCGTAGCCGAAATCCTTCTGCGGGCTCTTCATGAAGGGCGAGATCCAGATCGCGTCGACGCCGAGCGACGCGACGTGATCCAGGCGACGGGTGATGCCGGCCAGATCGCCGATGCCGTTGCCGTCGCTGTCCTGAAAGGAGCGCGGATAGATCTGGTAGATCACGGCACCCTTCCACCATCGATCGGCCCGGGGCTCGACCTTGGGTGTGACGTGGACCGAGGGCAGGAACTCGACGGCCACGCGCGTCAGCCCTTGACCGCACCGGCGGTGAGCCCGGCCACGATCTTGCGCTGGAAGATGAGCACCAGCACGATCAGCGGCACGGTGACGATCACCGAGGCGGCCATGATCGGTCCCCAAGGCACCTCGAACTCGGTGGCGCCGGAGAGGAGCGCTATGGCGACCGGCACGGTGCGCTGCTCGTCGTTGGAGACGAAGGTGAGCGCGAAGAGGAACTCGTTCCAGGCGGCGATGAAGGCGAGCAGGCCGGTCGTGACCAGCGCCGGCCACATCAGCGGCATGAACACCTTGAAGATGATCTGCCAGGGCTTGGCACCGTCGACGATCGCCGCCTCCTCGAGCTCGACCGGCAGGTCGCGCATGAAGGTGGT
>JAGREO010000218.1:0-2177 GCA_020446525.1 Geminicoccaceae bacterium | reverse complement strand
GCACCCAGACCGTGAACGGCAGGGTGAAGATCATGTAGGAGAGGATCAGCGCCAGCAGCGAATTGTAGAGGCCGAGGCCGCGGACCATCTCGAACAGGCCCGCCAGCACGGCGATCTGCGGGAACATCGAGACCGAGAGGATGGTGAAGAGCAGCGCGCCGCGGCCGCGAAAGCGCACCCGGGCCAGCGCGTAGGCGGCGGTCACCGCCATCACCAGCGAGATGACCACGACGGCGAACGCGACGATCACCGAATTGACGATGTTGCGCGGGAAGTTGCCCTGGGTCATCACCGTCTCGTAATTGCCCCAGTCGAATCCGGTGGGGAGATAGTCGATCGAGAAGATTTCCGAGCCGAATTTGAACGACGTGATGATCGCATAATAGAAGGGGAAGAGCGCGAAGACGGCGATGGCGAGGATCAGCAGCCAGAGGCCGATGGTGGCTTGGATCGAGCTGCGCATCACTTGCCTCCGCCGAGATCGAGCCGGCCGAGCTTGATGTAGACGATGGTGATCGTGGCGATGATCAGGAAGAGCAGGGTCGACGCCGCCGAGCCTTCGGCGAACCGGTCGAACGCGAACAACTGCTCGTAGGCGTAGACCGACATGGTCTTGGTCTGCTCGGTGCCGGGCGTGAGCACGTAGATCAGATCGAAGATGCGCAGGCTGTCGAGCGCGCGGAAGATCACCGCCACCATGACGGCCGGGCGGATCAGCGGCAGCGTCACCTTGAAGAAGGTCCTGACCGGGTGCACGCCGTCGAGCCTGGCCGCCTCGTAGATGTCGGACGGCACCATCTGCAGCCCCGCCAGGATCAGGAGCGCCATGAAGGGCGTGGTCTTCCAGACGTCGACGATGATGACCGCCGCCATGGCGGTATCGGGCGAGGCGGTCCAGGCGATCGGCGCGTCGATGATCCAGAGCTTCATGAGCACGTCGTTGAGGATGCCGAACTGGTCGTGCATCATCCAGGCCCACATCTTGGCCGAGACGATGGTCGGGATCGCCCATGGCACGAGAATCGCCGCACGGACGAAGCCGCGGCCGTAGAATTCGGCATTGAGCACCAGCGCCACGATCAGCCCGAGCGCGGTCTCGATCGTGACCGAGATGACGGTGAAGTAGATCGTGTTCCAGACCGCCCGCCACCAGGTGGGATCGGCGAGCAGGCCGATCCATTCGCCTTCACCGTCGCCGTAGTCGAGCCAGTAGAGATAGTTCTCGTAGCCGATCCACTCGGCCCCCTCGATGCTGCCGAGGCGGGCGTCGGTGAAGCCGAGATAGATGGTGCGCAAGAGCGGCCAGCCGGCGACGGCGATCAGCACCGCCATCATCGGCACGAGAAAGATCCAGGCGGCGCGAATCTTGTCGCGTGTGAGCTGCGATCGTTGCGCCATCCTCGTTCTCCCCCTCACCGCCTGCAGCGCCGTCCGGAGCAGCGGCCGGCCTTTACCGCGCCACCCCGGACGGGCGGACGCCTACCAGCCCGAGCGGCGGATGCGCTTGAGCTGCTTGTCGAGCTCGGCCAGGTTGCTCTCGGCCGAGCCGTTGCCCGAGAGCGAATTGTGCACGGCCGTCCAGAACGCCTGGCTCACCTCGTTGTAATTGCCCTTGGTCGGCGCGGAAGGACGCGGCACCGCCTGTTCGAAGATCGGCAGCCAGCGCGGGATGATCGGCTGCTGCTCGACGATCTCCGGGTCCTCGTAGAGGGCCGGGATGGTCGGCAGGCGCGTCGAGGTCAGCGCCCGGTCTTTCTGGATTTCCTTCGAAGCCAGGAATTTGGCGAGTTCGATCGCCGCCTCCTGATCCTGCGAATATTTCGACACGGCGAGATTCCAGCCGCCCAGCGTCGCCGCACTGCGATCACCCGAAGGACCGATCGGCAGCGGCACCACGTCGAACTGGTCCTTGATGGCACTGTCGTCGCCGTTGGAGAGGGCGAAAGCGTAGGGCCAGTTGCGCATGAAGACCGCATTGCCGGTCTGCCAGACGCCGCGCGCATCCTCTTCCTTGTAGCCGAGCACGCCTTCGGGCGCGATCGTGCCGACCCAGGACGCGGCGAGCTCGATCGCCTCGACCGCCTGCGGATTGTTGATGCTGATCTCGCCGTCGGGCTCGACGATCTGCCCGCCGCCATTGGACTTGACCCACTCGAGCGCGTCGCAGGTCAGGCCCT
>JAGREO010000217.1 GCA_020446525.1 Geminicoccaceae bacterium | reverse complement strand
ACCATGTTGGTCGCGCCGGGGCCGGAGGTGACCAGCACGACGCCGGGCTTGCCGGTCGAGCGGGCATAGCCCTCGGCGGCGTGCACGGCACCCTGCTCGTGGCGCACCAGGATGTGGCGCAGGCGATCCTGCTGGAAGATCGCATCATAGAGCGGCAGCACCGCCCCGCCCGGATAACCGAACACGTGCTCGACACCCTGCTCGACCAGAGCCTGGAGCACCACCTGCGACCCGGTCAGCGACGGCGTGTCGAGCGTCTCGGGCGCGCGTGTCGGGGCGGTCATCGCAAGGGACTCCAAGGTTGTGTCGGCGAGGCGGCCGAAGATCGCGGCAGTCGATCGGCAGGGTGCTTCGTCGGCATCGTCTGCTGCAATGCGGCATTTCCTCGTGAAGGAACGGCAAACTAGTGTCAAGGCCATGACCGGTCAACACGAAGAGGCGTACGCCGAGAGCAGCCGGTCGACGATCGAGGGCTCCTCGCCCGTGGCTTCGACGACCTGCAGTGCCGGGAGCTGATGGCGAAACCAGGTCGCCTGCCGCTTGGCGTATTGACGTACCCGAACGCTCGTCCGCTGCACCGCCTCCTCGACGCCGCACCGTCCGTCCTGCAACTCGAGCAGCTCGCGCAGCCCGTGCGCCTTGGCGATCGGCAGCGCCAGCGGATCGGCATGGCGCCGGCGCAGATCCGCCACCTCGTCGAGCGCACCCGCATCGAGCATGCCGCGCATCCGCGCCTCGATCCGGCGCCGGAGCAGCGGCCGGTCGGGCAGCAGCGCCACACCCCGAACCTCGCACGAGCCGGTTCGCCGCGCCGCCGCCTCGTCCTGCCAGGCTGCCAGCGAACGGCCGGTGGCCCGCACCACCTCGAGCGCCCGCATGCAGCGCTGCCGGTCGCCCGGCGCCAGCCGTGTCGCCATCACCGGATCCTCACGACGCAGGAACCCGTGCACCTCGGCGCCGGGCAACGCCCGGACGGCCGCCCGAACGCCGGGATCGATCGCCGGCACCGCCACCAGCCCGCGCAACAGCGCCTGCAGGTAGAGACCCGTACCGCCGACCAGGATCGGCGGCCGGCCGCTGCGCCCGACCTCGCCGATCACCGCCTGCGCCCGCTCGAGCCAGAGGGCCGCGCTCGCCGGCGTCGCGGCATCGAGGATGCCGTAGAGCCGATGCGGGATCGCCGCCTCGTCGCGAGCGCCCGGCCTTGCGGTGAGGGTCGGCAGATCGCGGTACAACTGGACGCTGTCGGCATTGACGATTACGCCCTCGATACGCGCGGCCAGGGCGAGTGCCGCCGCCGACTTGCCGCTCGCCGTGGTCCCCCCGATGATGAAAAGCGACGATGCCGCCCTCGAACCCGTCATCCGCCGTCCCGACACCTCTCGATAATCCCCGCGTGGCCGTTCTCGTCGCCGCGGAGCCGGTGCTCGACACCGGCGCCATCGAGCGGCTGGCGCGCGAGACCGATTGCACGACCCGCTGGCTTTCACCCGCCCGCGCGCTCGAACTGCATCCGCGGCGGCCGGGTGAAGACCGGTTGCACGAGCTCGAACCCCTGGTCCGGGCGATGGACCGCGTCGACCACTTCGTGCTGCCCCTGGCCGGCCGGCGCAAGCATGTTCTCCTCTCCGACATGGACAGCACCATCATCACCATCGAGTGCATCGACGAGCTGGCCGACATGATCGGCATCAAAGCCGAGGTCGCTGCCGTCACCGAGGCCGCCATGGCCGGCTCGATCGACTTCGAGGCGGCCCTGCGGCAGCGGGTGGCACTGCTCGAGGGCACCCCGGCCACCGCGATCGATACCGTCCTGAAGGACCGCCTGCGGCTGATGCCGGGTGCGGTGCGGCTGGTGCGCACCATGCGCGCCCACGGCCACCGCAGCGTGCTCGTCTCGGGCGGCTTCACGGCTTTCGCCGATCATGTGCGCGAGCGGGTCGGCTTCGATCGCGCGCACGCCAACGAGCTGGAAATCCGGGACGGCCGCCTCACCGGCCGCCTCCTGGGGCCGATCGTCGGACCCGCGGCCAAACTCGACCATCTGCACGCGCTCGCCCTCGAAGTGGGCCGTGCCGCGATCCTGGCCGTCGGTGACGGCGCCAACGACCGGCCGATGATCGAGGCGGCGGGGCTCGGCGCCGCGTTCCGGGCGAAGCCCGTGCTCGAGGCCGCGGCCGACATCGTGGTGCGCCACACCGGCCTCGATTCGCTGCTCTACGTCCAGGGCTATGCCGACGACGGGATGGTGGACGGCTCATGATGTGCTCCCGATTGTGCGCGACGCGCGATCCCGATTGAAACCTGTCGCCCGACGGGCGCATAAGATGCGGCTTCCGCCGGCGGGGGATGGCGCGCATGTGTCGATGGCTGGTGTATCGCGGTGACGAGATCTTCATGGAGGAGCTGATCCTCCAGCCGCACAACGCGCTGATCCACCAGAGCCTGCGCGCGCGTCTGGCGCCGACGGTCACCAACGGCGACGGGTTCGGGGTCGGCTGGTACGGCGCCAGGCCGGAGCCCGGCGTCTTTCGCGACATCCTGCCCGCATGGAACGATCCCAATCTGCGCAACATCGCCCAGCAGGTCCGCTCGCGCCTGTTCATGGCGCACGTGCGCGCCTCGACCGGCACGGCGACCAGCCGCGCCAACTGCCATCCCTTCGCGTTCGGCCGCTGGCTCTTCATGCACAACGGCCAGATCGGC
>JAGREO010000216.1 GCA_020446525.1 Geminicoccaceae bacterium | reverse complement strand
GTGGTGAAGCCGAGGATCTCGACCTTCACGCCGCAGCGCTCGAGCGTGCGGGCCAGGATGTCGGCGCTCATCGCGGCGACCGCGATCGGCCGGCCCCGCATCGATCCGGAATTGTCGATCAGCAGGGTGACCACGGTGTCGCGGAATTCCGTCTCCTTTTCTTGCTTGTAGGACAAGGGAAGCGTGGGATTGGCGACGATACGCGCAAGACGCGCCGAATCGAGAATGCCCTCGTCGAGGTCGAACAGCCAGGAACGCTGCTGCTGCGCCATCAGCTTGCGCTGGAGGCGGTTGGCGATGCGTCCGATCATGCCCTCGAAGCGCGCGAGCGTCTGGTCGAGTTGCGATCGCAGCCGTGCCAGCTCGGAGGGGCCGCAGAGCTCCTCGACGGTGACGATCTCGTCGAACTGGCTGGTGAACACGCGATAGGCGAGGTGATCGTCACCACCTGTGCCTTCGGGTGGCCGGTTGGCGCGGGCGTCGTCGCCCTGCTCGGCATCGGCACCCGGATCCGTGCTGTCGTCGTCGGCCGCCTGCTGTTGCTGGTCCTCCTCGCCGGTCTCGCCGCCCTGATCCTGATCGGTCTGGCCTTGCGCCTCCTGCTGCTGTGCTTCCGCCTCGTCGTCGCCGCCCGAATCGTCCGCCGGCCCTTCGGCCGTGTTCTGCTGATCCTCGTCCTCTTCGTTCGGATCGGTGTCGTCGGGTGCTTCGGCGAGCTCTTCGGAAAGGCCGAGGTCGCTCAGCAGCGTGCGCACGCGGCGGGCAAAGGCGTTCTGATCGGCGCAGGCGTCGGCGAGATGGGGCATGACGTCGTCGACCCGTTCGCCGAGCCAGTCGCGCCACGCCTCGAGCTGGCGCCGCTGACCGGCGTCGAGGCCGTAATCGAGCATCTTTTCGCGCATATAGAGCTCGACGATCTCGGCCATGTTGCGATCGGGTCCGCTCTCTCCCCGTTCGGCCGCCGATTCCGCGCCGGCCGAACGACTGCGGAAGAGCTGCTCGAGATTGGCTTTGACGCCGGTCATCGAGCGCGAGCCGAGCATCTCGACGCGAACCTGCTCGAGCCCGTCATAGAGCATCGACGCGACGTCGCCGTCGGGTGCCAGCCGACGATGAACGGCGTCGTCGTGGTGTCGCCGGCGCAGCGCATGGCTGTCCGCCTCGCCGCGCACTCGCGCGATCTCTTCGCCCGCCCAGTCCTGGCGGGGTGGCGGGATACGCAGCACGTCGACGGCGGGCTGTCCGCTGGTCGAACCCGACCGCGCCGGACCGCGTTTGCCCACGGCGCGAAAACTCACTTCGAGATTGCGCTCGTCGGCGATCGCCCGGGTGGTACAGCCGACCGCGCGCTCGAAACTGTCCTGTCTGTCGGTCATCCGCGATCCGTCATGCCGGCTACTGATTGCGCACGGCGCTCAGGCGTGCACCAGATTGGCGACGGATTCGGGCAGTTCGATGCCGAAGCATCGCTGGTAATATTCGGCGATGATCGGCCGCTCGGTCTCGTCGCACTTGTTGAGGAAGGTGACGCGGAAGGCGAAAGCGAGATCGCCGAAGATTTCCATGTTCTCGGCCCAGGTGATCACGGTGCGCGGCGACATCACCGTCGATATGTCGCCGTTGATGAAGCCGCGCCGCGTCATGTCGGCCAGTTGCACCATGGTGGCGATGGTCTTGCGGCCCCTGGGATCGTCGAAGCCCGGACTCTTGGCGAGAACGATGCGGCACTCGTCGTCGTGATGCAGATAGTTCAACTGCGTGACGATCGACCAGCGGTCCATCTGCCCCTGATTGATCTGCTGGGTGCCGT
>JAGREO010000215.1 GCA_020446525.1 Geminicoccaceae bacterium | reverse complement strand
GACGGCAGCCACATCCGCACGCTGTTGCTGACCTTCTTCTACCGGCACCTGCCGCAGATCGTCGAAGGCGGTTACCTCTACATCGCCCAGCCGCCGCTCTACCGCGTCAAACGCGGACAGAAGGAACGCTACCTCAAGGACGACGCGGCGCTCGAGAACTACCTGGTCGATACCGGACTCGAGGATTGCGCTCTGGAGGTCGCGGCGAACGGCGCCGAGGCGCGACTGATCCAATCGGAGGAACTGGCGGCCCTGGTCGCCGAGGCACGGGTCGCACGCTCGATGGTGCAGAGCCTGGCCCGACGCCATCCGCTCGAACTGGTGGAGACGCTGGCCCTGGTGGGCGGCTTCGCCGAGGGGGCTCTGAGCGACGAGACCGATGCGCTCCGGTTGGGTCAGCAGGTCGCCAGAAGGCTTTCCGAGCGCAAGCTCGGCGGCTGGCAGGTTCATCTGTCGGACGAGGCCGAACTGATCTTCCATCATCAGCTCGGCGAGCGTCGCGTGCGCCACAGGCTCGAGCCGGCCCTCGCGCGCAGCCCGGAAGCGAAACGCCTGGCTGCGGCACTCGGGGGGATGAGCGACCTCTTCGACCGGAGCACCTTTCTGGTGCGCAAGGAGCAACGCACCCGTGTCGACGGCCCCGTGGGGCTGGTCGAGAGCGTGCTGCAGTTCGGCCGAAAGGGCCTATCGATCCAGCGCTACAAGGGGCTGGGCGAGATGAACCCGGGCCAGCTCTGGGAAACCACGCTCGACCCGGAGGTGCGCTCGCTGGTCAAGGTCGGCGTCGAGCACACCGATCAGGCGGCGGACATCTTCGCCACCCTGATGGGCGACGTGGTCGAGCCGAGGCGCGAGTTCATTCAGGACAATGCGCTCAAGGTCGTCAATCTGGACATCTGAGCGACGTCGCCTCCCGCGGCGGCCCGGCTCTCTCCTCCGCCGGTGCGTCGAGCGAGAGGACTTCGCCCGCGGTGTGGGTCTCGAGCGTGCCGTCGAACGCTTCGATGGCCAGGGCGCCATCCTCGGTGAGACCGGCGAAGCGGCCGCGCATGGTGGTGGCCCCGCGCCGCAGGCCGATGGTCGAACCGACGGGGGCCGTCCGGCTCATCCAGGCTCCGTGCAGTGCCGCGAACCCGTCCTTTTGCCACGATCCGTAGTGAAGGGCGAAACGGCCGAGGAAGAGATCGCACAGACGCGGAGCGTCGAGATCGATGTCCTCGTCGTGCAGGCAGGTGGTGGGGTAGGGCATGCCGGTCGGGTGATTGGCGACGTTGGCACCGAGCCCGACGACGATCGCATCGCCGCTCGTCTCGAGCAGGATGCCGGCCACCTTGGCACCTCGAATTTGGACGTCGTTGGGCCATTTGAGCCGGGCATGCGGGCCGATCGCCTCGGCGAGCGCCAGGGCCGAGACGAGCGAGAGGCTGGCGGCACGCCCGGGCTCCGTCTTCGGCCGCAGCAGCATCGACATGTAGAGATTGCCGGGCGGGCTCGACCATGTGCGGCCCTGCCGGCCGCGGCCTCTGGTCTGGCACACGGCGGTGATCACCAGACCTTCGCTCTCACCGGCCTCCGCCCGGGCCCGCGCGATGTCGTTGGTGCTCTCGACCGTATCGTATCGCTCGATGCGATAGCCGATCACCGCACCAGGGCGGCCGCTGCCGCCTGGGCCGCCGACAGCAGGCCGCCCGGCACGAAGATGAAGCCGACGATCAGCACCGCGGCCGCGCCGGTGACCAGTTGCACCTCGAAGGGCTGGCTCTTGTCGAACGGCTCGGCAGCCTCGTCGAAATACATCAGCTTGACGATCCGCAGATAGTAATAGGCGCCGACCACCGAAGTGAGCACGCCCAGCACCGCCAAGGTGACGAGGCCGGCGTCGATCGCCGCCATGAACACGTAGAACTTGCCGATGAAGCCGGCCAGAGGCGGCACGCCGGCCAGCGAGAACATGAAGACGGCGATGGCGAGCGCCAGCAGCGGCTGGTGTTTGGAGAGACCGGCCAGATCGGCGATCGTTTCCACATAGCGCCCCTGACGACGCATCATCAGGATGCAGCCGAAGGTTCCGAGCGTCATGACGACGTAGATCGCCAGATAGATCAGCACGCTCTGCACGCCCGTCTGGCTGCCGGCGGCGAGGCCGACCAGGGCGTAGCCGACATGGCCGATGCCCGAATAGGCCATCAGACGCTTGAAATTGGTCTGGCCGATGGCGGCGAAGGCGCCCAGCGCCATCGAGGCGATCGAGACGAAGACGACGACCTGCTGCCAGTCGGTCGTCCATTCGCCGAAGGGCTGCATGAGCACGCGCAGGGTCAGGCCCATGGCCGCAACCTTGGGCGCCGCGGCGAAGAACGCCGTGACCGGCGTCGGCGCGCCTTCGTAGACGTCGGGTGTCCACATGTGGAAGGGCACGGCGCCGAGCTTGAAGGCGAGTCCGGCGACTACGAAGATCAGGCCGACGAGGGCGCCGAGCGGCAGCCGCGTGCCTTCCTCGGATGCCGCGAAGCCGCGCGCCAGCTCCTCGAAGGAGAGCGTGCCGGTGAAACCGTAAACCAGCGAGCAGCCATAGAGCAGCATGCCCGAAGCCAGCGCACCCAGGATGAAATATTTCAGCCCGGCTTCGGTCGAGCGGAGATTGTCGCGCTGGAAGGCGGCCATGACGTAGAGCGAGAGCGATTGCAGCTCGAGCGACATGTAGAGCGCGATCAGGCTGTCGGCCGAGACCATCATGCACATGCCGAGCGACGCAAACAGCACGAGCACCGGATATTCGAAGCGGTCCACGCCCTGGGAGACCATGAAATCCTGTGCCAGCAGCACGGCGGCGGCGGCGCCCAGCAGAATCAGGATCTTCATGAAGGCGGCATACTGATCGAAGACGAAATGCCCGGCGAAGGCCGGCACGTCCTTGCCGGCGCCGATGGTCGTGAAAGCCGCCACCACCATCACCAGCACGGCGAGCGGCGTCACGATGCGTGCACCGTCCTTCTCGCGCAGCGCACCGACCACCAGCAGTGCCAGCCCGCCGATGAACAGGAGCAACTCGGGCAGGGCCGCCTGGGCGTTGAGGACGGGGGCTTCGATCATCGGCGGCTCATCTGTCGGCGGGAAGGGTGAGGGCGGTATCGGTGGCGGATGGCAGCGTGATCTGGCTCACCAGATTGTCGACCGAGGCCGCCATCGGATCGAGGAACAGCGTGGGATAGACACCCATCAGGATCGCCAGCACGACCAGCGGCGCGAAGGCGACGATCTCGTTGAAGCGCATGTCGCGGATCAGCTTGAGGCTGTCCTTGGTCAGGCCGCCGAAGACGACCCGGCGGTAGAGCCAGAGCATGTAGGCCGCACTCAGGATCATGCCGGTGGCGGCGAAGGTCGCGACCCAGGAGGACACCTGCCAGACACCGATGATGACCAGCACCTCGCCGACGAAGCCGGAGGTGCCGGGCAGGCCGACCGAGGCCATCATGAACAGCATGAAGGTGAAGGCGTAGATCGGCATCCGTTCGGCCAGACCGCCATAGACCTCGATGTCGCGACTGTGGATGCGGTCGTAGACCACGCCGACGATCATGAAGAGGGCCGACGAGACGACGCCGTGGCTGAGCATCTGAAAGATCGAGCCCGAGATGCCGATCGCGTTCGGGGTGAAGATGCCGATGGTGACGATGCCCATGTGCGCCACCGAGGAATAGGCGATCAGCTTCTT
>JAGREO010000214.1 GCA_020446525.1 Geminicoccaceae bacterium | reverse complement strand
ACGAAAATCATGGATAATCGGAAAAGCTTTTATTATCTTCTAGGTAAAGTCAACAGTCATTGAAACTACTTGAAGATGATATCGACCGCCTTGAAGGCGCCGAGCGCATGGTCGGCGCAGTAAAACGCATGATCGCGGCGGACGCGGTCGGCGGCTTCGTCGGCGAAGCGCAGCATGTCGTCGACGAACAGATCGGCGTCGCCGATCGCCCTGACGATCAGCGGCTCCACGTCGCGGTCGAAATCTCCCGTCTCGTCGGAAAGCGCGTGGGCATGGGCCAGCGCCCGGCCGCAGATCCGCGCATAGCTCTTCCACTCGCTCCTTGAGAGCTCGTCGAGGTCGATGTCGTCACGAAACGGGGCACGTTCGCGACTGAGGAAGCTCGCACCCTCGAATTCGACACTGCCGTAGAACACGTCACCGCGGACGAGCTGGGCGCCCTGGGCGTGGGCGATCCGGTCGCCCTGGCTCTTAAAGGAATGTCCGGTGGGCGGTGCCAGGCCGGCGAGCGCCGAGCGCCGCGCCCGCTTGAGTTCGATGACCAGATCGTCGCTGCCGTCGGCGGTCGGACCCTCGATCAGCACATAGTAACGCGGCAGGCCGAGTGATGCCGTACCCTGTCCGCGCCGGATAGCGACGTCCTTGACCCTGAGCTGGCCCGCACGCGGCGGGACTTGGATGCGGCTGCGCTCGATGAGCTGGTTCATCACCTCCTGGAACTCGTCGCGTCTGGAGGAGATCGGCACGAGCTCGTCGTCCGAGCGGAAGCCGCGCTTGAATTCGTCGAGATAATCGCCGGCGAGCCAGTCCGCGCGATCCTCCTGCGCATCCTCGATGAGCTTGCGGATCAGCTTGGGTGCGTTGTCGATGCGCACCTCGTGGTCCCGCTCGTCGCCTTTCTCGGCGAAACTGTGGATCGCCTCGACATAGCCGCGCACGAATTGGGCGGCGATCTTGCGCTGCTTCTTGCGGTCGTAGCCGGCCTCGTCCTCACACGCGATCATGAAGCCCACGGCACCGCGCTTGATGTCCCAGGTGAAGGGTGCGTACCAGGCTTCGTCGAAATCGTTGACCCCGAAGATCGGTACGTTGTCGATATTCGGCATGACGCCGAAATTGTCCGGATGCACGTCGCCCAGGGTCAGGACGGTCGGCATCCAGCGGTCTTCGCCGGTCATGTCGCGATAGAACAGCAGCGCCGTGCCGCGAAAGAAGGAGAACAACGAGCCGGCCAGCTTCTCGAACTTCAGGATGGCGTCCTTGGCGTTGGAGGTGATGCGGGTCTGGTGGTCCTCGCGGATGGTCTGGCGCACGTGCATCCGGCGGTCGTTGCCCTCGAGCAGACGCGGCAGCATCACGAACTCGCCCCGCGCCACCTGATGGGCAAGCTCGCGAAAGGCTTCGACCCTCGATGCCACATGCTCGAACCTGCTGCCGAGGCCGTCGCCCCTCTCCGCTTCGGAGAGTGCCCGGCGCAGTTCCTCCTTGCTCATCGACGATCGGCCCTCGATCTCGGCCTTGCGCGCGCGCTCGTAGAGTTCCTGCCGGCTGAGACCGGCGAATTGCCCCCGTTCGTCGCTCATCACGCCCCCCGTTCTCGTCCCGGCACTACAACCGGTGTCCTCGGCACGGCGTTCCGGGCGAGAACGCTCAGCCCGCCGGAACGATGCGCCCCTTGCGTCCCTGCCAGACGAGCAGCGCCACCGTCGCCGCGGTCAGGGCCCAGAAGAACCAGGTGATCGGGCTGCGAAAGAAGATCGAGAAGTCGCTCTGGCCCATCAGCATGCCCTGGCGGAAATTGTCCTCGAGCATCGGCCCGAGAATGAACGCGATCAGGAAGGGTGCCGCCGGCATGCCGACCCGCACCATGAAATAGCCGAACAGGCCGGTAGCGAACATCACCGCCACGTCGAACATGGTGTTGTTGACCGCGTAGGCGCCGAACACGCAAAGCGTCAGCACCGCCGGCAGGAGGATCGATTTGGGGATGTCGGCCACCCGCCTGAAGGCGCGGATGGCGATCATGCCGGTGGCGAAGAGAAAGACGGAAGAGAGCATGATGCCGATGAAGATGGCATAGACCACGACGATGTTCTGCTGGAACAGCAGCGGTCCCGGCTGCAGGCCGTGCACCATGAAGGCGCCCAGGATCACGGCGGTGATCACGTCACCCGGGATGCCCAGCGCCAGCAGCGGGATCATCGTCGCCCCGCAGACACCGTTGTTGCCGGCTTCCGATGCGGCCACCCCTTCGAGCTCGCCGCGGCCGAAATTGGCCGCGTTCGGCGAGCTGCGCCGCGCCTCGCCATAGGCCATGAAGGCCGCGGGCGCACCACCGATGCCGGGAATGGCACCCATCAGCACACCGATCAGACTGCTCTTGAAGATGCTGCGCAGGCAGCGGCGCATCTCGGCCAGCGTGACGTGACTGCGACCGAGACGGGCGACCCGGCCGATCTCGTCGTCGCCGCGCGTGCACTGCAGCAGCACCTCGGGAATGGCGAAGAGGCCGATCAGCACCGGAATGAAGTTGAGACCGGACATCAGATCGGCCTCGCCGAAGATGAAGCGGTCGGTGCCGTAGACCAGATCGAGCCCCACGGTCGCCAGCAGCAGGCCGAAGCCCGCCGAGATCAGCCCCTTGAGCAGCGTGTCACCGGCGACGCCGGCGATGATGGTGAGCGAGAACAGGATGAGGGTGAAATATTCGGGCGGGCCGAACGAGAGCGCGAAGGCCGCGAGCCACGCGGCGAACAGGATCAGCGACAGATTGGAGATCATGTCGGCGATGCACGAGGCATAGAGCGACATCTCCAGCGCCTTGCCGGCCTCGCCCCGTTCGGCCATGGGATGACCGTCGAGCACGGTGCAGGACGAAGCGGGCGTGCCCGGCGTCTTGATCAGGATCGCCGGGATCGAGCCGCCATAGATGCCGCCCTTGTAGACGCCGATCAGCATCAGGATGCCGACGATCGGATCGAGGGTGAAGGTGAACGGCAAGGCGAGCGCCACCGCCATGGTCGCCGACATGCCAGGCACCGCACCAACGATCACGCCGACCACCACGCCCAGCGCCAGGGCCAGCACGTTGTCGAGTTGCGCGACCAGCGCGAAGGCCCCGAGAAAGGCGTCGTAAGCGCTCAAGGAAAGTGGATCCAGCGACCGGTCGGCACCGGCAGACTCGCGACCTCGTAGAAGAAGCCGTAGAGCAGCAGCGGCAGAACCAGGGCCGTCACCACCAGCCAGATCGGCCGTCGAGTCGCCCCGGCGAGCGTGCCGAAGGCGAGCACCGCGAGCATCGACGCGACGACCATGCCCAGCGGCTGCACCGCCAGATAATAGAGCGACAGCAGAACGACCGACGCCGCAAGCCGCAACCATGGCTCCGCTTGGCGCTCCTCCTCCCCTTCGTCGCCCTCAACGTCGGGCGCGCCGGCCGACGCCAGCCGGCTCTGCACCGCCAGCAGGATGCCGCCGAGCAACAGGAACCCGGCGATGGCGTAGGGCCAGAAGGAAGGCGAGAGTACCGCCGAGCGCACACCCTTGGGCACGACGACGCCCTGCGGGATGATGAGAAGCACCAGCGCCGCACCGAACGCCGCCACGCCCAACCCGAGATTGAAGTCGCGACGCCTCTCCTGCCGCGTCAAGGTGCGGGTCCTACTCGATGCGCATGCCGAGCTTGTCGACCAGGCCCTTGAACACCTCGTACTGATTGTCGATGAAGGCGACGGATTCCTTGGTGTCCATCGAGACCGGGATCGAGCCCAGGGCGATCAGCGACTTGCGGAACTCCTCGTCGGCGACGATCTGATCGAGCCAGCCGCTCCAGGCGTCGTGGACCTCGTCGGGGATGTCCTTGGGCCCGGCGATGCCGCTCCAGCCGACGAGCGCCTCGAGCTCGGGATGGCCCAATTCGGCCACCGTCGGCGCGTCGACCCCCTCCATCCGCTCCTTGGTCGTCACCAGCAGCGGCTTGAGCCCGCCCGCTTCGATCTGGCCCATCAGGGCGGAGGAATTGGTGCAGATGAAGGTGGCGTTGCCGCCGAGCACCGCCGTCGCCGCCTCGCCACCGCCGCGGAACGGCAGATGCGTGATGGCCTCGGTGACGTTCTCGACACCGAAGGCGTCGATCACCAGGGCACCGGCGATGTGCAGCAGCGAGCCGACGCCGGACGAGCTGTAGGTCACCTCACCGGGCGACGCCTCGATCTTCCCGATCAGCGCGTCCATGCTGTCGATCCCGCTCGATGCCGCGGTGGCACAGATCACCGGATTGATCTCGAAGACGCCCACATAGCGGAAATCCTCGATGGTGTAGGGCAGCGTCTCCTTCATCGCCGGATTGACGGTGTGCGAGCCCACCCGCGCGACCACCATGGTGTAGCCGTCGGGATCGGCGGACTTGACCGAGGCCGTGCCCGTCGCACCGCCGGCGCCGGTCCGGTTGACCACCAGAACCGGCTGCGGAATGTATTTAGGCGCCACGGCCGCTAGGTTGCGGGCGGCGATGTCCGTGGCGCCGCCGGCACCGTAAGCGACCACCAGCGTGATCGGCCGGTCCGGATATTCGGCCCGTGCGGTGGCGGTGAGCGCCGAGAGTGCCAGCGCAGCCGCGAGCGCGGTCCCGGCGAGCCTGGTCGGCTCGGCATGAGTCTTTACGGCAGGTGTCGTCCTGGCGGTCGATCGGCCCATGATGTCGTTCTCCCTGATCTGCTTGGAGCCGGGCTCTCGGCCCTTGTCCTCGCTCACCTTTTTGCCGGCTGCGGCGGTTTTGGCAACCTCCCTCTCCGATCGAAGCCACAGCCGGACAAAGGAATACGCAGTTCGGCGACCGCAACGGCCGCCTCAATCGCCGATCAGACGCATCATCGCACCGGCCGCCGCGGTGATCGCCGCCGCCAGAAGGCCGAACGCCACCACCGCCGTCCACATCAGCATCCGCCAGGGTGCGAGCACGTCGGACATGGGGCGCGTGAGCACGATCGCGCCATCGAGGGTGTCGAACGGCTGCAGGGTGGCGAGCCACACCGCCTTCGATCCCAACACCACTTCTTCACGGGCTTCGGCCACACCGCCGCGCTTCAGGGCCGGATCGTCGAGCAGCGCACTCAGACCCAGATCGATGTAGCTCGCATGCAGCGCCTGGGTGCGTATGTGCCCCACCGAGGTGAGGATCGCCCCGTTCGCCTTGAGAATGGTCGCGTGCTGCCGCGTCGAATCCATCACCTTTGCCAGCACGTCCTCGACGGCCCTGGTGTCGAACGACATGGCGACCACGCCGACCAGGTTGCGTGACGCGTCCAGAAGCGGCCAAGACATGAGGAAGAGCCGCTCACCGGTGATCACCGACGCGATCGGATCGGTGACGTAGGATCCGCGCACCTCACCTTCGGCGTGCACCTTGAAATAGTCCCGGGCCTCGACGTTGCGGCCGACCAGACCCTCGACCGTCGAGCTCAGCACCTTGCCGTGCCGGTCGAAGACACCGTAAGATTTGACCAGCGGCCGATCCGCCACCTCCCGGGCGAGCCATGACTGGCGCTGCTGGACGAAGCTCTCGAAATCGGCGGTCTCGTAGCGCAGCGCCGTCTGCATCGTGCTCACCACGCCGTCGACGCTCCGCACCATCTGGTCGACGATGACGCCGGCGAGCTTCGCCGCCTGCACGGCATCCTGTTGCGCCCGCCGGACCACCCGGTCGTGTTCGATCTGCAGGGCGACGGTGGTCGCGACACCGAGCGAGATCAGCACGAAAGCGCCGGCGACCGAAATGAGGAAACGCAGATTGACACCGTTGGCCGGAAAGAGGGTCCACATGATCCTGTTCCATTGAAAGCGCGCGAGGAGCGCACGGAAGTTGAACCTGCACTAGGAATATTATACTGCACTTATGCATGGCGATGCAAGCGGCAGCGTCGAAGCAGGTGGATCCCCGGTTCGGCGGTGTCGCCGTCGGCTAGGCTGCCAGCCAGAGTACGAGCGGCATGGTCAGCAGACACGCCGCCGTCTGCAGGCTGATCATGCTCGCCATGGTCTCGGCGTCACCGCCCAACTGCCGGGCGAGGATGTAGGCACCGGCCGCGGTCGGTGCGGCATGCAACAGCACGGCGGCCAGCCGCACTGCCGGCTCGGCGCCGGCCGCCCAGGTGATCGCCCAGGCCAGGGCGGGCATGACCAGGAGCTTGAGCAGGGCCGAGAGGAGCACCGCCGGACCGGCCCCCGGCACGCCCTCGATGCGCAGCCCGGCACCCACGGCGATCAGCGCCAGCCCGAGCACGCCGTCGCCGAGCATGCGCAGCGCCGTCGCGAACGGTGCCGCCAGCCCCACGCCCGATCCGCCGAGCAACGCCCCGAGCAGGGCCGCCAGCACCAAGGGGTTGCCCGCCAGGGCCCGCACCCATGAAAGCCGCGTGCCGCCGCCGTGGCCGTAGCGGGTCAGGGCGAATACGGAAGCGGCGGTCGCCGGCACGATGTTGAAGACGACGGCGATCGCCATGAGTGCCGCCAGACCGTCGGGCAATGCGGCCCCAGGCCGGGCCTCGAAGCCGATCTCCACCAGGGCGAAGGGAATGAAGAAATTGTTGCGGATGACGCCCTGCAGGAAGGACGTGAAGCGCGGGCCCGAGAGCGAGAGCAGGCGGCAGATCGGGACGCGCGCCATCATCAGCGCCACGCCCATCGCGGCGACCAGCCCCGCCACCGCCAGCAGCAGATCGAGCACTGCCGCCGGATCGATTTCGGCCGTCGCCAGCCGCGAGACGATGAAGGCCGGCATGAGCACGAAGAACAACAGCCAGTCCAGCGCCCGGCGCCGCTCTTCATCGAAGCCGCCGAACCGGGCCAGAGCCATGCCGGCCACGATCAACAGCAGGAGCGGTGCCACGGCCTGGAGCACGGACGGGACTCAATCCAGACGAAAGCCCCTGGCGCGCACGTACGCGCCGAAATCCGCCCGCTCGCTCAGCGCATAGTGCCGCGCCTTCTCCTCGCTCCAGCCATAATCCCCGACTTCGCCGAAGATATCGGTGCGGCGCTGCCGGCGATAGGGCTGCACGGCGTGGCGACGTCGATCATAAGCGGCGATCTCCGCCTCGAGCGCCGCATCGTCGAAGCGGTCGGGATGCATCACCGTATCGAGATCGAGCCGCGGGCTGATCGCACCCTCGGCCGCGGGCCAGCCGAGCGCCAGTCCGGCCACCGGAAAGACGAGGTCGGGCAAGGCCAGCACCGCCGAGGTCTCCTCGGCCCGGTTGCGCAGCACGCTCACCGGGCAGCACCCGAGACCCGCCGCCTCCGCCGCCCGGACCAGAAAGGCGAGCAGGATGCCGCCGTCGACCGCGGCGTTGAAGAAGGCGTCGAGGTGATCGTTGGCGAAGGGATGATCGCGCATCTCGCCGATCCGGCGGATGCGCCGGCCGTTGCCACAGACCACGAGAAAGGCCGGTGCGGTGCGCACCCAGGGCATCGTCGGCACCAGATCGGCCAGCGCGTCGCGCCGCGCACGGTCCTCGACGATCACCACGTCCGCCTGCTGCAGATCACTCTTGGACGGCGCCGCCAGCGCCGTCGCCACCAGCAGCCGGACGAGCCCGGGCGAAAGGGCTCGCTCGGCGAACGCCCGGTGCGAGCGCCGCGCCGCGATCTCCGCCAGCCGCGCACGCGCCGCGGCGTCGAGATCGTCCGCAGCGGGAAGTGTCCGCCCGAACCGCGCTTCGAGCGCTTCATCCAGATCGTCCTGCGGCATCGTCCCCTCCCTCACCTCGCACCGGCCCCCGGCTCATGCCGCCGCATCTAGCACGTTTCACGGCGCTGCGCCGTCGTCGCGGCAGGCCGGCGAGTCAAGGATGGGCTTTCGGCGCCGGTCGGGCACCCGCGTCCCGACGACGGAGTTCAGCCGTCGAACTGCGCCGTCACCAGCATGTCGTCCTGGAGTGCCGCCATCTGGGTCCCGATGAAGGCCAGTTGCTTGCGCAGCGCCGTGCGGTCGCGCTCGGAGGTAGCCTTGTCGCCGATCATCGCTTCGGTCGTGCGACGGGCGGCGTTGAGTGCCGAGCGGGCGGCTCGCGGATCATCGAGGTGCATGCGTGCGGCGGCGAGCTTGATCATCGTGCGCGCCAGATTCTGCCAGGCGGTGAGATCCGGTGCGGGTGTGCCGTAGGTGGCCCTGGAGAAACGGTATTCGGCCAGCTCCTCGTACGCCAGATTGGCGTCGGCGAAGAAGGACAGTCTGAAGCTCAGATCGCCCCACTGCTCGAGCGCCCGCTGGCGCGCATCGGCGAGATCGACCCGGCCGGCGAGCGAAGCGGGCAGATCCTCGAACTGCCGCAGCACCCGGCGATAGGCGATCCGCGCCTCGGCGTGCTCGTCCAGCGCCGCCGCGACCTCCGCGAGCCCTTCCCAGGCCTTGATCAGGCCGGCGAGCAGCGGCAGATCGGCCGTGTCCCGGGCCCGCTCCTCGCCGCGCGCCAGCAGCGCTTCGGCCACCACGATCGAAGGCGACGCCAGCACCGGGCCGCCGAACACCACGACCGGCAGCACCGAAGCCGCCGGATCGTCGCGGCCGACGCTGATCTCGAGCCCCGGTATCTCGGTGTGTCCGACCGCCGGCTCGATCGCGTCGAGATCGGGACGTGCAACCGGAATCCGATACTCGTAACGCCGCTGCCTGGCCTCGATCGCCGCCAGCCGCGCCAGCACCATGGCGAGCTCGGCGGGCTTGGCGGCCGGCACGAGCGGCCGCGTCAGGGCCGAGGCGGGTGCCGGCACGAGCATGGCGAGCAGGATCACCGCCGCCCATCGGCGACGGCGACGGGCCGGAGAGCGCGGGACGTGGAAGGCGAGACTGATGCACATGCCCGAAGGCTAGCACGAAACATCTATCATTGGTAGAAAATCAGAACAGTTCTTTCGCCACGAGCATCAGGCCCGACACCAGCAGCAATGCGAGCACGACCTGCCGGAACCGGCGCTCGTCGACTCCCACATAGACCCGCGAGCCGACGATCGCGCCCACCACCGTCGCCGGCAGGCAGATCGCCGCCGTCAGCAAGACGCCCCGATCCATCTGTCCGGTGAGCGCCATGCCGGCACCGGCCGCCGTGAGCACGAGCATGTTGAAGGGCTGATAGACCGCCCGCTGCCCGTCGGCGGGTCCCCCCTGAAGTTGCAGCCAGATCAGCGGAAGTGGCCCCGAGAGACCGGCGAAGCCGCCCATAAAGCCGCCACCGGCGCCGATCGTCCCGTCGAGGACGGCGCTGCTCTCGCGTCGCAACCGGAGCCGCGAGAGGCCGGCGAGCTGGCTCGCCGCGTACAGGACGAGAAAGACGCCCATCGAGAAACGCAGCGCATCGGGCGAAACCGCCTCGAGAGCGAGCAGGCCGAACGGCACGCCGATCAGACCACCAGCCAGATAGGGGATCGCCCGGCGCCAGTCGAACGCCTTGCGCACCGCCACCAGTCCGACGAGCTGGCCCGCCACCGAGGTCAGCGTGACCAGCGGCGGGACCATCGGCGCCGCCAGCGCATGGAACCAGAAGCCCGACGCGACGAGCCCGGTGCCGAACCCGGCGAGCCCGGTGACGAAGCCCGCCACCGCGGCACCGATCACGAGCACGGCGAGCGACAGCGGATCGGCGGGCGGCGCGGACATGCCGGATAGCTATCACGCTCGCGCACGCCCGTCCCTCCACTCGTTCCTTTCTCCGCCGCCCCTCCGCTTGTCCCGGGCGCCCGCTTGCCGTATGGCGACGCCGATCATGCGTTGCTGGAGGATGAGCGCTTGAGCGCACCCGTGCACGTCATCGGCGGTGGACTGGCCGGCTCGGAGGCGGCGTGGCAACTGGCGCGCGCCGGCATCGCCGTGGTGCTGCACGAGATGCGGCCGGTGCGCCGGACCGCGGCACACCACACCGACCGGCTGGCGGAGCTCGTCTGCTCGAATTCGTTCCGCTCGGACGATGCCATGCACAATGCGGTCGGCCTGCTGCACGCCGAGATGCGCCGGCTCGGCTCGCTCGTCATGCGCGCCGGCGACGCCGCCAAACTGCCGGCCGGCGGCGCGCTGGCGGTGGATCGCGATGCCTTCGCCGCCGCCGTACAGACCGCCATCGAGGCCGAGCCGCGGATCACCCTGGTGCGCGAGGAAGTGACCTCCCTGCCGCCGCGCGATCACGGGCTCGCGATCATCGCCACCGGCCCGCTGACCTCGCCGCCGCTCGCCGAGGCGATCCGCACGGCGGCCGGCGAGAAAGAGCTCGCCTTCTTCGACGCCATCGCCCCGATCGTCCATCGCGAGAGCGTCGACATGGAGGTGGCCTGGCTGCAGTCGCGCTACGACAAGCCCGGCC
>JAGREO010000213.1 GCA_020446525.1 Geminicoccaceae bacterium | reverse complement strand
AACCTCGCCCGAATGCCCAACCTCCTCGCCGCTGAGGCCGGATGATGGCGGCGCAAGCATCCCGACCCGACGCTCGAGGCGGCGCCACCCCACCGACCCCGGCATGGCCGAGCGCTTGCGCTGGACGACCTGACACAACTCCACCAGCCAAGCCTCCCGGCGACAGTTCCAAACCGCCCGTCCCGCTGGCCTAGCCCGCTATCAGACAAATTTTTCAGCAGCCTGCTAGAGGCGTGCGCGATCGTCGATGCCGAAATCGCGCCTCGCGGTGCTGATGGTGACGGTGAAGCCGGCCACCACGTCGATCAGCGTCATCAGGGTCAAGAGGAAGAAGACGGAGGTGGCGAAGCCGTCGAGAGCGACGAATTCCAGGAGACAGACGATGAAAAGCAGCATCGAGAGCGTATGATCGACGATCGAGGCGGTGCCGGTTCGGGTCGATTTGAAGATCTCGAGATAGAGCAGGATCAGGCCCGCAGCGAGGAGGAGATCGCCCGTGCCGATCCGCCAGCCGTCGCCTGAGAGCAGCCGGATCGAGCCCAGACTTCCGTCCAGCACGTCCGGGGCGGCGAAGACGAGCGCATTGTAGATGGCGACGGGAATCGCCAGCAGAGGGAAAGCAGCGAGCATCGGGGCTCCATCTCGATCGAATTTCGGCCGTCCGGGCGGAACGGGGAACGCCTCGCCGCTGGATCGGGCACCCGGTCGTGTTATGACGCCGCATCATCATCGCGGGAGGGACGGCATTGAACAAGATCGATCTCGAAGGCCGCAAGGCCGTGGTCACCGGCGGGGCCCAGGGCATCGGGCGGGCGATCGCCGAAAGGCTGTTGCAGTCGGGTGCTTCGGTCGCCTTGTGGGATCGTGACGAATCGCTGGGCAACGACGCCGCAGGCACGCTTTCCGAACGGGGACGCTGCATTGCGCTCGCCGTCGACGTCACCGATCATGCCGCCGTCGAACAGGTGACGAAGGCGACGATCGATCGACTGGGCGGTCTCGACATCCTCGTGTGCAACGCCGGTATCGCCGGGCCATCGGCCACCGTCGTCGATTATCCCGTCGAGGCGTGGAAATCGGTCGTCGACATCGATCTCAACGGCGTCTTCTACTGCATGAGGGCCGTGGTGCCGCACATGATCGCGCAGAATTACGGCCGCATCTGCTCGACCGCCTCGATCGCCGGCAAGGAGGGCAACCCCAACGCCGCACCCTACAGTGCGGCCAAGGCGGCGGTGATCGCCCTGACCAAATCGCTCGGCAAGGAACTCGCCGGCTACGACGTCGCGGTCAACTGCATCACGCCCGCCGCCGCCAAAACCCGAATTTTCGACCAGATCAGCCAGCAGCACATCGACTATATGCTGAGCAAGATCCCGCGCGGGCGCTTTCTCAAGGTCGAAGAGGCGGCCGCCATGGTGGCCTGGCTGGTGTCGCAGGAGAACAGCTTCACCACCGGTGCTGCCTTCGACCTCTCCGGCGGCCGCGCGACCTACTGAACGGCCGGCGCGGGAGGGCATCCGGCGGTGGAGATCTGGAAGATCGCGCGCAGCGATCGCACATAGGAGTGCATGAGCAAGAGACACGACGTCACGCCGACCGGGGAACCGGGCGGCACCGCCGAGATCGCCGACTTCGTGCGGCAGATGCGGCAACTGGCGCCGGCCGCCGCCGGGCGGCGCGGGCGCCTCGTCTTCGCCATGGACGCCACGGCCTCGAGGCGGCCGAGCTGGGATCGCGCCTGCACCGTGCAGGGCGAGATGTTCATGGAAGCGGACAAGCTGGGCGGTCTCGACGTACAGCTCGTCTTCTATCGCGGCTTTCACGAATGCAAGGCGAGCCGCTGGGTCGGGCGGTCCGCGGCGCTGGTGCAGTTGATGACCCGCGTCGATTGCCGCGCCGGACGAACCCAGATCGGCCGGGTGTTGCGCCACGCCGCCAAGGAGGCTCGGGCCAGGCCGGTGCAGGCGCTGGTCTTCATCGGCGATTGCGCCGAGGAGCCGATCGACACGCTGGCCGATCTGGCGGGCGAATTGGGCATTCTCGGCGTACGCGCCTTCATGTTCCAGGAAGGCCGCGATGCTGCGGCCTCGGCCGCCTTCGCCGAGATCGCGCGTCTCACCAGGGGTGCGCATTGCCGCTTCGACGCCGGCTCGCCCGACGAGTTGCGCGCCCTGCTGGGTGCGGTCGCCGCCTATGCCTCGGGCGGGATGCCGGCGCTGGAATCGATGCGGGAGCGGCATGCCGGCGCGCGCAAGCTGCTCTCCAGCCGGCTCGCCTGAGCGGCGGCCGGGCGATGAGCGACTGATCGTGTGGGCTTTTCTCGCGGGCGGCCTCCTTCTGTTCGGCCTGTTCGCGCTGGCCCGCGGCTTCGGCAGCGCCAAGCCGGCCGACATCGCCTTCGCCGTCCGGACCTTCGTCGCGGTCGTCAGCGGCCTCGCCTCCACCGGCCTGCTGCTCGCCGGTCGTTACGGTGCGGCGGTCATCCTGCTGGTGGCGACCTTTCTCACGATCGGCGCCATCCGCCGCTCGAGGCGCGGCGCCGATCCGTGGCCGGCCGGCGATCGTGCCGGGGGCGCGCACGTCTCGTCGATCGACACCGACCTGCTGCACATGACGCTCGATCGCGAGACCGGCGAGGTGGACGGTCGGGTCAAGACCGGCATCTTCGCCGGGCGGGACCTGGGCGCGCTTGGCCTGCGCGATCTGCTGCGGTTGTTGAACGAGGCCGCGATGCGTGATCCGCAGAGCACGGCCCTGCTGGAGAGCTACCTCGACGCTCGCCACCCGGATTGGCGCGAGAGCGCGTCCTCCGAAACCCCGAGCCCGTCCGAAGACAGCATGACGGTCGCCACGGCGCTCGAAATCCTCGGCCTCGAGGACGGGGCCTCGGTGGACGCGATCAAGCGCGCACATCGCCGGTTGATGGCGCGCCATCACCCCGATCGCGGCGGCAGCACCTGGCTCGCCGCACAGGTCAACCGCGCCAAGGACGTGCTGCTCGAGCGATCGGACGACCGTTGATCGCCGGGCGCGCACGGGGCCGTATCCGGTTCGAGGAAGGGAGCGCGGCCGTTAACGAAATCTTCGTCGCTCGCCGTTAAAACCTTTGGACGTCCGGCGTCGGGTGTATTCGACTCGCCCCGCCGGGCCGGCCGGTCTCGCTGCGACCGCTTTGGAACCGCAGCGGCGGCCGGCGGCTTCGTTTCGATTGTGTCGAACGGCGTAGCGCGGCTAAGAAGGCGCCCGCATGTCCATCCGCCGGCCGTGGCCGACGGCGATCGACACGATACGCTCAAAGGGTATTCGAGGGACGAGATGGCATCGATCAAGAAGGTGGTGTTTCCGGTGGCCGGGCTCGGCACGCGCATGCTTCCGGCGACGAGGAGCCTGCCCAAGGAGATGCTGCCGGTCGTCGACAAGCCGATCATCGAATATGCGCTCGAAGAGGCCGCCGCCGCCGGTGCCGAGCAGTTCATCTTCGTCACCGGGCGCGGCAAGGCGCTGATCGAGGACCATTTCGATCGTGCGGTGGAACTGTTCGACAATCTCGAACGCAAGGGCAAGAAGCAGGAGCTGGAAGCCTTGCGCGGCGCCACGCCGCCGGCCGGCGAGGTGGTCTATACCCGCCAGCAGGAGGCCAAGGGCCTGGGCCATGCCGTGTGGTGCGCGCGCCATCTGATCGGTGACGAGCCTTTCGGCGTCATGCTGGTCGACGATCTGATCGACGCCGCGACACCCTGCATGAAACAGATGGCCGAAGCGCACGCGGCGACCGGCGGTAACGTGGTCGCGGTCATGGAAGTGCCCGAAGAGCAGACCGCGCGCTACGGGGTGCTCGATCCGGGCAAGCGCGAGGGCGATCTCGTCGAAGTGCGCGGGCTGGTGGAAAAACCCGATCCCGCCGAAGCACCTTCGAGACTGGCGGTGGTCGGCCGCTACGTGCTGCTCGCGGAGGTGTTCGAGCATCTGAGCGCCCATCAGGTGGGGGCCGGCGGCGAAATCCAGTTGACCGATGCCATGCAGCGGATGATCGGCCGACAGCCGTTCCACGGCCTTCGGTTCGAAGGACGTCGCTTCGACTGCGGCGACAAGCTGGGCTATCTCGAGGCGATTTTCGCGCTGGCCCTGAAACGTTCGGACATCGGTCCGGAATTGCGCGAGCTCATTGCCCGGGAACTGGGCTGACATCGGTTTCTCCGGGACGCTTCGCCTCTCGCGACGGCCCGCGGGACCTTTCGAACTTCGACAGCGGTTAGTTGGGAATTCTTCGCCATGCGCATCGCCATGATCGGTACCGGCTATGTCGGCCTCGTCTCGGGCGCCTGCTTCGCCGAATTCGGCCTCGACGTCGTCTGCGTCGACAAGGACCAGCGCAAGATTGAGATGCTCGAAGCCGGTGGCATCCCGATCTACGAGCCGCGGCTCGACACGCTCGTCGAGCGCCACATGCGCGAGGGCCGGTTGACCTTCACCAGCGACCTCGGCGAGGCGGTGCGCGAGGCCGATGCGGTGTTCATCGCCGTCGGCACACCCACCCGCCGCGGCGACGGCCACGCCGATCTGACTTATGTCTTCGCCGCCGCCGAAGAGATCGCCGACGCGCTCGAAAAGCCTACGCTGGTCGTCACCAAGTCGACGGTGCCGGTCGGTACCGGGCGCAAGCTCAAGCGCATCTTCGAGCAACGCCGCCCGGACCTGGTGATCGACGTGGCGTCCAATCCCGAATTCCTGCGCGAGGGCTCGGCGATCGAGGATTTCCTGCGCCCCGACCGGGTGGTCTGCGGCGTCGAGAACGACCGGGCGCGGGATTTGCTGGCCCAGTGCTATCGGCCTTTGAACCTGATCGAGACCCCGATCATGTTCACAGAGCTCGAGACGGCCGAGCTGATCAAATATGCGACCAACAGCTTTCTCGCGACCAAGATCACCTTC
>JAGREO010000212.1 GCA_020446525.1 Geminicoccaceae bacterium | reverse complement strand
GGCATCGTGCTGTGCGTGATCGCAGCTCGGGCCACCGGCAAGGTGATCCTCGACGGCGTCTACAACGACATCAAGGACCCCGACGGCTTCGCGGCCGAGTTCCTCCAGGGTCGCCAGATGTGCTTCGACGGCAAGACGCTGATCCACCCCAGGCAGATCGAGGCGGCCAATACCAGCTTCGCGCCGGATGCGGCGGAGGTGGTCTGGTCGAAGCGCATCATCGAGGCGTTCGAGAGCGCATCGCGTGAAGGCAAGGGAGTCGTCCTCGTCGACGGCAAGCTGGTCGAGAACCTGCACGTCGCCGAAGCGCGCCGTCAGGTGGCCCTGGCCGAAGCGATCGCGGCGATGGATGGGGCGGGCGCGTGAGCAAGGTCGCGACCGGTCATTACTTCGAGGATTTCCACGTCGGCATGCAGCTGCCGCACGCGACACCGCGTACCCTCACCGAGGGCGACGTGGCACTCTATACGGCGCTGACGGGATCGCGGTTCGCCCAGCACTGCGCGGTTCCGTTCGCCCGCGGCAACGGCCTGCCGGCGATGCCGATCGACGATCTCCTGGCCTTCCACGTCGTCTTCGGCAAATCGGTGCCGGACATCTCGCTCAATGCGGTCGCCAATCTCGGTTATGCCGACGGCCGCTTTCTCGATCTGGTCTATCCGGGCGAGACCCTGAGCGCGCAGTCCGAGGTGATCGGGCTCAAGGAGACCTCCAGCGGCAAGACGGGCATCGTCTATGTCCGCACCCGCGGCTTCAAGAACGCGACGACGCCGGTTCTTGACCCGGTGCTGGACTATGTCCGCTGGGTCATGGTCAAAAAGCGGGACCCTGCCGCTCCGGCGCCGGCGCCGGTGGTGCCCGAGCTTCCGGCCGTCGTCGACGCCGCACGGCTCGCGCGGCCGACCTCTCTCGGCAGGCTGGCGATCGATCCCGCCCGTTCTGGATCGCCCTTCTTCTTCGAGGACTACGAGGTCGGCGAGCGGATCGACCATGTCGACGGGGCGACGGTGACCGACGCCGAGCACCGGATGGCGACGCGGCTCTATCAGAACACCGCCCGCGTGCACTTCGACGACCATCGGGAGAAAGGCGGGCGGCTCGGCGCTACGATCGTCTATGGCGGTGTCGTCATCAGTCTCGCACGCGCTTTGTCGTTCAACGGGCTGGGCAATCTCCTGCATCTGCTGGCGATCAATGCCGGCACCCACGCCAATCCCTGCATCGGCGGCGACACCGTTTATGCCTGGTCACAGGTGCTCGACAAGGCCGACCTCGACGAGGATTGCGGCGCGCTGCGGCTGCGCCTCGTGGCGACAAGAAACCGGCCGTGCGCCGATTTTCCGTCGCGCGATGACGATGGGCGCCATTTGCCCTGCGTCCTTCTCGACCTCGACTATTGGGGGTTGATGCCCAAGCGCGCGGCGTGCGTGTCGAAATAGTTCTGCATCGGCGGGGTCGGCCGGTGCTATCCTGACCGCAGGAACCGCGCGCTGCAGGAGATCGGACGATGCGGAACGTGACGGGCGTGGCTTTGGCGGTGGTCCTCGGGGTGTGGTCCGGCCACGCACGGGCCGCCGACCCCGAAGCCTTGGTCGGTGCGCTGCGCGACGCATTGCCGGACGACGTGGCCGTCGACCATGGTGCGATGCACGACGAAGGTGACGGCGCCGTCGTCGAGAAATTGCGTCTGGTCCGCCTCGGGGCATCGCTCGAAGTCGAACGGCTCGCGGTCGAAGGGGTGGAACCGGCTGCCGACGGTGCCGTGGGGCGCATCGCGCGTATGACCGCCGACGATCTGACCTTCACCCATGTCGGCGAAGGGCGACTGACCATTCGTCGTGCGAGCGCCGAAGAGGTCGACGTGTCGGCCCTGGCGGCGCTCTTTCAACCCTCCGCTTCGCCCGAGGCGCTGGCGACGCTGAACATGGGCGGGCTCGAGGCCAGCGGGCTGGCGCTCGGGCTGGACGACGGCTTCGCCACGATCGATCGGCTCGACGTCGGCCCGGTGGTCGACGGGCTGTTGGCCGAAGTGACGCTCTCACGGATCATGGCGACCATGTCCGGTGAAGGGCGGCTGACGATCGAACGGGCGGCGGCGAACAATCTTGCGCTGGACCTCTGGGCCCGCAGCGTCACCGGATCGGATCTGAGCGCCCTGAGCATGGGCGTCACCGAGGACGGTCCCGTGACGCTCGCCGTCGATGCGGTGGTCTTCGACGACGGCGAGGATCCGATTGCGATCGACGGGATCGTCCAGAAGATCTTCCGTGAAGGGGACGGTCGTATCGCCACCACACTCGATGCCGGTCCTCTGCGCGTGCCCGCCAAGAGGGTCCGCCGGGCACAGGAGGACATGGGCGGGCTGGTCGCCGGTCCCGAGCGGGACCTCGAGCTGATGCTGCACTCCAGGAGCACGGTGAACGTCGAGAACCGGGCGAGCGACGTCGCCATCGACGTCGATGCCGAGGGTTTCGGCCACCTCGACGTGCAGATGCTGGGCCGGGCTCTGGACAATGTCGGCATGATGCCGGCGCTGGACTTTCAGGCCGGGCAGCCGGACATGCCCTCGACCATCGAACGCATGGTGCTGACCTATCGCGACGCGGGCCTCGCGCGGGCGGCGGTGCACGGGATGGCCGAGGCGATGGGGGTCGATCCGGCGACCTTCGCGGTGCAGATGATGGCCTTCGCCCGCATGCCGCTCGCCTCGATGATGACGCCGCGCATCTCGACGGCACTCAGCGGCTTCGAGCAGTTCCTGGCCGATCCGGGCGTGCTCACCATCCGGCTCGAGCCGGCGGAGCCGGTGCCGCTCGACGACATTACCGGTCTCGGCATGGTCGATCCCGGCGGTCTGCTCGACCGACTCCAACTCGAGGTCGAGGCCGCACCGCCGGAGTGAACAGGAAAGGTCCGGGTGCGGCGCTTCGGCCACGCCTGATTTCAGCCGCCGGCTTGTTCGTGCGTGCAAGAGACATTAGCTAAAGTCGAGCACACCTTCCTCGCATCGGGACATCGACGCCGCCATGACGCTCGTTTGGGGACCTTGGAGCGACCGCGCATTTCATCTCGACAAGATGAGCCTGCGCGATCTGCTCGGCGCCTATTTCAGTTATTATGCGATCCAGGCCTACATCTTGGTCACGCTCGCTTGCATCATCGGGGTCGCCATGACGGCGACGTCGATCACCGGCCCGCTGATCGCGACGGTGGTGGTGGTGCTCCTCTACCCGCTCGTCGAATATCTGCTGCACCGTTACGTGCTGCACGCCCAGTTCCTGTTCAAGCATCCAGCGACGGCCAGGGCGTGGAAGCGCATCCACTACGACCACCATCAAAACCCCCACGAGCTGGCGGTGCTCTTCGGCGCGCTCTACACCACCCTGCCCACCATCGCGATCATCACCCTGCCGATCGGCTGGCTGATCGACGGGCTGCCCGGTGCGCTCTCGGCTCTCGCCGCCGGAACGGTGATGTTCTCGATCTATGAGTTCGTGCACTGCATCCAGCATCTGCCCTTCAATCCGCGCAACCGGATCATGCGCGAGATCAAGCGGCGTCACCTCGCTCATCACTTCCACAGTGAACGCGGTAATTACGGCATCACGCAGAACATGTTCGATCGCGTCTTCGGCACCTTCTACGCCCAGCCCAGGGACGTGCCGCGCAGCTCCACCGTCTACAATCTGGGTTACGGCCCCGAGCAGAAGCGGACCTACCCCTGGGTCGCGGAACTGTCGGAGGACGACGAGACCTACGCCCGCCGGCGCAAGCGGCGTGCGGCCTGAAGACCTGCCGCTGGCGATCGTCCAGGTCCGCAGCAAGAACGAATTTCGCGCTTTCTTCGGTATGACGCGGGTCGTCTATGCCGACGATCCGCATTTCGTCCAGCCGCTCACCTTCGAGCGGCTGGAGCATGTCGACCCGAAAAAGAACCCGGCACTGGCCGGCATGGAGGTCGGCTACTGGATCGTCTATCGCGGTCCTACGGTCGTCGGCCGCATCAGTGCGCAGATCAACCGGGCCCATCTCGCGCGCTACGACGATGCGACGGCGCAGTTCGGTTTCTTCGAAGCCACCGACGACGCGGAAGTCGTCCGTCTGCTCTTCGACACCGTCGAGATCTGGGCGCGACAACGCGGCATGCGCCGGATTCAGGGGCCGTTCTCGCTGTCGATCAACGACGAGAGCGGCCTTCTCGTCGAGGGATTCGATACGCCCCCCAGCATGATGATGCCGCACGGACGGCCCTACTACGTCCATCGGCTCGAGGCGCTGAACTATCGCAAGGCCGTCGATCTCATCGCCTATGACTTCGACGTGCGCGCCGCCTGGCCGGCCAAGGCGGAGCGGCTGATCACACGCGTCGGCCGCATGGCCGAAATCCGCGTCCGCCCGCTCGACATGAGCCGGTACGCCGACGAGATCGCGACCATCGTCGACATCTTCAACGACGCCTGGTCGGCGAACTGGAACTTCATCCCCTTCGGCGACGAGGAGGCGGCTCATCTCGCCCGCAGCATCAAACCCCTCGTCGAAGCCGAGTGCTTCGCCATCGGCGAGCTCGACGGGCGTCCGTCGGCGATGGTCGTCACCCTGCCCAATCTCAACGAGGCCATCGCCGATCTCGACGGCCGCCTCCTGCCCTTGGGCTGGGCGAAGCTGCTCTGGCGCCTGAAGGTCGCCGGCACGCGCAGCTGGCGCATGCCGCTGATGGGGGTGCGCCGGGAGCTGCAGGGAACGCTCAAGGGGGCCGCGCTCACGCTGGGCGTCATCGACGCCGTCAAGACCTTCCACGCTTCGCGCGGCGTCGAGCGGGGCGAGCTCTCCTGGATCCTGGAGAACAACGCGGCGATACGCGACGTCATCGAGACGGTCGGCGGCGTGCCGTACAAGACCTATCGCGTGTTCGAGAAGGAAATCGTCGCTTGAAGGCGCTGGTGCTGGCCGGAAGTCGCGGCGGCCCCGATCCCGTCGCGGATGCCGCCGGCGTGCCCTACAAGTGTCTGGTGCCGGTCCAGGGCAAGGCGATGCTCGAGCGGGTCGTCGCGACCCTCCGCCTGCTGCCCGAAATCGAGAGCGTCCGTGTGGTGGCCAACGAGCCGGCCCGGATCGCCCATCTCGGCTGCTTCACCAATGGTGATGCCCACTGCACCCGGAGCGACGCCTCGCTGAGCGCCACCGTGGCGGGCGCCCTTGACGATCTGGGCGCACCTTTGCTGGTCACGACCGCGGATCATCCGCTCTTGACCGTCGAGATCGTGCGCCGGTTTCTCGAGCACGCCGATCGGGATGACGTCGACGTGGCGGCGGGCCTCGTGCCTTCGAGCGCCATCCTCGCCGATCACCCGGATGCCGTACGCACCTTCATCCGCTTTCGCGACGAGAGATATTCCGGCGCCAACCTCTTCCTGCTGCGCACACCGGCGGCCATCAACGCCGTCCGCTTCTGGCGACGCATCGAAGCGGACCGCAAGCGGCCCTGGCGTCTCGCCCGTGCCTTCGGTCCGCGTCTCCTGATCGGCTATCTGCTGCACTCGTGGAGCCTGGATCGCGCCATGAGCGAGGTCTCCGCCGTCCTCGGCGTCCGCGCCAGGGCCGTGGCCCTGCCGTTCGCCGACGCCGCGATCGACGTGGACAAGCCGGCCGATCTCGCTCTGGCGGAGCATATCCTCGCCTGCCGACCGGTGCCATGAGTGCCGGCTCGACGTTCGAGCTGGCGCATCTCACCGACATGCACATCGGTCCCATGCCGCTGGTGCGCAAGCGCGAGTTGGCCTTGAAGAGGTTCTTCGGTTTTCTCTCCTGGCGGCGCCGGCGCCACCTGCTGCATCGCGTGGACGTGCTGGATGCGATCGTCGCCGATCTCGCGGACGATCCGCCCGACCACACGGTGGTGACCGGCGATCTGGTGAACATAGCACTGCCGGTGGAGTTCGAGCAGGCCGCCGCATGGCTCGCGCGCCTGGGAACGCCGCACACGGTCTCCGCCATACCGGGCAATCACGACGCCTATGCCGGTCGCCGCTATCGGGACGGCTGGGATCATTGGCGCGCGCACATGTGCGACGACGAGGCCAACGGGACGAACGGCATCCTCTTTCCCTACCTGCGCCGCCGCGGGCGAGTGGCGATCGTCGGCATGTCGAGCGCGGTGCCGAGCCCCATCGGCTACGCCTATGGCCGGCTCGGCGACGGCCAGCTCGAGGCGGTCGACGCCATGCTCGCCGATCTCGGGCGCGAGGGCGCCTTCCGCGTCGTCCTTGTGCATCATCCGCCCCTGGCCAGCATCTCGCGCCGCCGCGAGCTGCGCGACGCGGCGGGCCTGCGCTCGGTGGTGCGCCGCCACGGCGCCGAACTGATCCTCGCCGGCCACGAGCACCACTACCAGCTCTCGGCGCTGCCCGGACCCCGGGGTCCGGTGCCCGTCGTCGTCGGCCCTTCGGCCTCACTGTTCCACGAGGAGCGGGGTGCGACGGGCGGCTATCTGCGCTACGCCGTCGACACCGAGCGGAATGCGGTGATCCTGCAGATGCGGCGGTTCGATCAGGAGAGCTGCCGGCTCGAGCGCGGGACGACGGGCCGGATCGAGGCCGACGGCGACGGATTTCGCTTGCGCAGCTCCGACTGGCCGGCGGTCGAGGGATGAGCTATCAACCTCGGCGACAGCCATACCGGGCGGCGTCGCCACCGTAACCCGCAAGAGTTCCCTTTGCCCGCATGAAGATCCTCGACCGCTATCTCCTGCGCCAGAGCATGCGGCCGATGGGTGCGACCATTCTCGTTTCGTTGCTGGCCCTGTTGGCCGAACGCGCACTTTCGGTGGTCGATCTGGTGATCGGCTGGCGCGGCAGCCTGCTCGTCGTCTTCGAGATGCTGAGCTATCTCATTCCGCACTATATGGGACTCGCACTCCCCGCGGCCTTTTTCATCGGCATCCTGTTCGCCTATGCGCGGCTCTCGCGCGAGGCCGAGCTGGATGCGATGAACGCCGGCGGGTTCGGGCTGGTGCAGATGGTGCGCCCGCTCGCATGGGCGGCGCTCGCGGTGGCGCTGTTGCACGTCCTCTTGGTCGGCTATCTCCAGCCCTACAGCCGTTACGCCTACCGGGCGTCGGTCCATGCGGTGACGAACGTATCCTTCCAGAGCCTGATCCAGGCGGATCGCTTCGTCACCCTCGGCGGCACCACCTACACCGTCGATTCGATCGACGACACGGGCAGCCGGTTCGGTCGCATCTTTCTCTATTCGGCCGCCGACGAGCGTGGCGACGTGATCGTCACGGCGCGCGAGGGTGAGGTGATCGATCACGGCATCATGCGGCCGCTCGAGCTCCTCCTGCAGGACGGCGTGCAGCAGATCCTGCCGCGTGCCGGAGCCGCCGAGACCGGCACACCGACGGCCTTGACGCTCAAATTCCGCCGCTTCACGACCGATCTGCGCGGACGCGAGCCGGACATCTTCCGCCCGCGCGGCGAGGACGAGCGCGAGCTGACCCTGGACGAGCTTCTCTTCGATCGCACGTTCGCCGACGGTATCCAGCCGGTCGAGGTCGAGGCCGAACTGAACGGCCGTGTGGTGCGCAGCCTCTCGATCCTCGTCCTGCCGTTCCTCGCCCTGCCGCTGTCGCTCGGCCGCAGACGGGCGCAACGCTCCTACGGCTTCATCGTCGGCATCACCATCCTGGTCATCTACAACCAGATCGTGAAGACCGGTGAGGGCCTGGTCGACAACGGCGTCACCCCGGCGGCGCTCGGTCTCTGGCTGCCGTTCGCGATCTTCACCTCGCTGTCGCTCGCGGCCTTCTTCCGCACCGCCTGGAAGGTACCCGATCCGGCGCGCCATCGCGGCTTCGATCGGATGATCGAGCTCCTGCAGCGCCTCGTCGCGCGGCGTCTCCCGTCGGCCTCATGAACACGCTCACCCGCTACGTCAATCGCCTGTTCCTGATCCGGCTCTGCGGTGCGGTCTTTGCCATCGCCCTCTTCGCCCTGCTGTTCGATCTGCTGGACGTGTCGGAAGATCTGGCCGACGAAGCGAACGTGCTCGGCGCTCTCGCCCGCTACGCCGCGTTGCGGCTGCCGGGCCTGGTCTCGGAGATCCTGCCGATTGCGGCACTGCTGGCCGGCCTCTTCACCGCGTCGGAACTGCTGCGCTCGAACGAGCTGGTCGTGATGTGGGCATCGGGCCTCTCCTTCGCCCGCATCATGTGGAAGCTCCTGCCGGCCGGATTGCTGCTCTTCGTGCTGAAGATCGCGAACGACGACGCGATCCTGCCCAGAACCGTCGAAGCCTTGCGTGCCTGGGGTGTCGGCAGCTTCGATGCGGCGGCGCTCGGTGCCGATATGGGCCACCTCTGGGTGGCCGATGGCCACGACATCGTGCGTCTTCCGATGCTCTCCGCCGAGGTGGATGCGGATGGTGCTGTCCTGATCTTCCGCCGCGACGCCGAAGGGCGTCTGGTGGAGCGGCTGACCGCGGCGGCCGTCTCCTTCGAGGACGACGTCTGGCACCTCTCCGACGTCGACCGTTACGAAGTCGGCAGCGGCCGCCTCGTCCATATCGACCGCCTTGACTGGCCGAGCGCCCTGCCGCTGGATCGCCTCGAAGCGGTGGCGCGACCGCCGCGCGAGACGGACCTGGCGACGCTGATCGACATCGTCCGGCACGATGGCTATGGGGTCACCACCACCGAAGCACACCGCACCTGGCTCTATTACCGCATCACCGCGGCGCTCGTGCCGATGCTCATGGTCTTTCTCGCCTTTGCCCTGGCTCATCGGTTCGTTCGCGGCGGCGGTGCCTCGCGGCTGTTCCTCAAGGGGGTCGCCATCGGCTTTTCCTTCCTCATCGCCAACGGTCTGGCGATCGCCCTGGGCGAAGCCGGGCTGCTGCCGCCGGCCCTGGCGGCCTTCGGGCCGACCTCGCTGCTGGCGCTCTTCGCACTCGGCTATCCGGTGCTGATCGGTCGTCGCGTCGGAGCAGGGGCGTGAGTGCCGTCCGTTTCGGCCTGATCAGCAATCCGCGCAGCGAGCGCAACAAGCGCGGAATGCACCAGATCCGCAGCCATGCCGCGAAGTACCCGGACCTCCTTCATATCGAGCTCGATGCGGGGTGCACTCTGCAAAGGGCCCTCGAGGAGATGGCGCGGGCCGGGGTCGAGCTGCTCGTCTGCAACAGCGGCGACGGCATGGTCCAGGGCGTCATGACCCTCATGCTCGAGCAGCGGATGTTCGGCGAGCTGCCCGATCTCGCCATCCTGCCGCGCGGCATGGCCAACATGACCGCCGCCGATTGCGGTCTGACCGGCCGCCGGTGGCGTGATCTGCAACGGTTGCTCGATGCGGCGCGGGCCGGTCGTCTCGCCGGTCATCGCCTGCGCCGACACGTGCTGCGGGTGGACTATCGCGACGATCGCCCCGCACAGCGCGGGATGTTCATGGGCGCGCTCGGCATCTACGATGCCATCCGCATCTGCACGGGCACCGTGCACAAGCACGGGCTGAAAGGCGAGTGGTCGCACGCGGCGACGCTGGCCGGCCTGTTGCTGGGCTCGCTGTTTCGTGGCCTGGACGCCTTCGGCATCGACGGACACGACATCCGGTTGCGGATCGATCAGGGGGAGCTGCTGGACGAGCGCCTGCTGCTGCTCCTGTGCACCACGCTGGATCGTCTCGTGCTGCGCTCCCGGCCATTCTGGAACGATCAGGGCGGTCCCGTCCGGTTCACGCGCATCGGCCACCCGCCGGTGGGCCTGCTGCGCAACGCCGGACGAGTGCTCTATGGCGGCGAACCGCGCCGTCTGCCGGAGACCGACTATCGCAGCTGCGGTGCGCGGCAGGTGGAGCTGTGGCTCGACGAGCCCTTCACGATCGACGGCGAGTTCTTCGAGCCGTTGCGCACCCGGCCGGTGCGCATCAGCGCCTACGACACGCTCGATCTGGTCCGGATCTGAAGCGATGGCGACCGGGGTTCTGCGTGGCATCGTCGAGCGGGCCTGGGCCCGGCCCGTTCCCGAAGGTGTGGCCCGGCTGGCCGAAGCGGCGATCGACGCGGTGGGCCCATCGGCCGTCGTCGCGGTGCTGTTCTACGGCAGTTGCTATCGTACGGGCGAGGTCGCCGAGGGCATGGTCGATCTCTATCTGCTGGTCGACGACTATGCGTCGATGCGCGCCACACGGTTCGCACGGTTCGCCAACCGGCTGGTGCCGCCCAACGTCTATTACCTGCAGGTCGAGCATGCCGGCGTGCGCCTGCGGGCGAAATACGCCGTCGTCGCCTTCGACGCGTTCGAGCGGCTGGTCGCGCCATCGACCCGCAATCCCTATTTCTGGGCCCGCTTCGCCCAGCCGACCGGGGTCGTCCGTGTCGACGACGCTTACCGCGAACGCCTGATCCGTGGCTTCGGGAACGCCATCATCGCGCTCTACACTCATGCGCGTGCCCTGGCCCAGGCATCGGCGCCGACCGAAACGCGAGAACCGGGCAATCTTTGGGTGAACGTGCTGCAGGCGACCTACCGGACCGAACTCCGAGCGGAGAAGCCCTTTCGTGCCGAAGAGATATACAGCTCGGATCGAGAGCGCTTCGACGAGATCGATCGTCTCTTGCGACGTGAGGATCTGCCGCCACCGAACGGGGCATCCTGGCGCCTCAGGCGCATCGAAGGCAAGGCGCTCTCCGTTCTGCGCCTGCTCAAGGCCGCGTTCACCTTCGTCGGTGGTGCGGATTATCTGGTCTGGAAGATCGAGCGCCATTCCGGCCACGCGGTTCGCCTGAGCGACTGGCAGCGCCGCCATCCGATCCTCGCCGCACCGCCGATCGTCTGGCGCCTGTGGCGGGCGCGGGCGATCCGCTGAACGTCGCGCTTCACCAATTGTAAACCTTTTTGCGCAACAGTGACGGTACCCGATCGCCGGCATGCGGGAGTTGCCATGCACGCCTCCGCCGTTCGTCCATCCTCGTCGCGCGAGCGTCGCGGCGCGCGACCGCGAGCCGCTCCCGTCGATGCGAAGGCTCGAGCCCGAATTCCGAGCGTCGGCGCCCGTGCCGGCCGCCCGCCGCAGCCCGCTGTCGCGGTGGAGACGAAGCGTTGCGGAGAAATCGCGGTGCTGGTGGTGCGCGGGCGGTTGACGATCGATGACGTCGCCCGTTTCGTCGATGCCGCTTCGCCGGCGATCGCGCGCTGTCGCCGAAGCGGCGCCGGCATGGTCGTCGAGGTGAGCGCCGTTCGCCTCGTCGACGGCTTCGGCCTTCGCTGTCTCTGGGGGATCTGCGAGGATCTGGCCCATGACGGGGCGGGTTTCGTTCTGGCGGCGCCCGGTGCGGTCTTCTCGGAACTTCTTGTGATCAGCGGCTTCGACGGCTTCTTTCGCTCTCACCACGACCTCGAGAGCGCCCTGGACGATCTGGCGCGATCCGAAGGTTCGGCGAGGCGCCGTCGCTCGACGGATCTGCCGCAATCGCGCCGTCGCATCGACGGGTCGGTGCCGGCCGCGGGCGCGATCATGCCGGCGGCGCACTGAACAGTGCGGGTCCGTTTTTTCGGCACGAGAGGCTCGATCGCGGCACCTCTGGGCGCAGGGGATGTGGCGGAGAAGGTGCGGCGTGCCCTGGTATCGGGCCTGGGTCGATCCTTGCGCACGCCCGAAGACGTCGACAGGTTCATGCGCACCCATCTGTCCTTCTCGACCACCGGAACCTTCGGCGGCCAGACCTCGTGCGTCCAAATCTGCAGCGACGAGCGCTCGCTCGTCCTCGACATGGGCACGGGCCTGCGGACGCTCGGGAGCGAGCTGATGGCGCGCAACCCGCAGCGGGCGCCGATGCACGTGGACATCCTGCTCTCCCATCCGCATTGGGATCACATCGCCGGATTTCCGTTTTTCGCACCGCTCACGTCGCCTTCGACCACCGTCACGATCCACGCCTGTCACGATACGATCGAAGCGGCACTGCGCCGGCAGCACGGCGATCCGAGTTTTCCGGTTCCGTTCGACCAGATCGCCGCCGACGTGTCCTTCGCGCGGCTCGAGCCGGGCCGTACGACCGAGATCGGCGGTTTCGCCGTCACCCCGATGCGCCAGCATCACGAGGGGGATTCCTTCGCCTATCGTATCGACGACGGCACGAGAACGCTGGTCTACGCCACCGACACCGAATTTCCCGACGGCACGCCGGGCGAAGCCGAAGAGGCGGCGGCGTTCTTCGCCGATGCCGACATGGTCGTCTTCGATGCGATGTACACGCTGGCCGAAGCGGCGACCGATCGCCGGCGCTTCGGGCACGCCAGCAACGTGCAGGGGGCGGACATCTGCATGCGCGCCGGCGCGCGGCGTCTTTGTCTGTTCCATCACGATCCGCGCCGCCGCGACGACGAGCTGCAGCGGCTCCTGGACCAGACCAGGCGCTACGTCGCCCTGCAGGGCGCCGACGACACGCTCGAGGTGATCGCCGCTCACGACGGTCTCGATTATGTGCTGACCGATGGCGTCGTCACGCCTCCACGGGCGTGCACCGAGCCGGCTGCGGGCTTCGCCCGATGCTGATGCGGCCGGCGCGCAAAGGCGACCGCAACGGCCTGCTCCACGGTCGTGCGGCCGGCGGCGCCGCATTCTTCACGCTGATCGGACGGGGGATGCGAAGGCCATGAAGTCTTCGATGATGCTGGACAGTCTCTGGGTTCTCGCCACACGCTTCGTGATGCGTGCGGCCAACTTCGTCGTCTTCCTGCTGCTGGCGCGAGGACTGACCCAAGCCGAGTTCGGCACCTATGGCTATGTGGTGGCCTCGATCCTGATGCTCTCGGTGGTGTTCGACGTGGGGCTGCGCCAGTCGATCGGCCTGAGCATCGGCGAGGGCGGGCGCGCGGCCGAGGCCGTCGTCACCCAGATGCTGCTGTTGTGGCTCGTGCTCGCGGTTGCGGGCTCGATCGCCATGGTGGCCATCGCGACGTTCGGCGGGCCGTCGCAACCCCTCTTGCTGCTGGTGCTCGGCGTGGCGTCGCTGGCACCGGCGATGCTGATCCGCATGGGCCAGGGGGTGTTCCTCGGATCGGGCCGCATGGCGTGTCTCAACCGCTCCGAACTCATCGGCCGTGCCGTCCTGCTCGTCGGCACCCTGGCACTCTGGTCGGTCTCGGGTCTGACCATCGCCTCGGCGCTGATGCTCCTGCTCGCCTCCTATCTTTCGGCGGCCGGTTTCCTGCTCTGGCAGCTTCGCGACCTGCTCGGCCGGGCGCGGCCCGATCTCGCCCTTTGCCGCACCCTTCTGCGGCGTGGCCTCGGTTTCGCCGGCGGTATCGTCGCGATGATCCTCCTGGGTCGGGTCGGCATCTGGATCGTCAACGCACAGCTCGACGCCGCCGACGTCGGGGCCTACTTCGCGATCATGCGGCTGGCGGAGATGGTCGCCGAAGTGGCGACGGCCGTGGGTGTCGTCATCTTCAGTCACGGCGTGCGCGCGGTCGATGCCGAGGCGGCGGCGCTCGCCACCGTGCGGACCGCGCGCGGCGTCACGGCACTCATGGCGGTGATCGGCTGCGGTGCGGCGCTCTTCGCCGAACCGCTCCTGTCGCTGGCCGTCGGTCCGGCCTATGTGGCGCACGCCGATGCCTTTCGTCTGATGCTCGCCGGCGCGGTGGTCAGCTGCTTCAGCATGATGCTCTATCCCGGCCTTTCGTCACGCGGCGATGCACGGTACGGCTTCTGGCTGTTCGCTCCGGGAGCGGTGCTCGCGGGCCTGCTGTGCTGGTGGGCGGCGCCGATCTGGGGCGTCGCCGGTGCCGCCTTCGCCGCGGCCGCAGCCCAGGCCGCCGTCGCCCTCGGCTTCATCCTGACCTGCCACAAGGTCTTCGCCCTGCCGATCGGCTCGATCGTCCTTCCACAGATCGAGGATATCCGGGCGGTCGGTCGCCTGCTCGGCCGACGGACCCGTCTGCAGGGCGCACGAGCATGAGACGATGCGACGTTCGGAAAGGCGTGAGCGCGTACAGGAGCGGGATGCCGGCCCCGACGGTCGGCGCGCCGGCCCGGGCTGCCCCTGTCGCGAGGCGGGGCTAGTAGGCGCCGGCCTTGGCCGGGACGACGAGGGCCGTCTTGAACAGGATCAGGATGTCGTACCACAGCGTCCAGTTGCGGACGTACCAGGTATCGAGGCTGACCCGCTGCTCGTAGTCGATGTCGCTTCGGCCGCTGATCTGCCAGAGGCCGGTGAGGCCCGGGCGGACCTCGAGATAGTAGACCTTGGCGTCGCCGTAGCGGTCGAGCTCGTCGGGCACCACCGGCCGCGGACCGACGAGGCTCATCTCGCCGCGCAGCACGTTGAACAGCTGCGGCAGCTCGTCGAGGCTGCTCTTGCGCAGGAAGCGCCCGAACGCGGTGGTCCGCGGATCCCGCTTGAGCTTGAACGTCCGCGTCCATTCCTCTCGCGCCGCCGGGTCGGAAGCCAGGAGCTCGGCCAGGACGTCGGCCGCGTTGGGCACCATCGAACGGAATTTCAGGCAGTGGAAGAGCTGGCCGTTCCGGCCGACGCGTTTGTGCGCGAAGAAGACCGGGCCGCCGGACCATGCCAGCGTCAGGGCGAGGATGGTCATCAGCGGCGCCAGGAACACCAGGAGGCTCGATGCGACGACGATGTCGAAGGCGCGCTTGAGCATCTGCGACCAGGGACGCGCCAGATTGTTGGAAATGCGCAGCGAGAGAATGTCGTAGGAGAAGAAGTGCGACGCCCGCGCATTGTTGATCGGCAGGCCGCGTACCGGCGAGATGATGTCGATGTCGCCGTGATAGAGCGAGAGCTTCTCGATCAGATGCTCGTGCTGCGGGATCTGGTCGAGCTCGAGAGCGACCACGACGTGCGGCTGGCCGAGCCAGGTGGGCAGGGTGGGCGAGCTGGCGTCGAGCGGTCGTACCGGCACGTCGCGCCCGGCCACGCGCACCTGGTCCCAATGCTCGTCCGAAGCGGCCGTCGGATCGATGAGGGCGATGACGTCGTAGCCGAGATGGGCGTTCCTGATGTGCGCTTCGGCGGTCTCGACGGCGAGCGGGCCGGTGCCGACGATGACCGTCGGCTGCTTCCACCGGCCGAAACGCAGCCCGACCTTCTTGATCGCCAGCCGGGTGAACGGGATGACCAGGGCCACCGACAACCACCCGGTCGCCATCCAGATGCGCGAGAAATTGATCTTGGCCAGGTAGAGCAGGGCGGCGTCGAGAACCAGGGCGGCGAAGGCCACGGCGACGATGTCGCCCACCTCCTGCCAGAACTGCCGGCGCCGGCTGTAGTGCCCCAGTTGCTGGAACATCACGATGCAGCCGGTGGCGAGCAGAACCAGGAGGGCGCCACGGGCGTCGGTGAAGTTCGAGAACGAGAAGTTGATGAGGCCGGCCGCCGATATGCAGACGATCATCACGGCGATGTCGGCCAGCGGCAGCATCAGGGACGGCAAAGGCAGCGACGCGCGGCGACGGACCCGGGATACCTGCAGTTGCTTGGCGAGCATTTGGGCCATAGTTCCTTAAATTCGATCGTTCTTTGTGGTCCGGTGACGTCCGACCGGCCCCACGCGACCCGTGCGGCCCGGTTCCGTCATGCGCCCCGGCCGCGCCGTCGCGGCTGCCCGATCCTCACCATATCGTCCGCACCATATCGTCCTCACCGTTTCGTTCCCGGAAGTGTGCCGGACCACCGCCCGCCGGGCTGTGACCGACGACACACCTGCGTTGGTGCCGCAAAACGCTTCGATATGCGCCCGTGTTCCACGTGCCCACCGCGGCATTGCTCAACGCGACATATCATGTGACTGCGGTCCGAAAACACCGAAGGGACTTACCAAACCGCTAGTCGTTTTCGACGCCTGCGGCAATCGGTAAGGCGGTCATTCGCGCGTTCGCCACCTCCGCCGATGCGGCCGTGCGACAGCATGGGTTGCATGGGCCGCATGGACTGGCGGCCGTCGCGATATCGCGGCTGGCCCGGAGTAGCGGGTAGGCGAGCAGCCGGGCGGGCGGGCCGGACCCGGCCGGGCGAACATGGCTGGACGAGGGCGTGCCGCCGTTCATCCGATCTTAAGGTTTGCGCGCCACAATCGATCGCGAGAACCGTCCGGGCCGGAGATCGCACCGGTCCCGGCGGTACGACAGCCGACGGAGGCCTGTTTTGGCGCGATCGCGAATGCTGCCCGTACGACCGGCCGCCCGGCCGCATGCGCGCGACGTCGCATCGCTGACGTCGATGCGCTTCTTCGCCGCGGCCTGGGTGCTGGCCCTTCACTACAGCATGCAGATGCCCGTCGACACGGTCTCGTGGACCGGCTTCTTCGTCAATGGCGGCATGGGCGTCGACTTCTTCTTCGTGCTCTCGGGTTTCATCCTCACCCACGTCTACCTGCCGTCTCTGCGCACCGGTACCTTCGATTTTCGCCGCTTCGTGCACAAGCGCCTGGCCCGGCTCTATCCCTTGCACTTCGTCTGTTTTCTGCTGGTGCTCGGCTATGTCACCGCCGGCCGGCTGATGGGCATGAGCTTTCAGGATCCGCAGGTCTACAGCTGGGAGACGCTCTGGCCCAACCTGCTGCTGCTGCACGCCTGGGGCGTGCTGGATTCGATGAGCTGGAACTACGTCTCCTGGTCGATCAGTGCGGAATGGTTCGCCTATCTGCTGTTCCTGCCGCTGGGGGCCGTGTTCCTGCGCCTGCCCTGCGGGCCGCTGGCCAGGCTCGCGCTCGCCATCGCCTTCTTCGCCCTGCTCGACCGGCTGGCGCCGGTGCTGGTCGGCCGCGAGCTCACCCACCTGACGCACGATTTCGGCATTCTTCGCGTCCTGCCCGAATTCATGATCGGCATCGCGCTTTATCATGTGAGCCGGGCCTGGGACCTCGAGCCCGCCGCCGGGGCGTGGGTGACGGGTGCCGCGGTGGCGGCGGTGCTGATGGTGGCGCATTTCGATCTCGGCGGCTTTTGGGCCGTGCTCGCCTTTTGCGTCGTCATCCACGGTGCCGCATCCCTCGAGCGCCAGGGCCGGGTGCGATGGCTGCGGCATCGCGCACTCGTCTATCTCGGCGAGATTTCCTATTCGCTCTACATGACCCACGCGATCGTCTTCATCGTCTATTTCAAGGCGCTGCGTCTTCTCCTCGGGCCGTCCTATCCCGAATGGGTCTGGTATCTCGGACCGGCGGCACTTCTCGGCGCCATGATCCTCGCCTCGATCGGCTACCATGTGGTCGAGGTTCCGGCGCGCCGGTGGCTGACGGGAGCCGGCGCCGCATCCGCCCGCCGCCCGGACGCGCCCGATCCCGCGACGGAGCGGCCGGAGACGGTGTCGGACGAGACGCACGACTCGACCGCACGCACCGACGAGCGGGCGCCGGCCTCCGGTCTCGCCTGAGAGCGACCGGCCCCGCCCGAAGCCGCCGGCCGGGTGATCGCCTCCCGAACGCGCCTCGCACCTTCGCGGCGGTTTCCGTCCGTCGCCCTGCCGAGCGCGGTACCTCGACCCTTCCGATGTCGCGCGCCGTTCTCGCCCGTCGCGCCGGCCGATGCCGAGGCCGGACGATCTGGACGCCGAAGCGTCGGGAAGCCGGATGTCGTCGACGCAGGACTGTGTCGACGCCGGATTGCGGGGGGGGCCGGAGCCGACGCCGGAGGGTTGCTCCCTCCGGACCACCTGCTTTTTCTCGGTTTTTTGTTCGTTGGCGGTGGTGGAGGCGGGGGCTCGGGTGGGGCGTCCTCCGGCGTGGAGGGCCGCATCGCCGTTCGTGGTCGCGCACCGGACGGCCGCTGCGGGAGACCTGACCTGCAATTGAGTAACGTGTCCCCTGAACTGTACACCCACGGGGTAGCGGCCCCGGAATCGGGGATTCCGGGGCTGTGGCGGCGCGGTGCGGGCGCGGGTGCGTCAGTCGGGGGGCGGGTCGGG
>JAGREO010000211.1 GCA_020446525.1 Geminicoccaceae bacterium | reverse complement strand
TGGCAGTAGGCATTGTTGTTGCCGCGCTGGCTGCGGCCGATCTCGTCGCCCATCAGCAGCATCGGCGTGCCCTGCGCCAAGAAGAGTGTCGTCAGCATGTTGCGCATGTCGCGCGCGCGGGCGTCGCGAACGGCCGGATCGTCGCTCGGACCCTCGACGCCGTTGTTCCAGCTGATCTCGTGGGCGTGACCGTCGCGGTTGTCCTCACCGTTGGCGCGATTGTGGCGCTTTTCGTGGGCGACGAGGTCGGCCAGGGTGAAACCGTCGTGGGCGGTGACGTAGTTGATGCTGGCGAACGGCCTTCGGCCCCGGTGATCGAAAAGGTCGGCCGAACCGAGCAGCCGCGCAGCGAGTGCCGGCAGCAGGTGCTCGTCGCCGCGCCAGAAGCCGCGCACCGTGTCGCGGAAGCGGTCGTTCCACTCGCTCCAGGAGGAGCCGAAGCCGCCCAGCCGGTATCCCTCCGGTCCGACGTCCCAGGGCTCGGCGATCAGCCGGACGCCGGCCAGCACGGGGTCCTGGCGGATCGCGTCGAAAAAGCCGGCGCCGGCGTCGAAGCCGTGTGCGCTCCGGCCCAGCGCCGTCGCGAGATCGAAGCGGAAGCCGTCGACACCGATGCTGGTGACCCAGAAGCGGAGCGAATCCATCACCAGTTGCAGCACCCTGGGATGGGCGAGATCGAAGGTGTTGCCGCAGCCGGTGACGTCGACCTCGCGCAGCGGGTCGCCGTCGAGCTTGTAGTAGCTGCGATTGTCGATGCCGCGAAAGGAGAGGGTGGGTCCCTGCGCGTCGCCTTCGCCGGTATGGTTGTAGACGACGTCGAGCAGTACCTCGATCCCGGCATCGTGCAGCGCCGCCACCGCCTCACGCAGTTCGCCGGCCGCATCGGCCGTCGCGGCATAGCGCGGCTCCGGCACGAAGAAGCCGATCGGGTTGTAGCCCCAATAGTTGCGCAGGCCCTTGGCCCTGAGGAAGGGCTCGTCGACGAAGGCCTGGCACGGCATGAGTTCGATCGCCGTGATGCCGAGGCCGTGCAGGTGCTCGATCACGGCCGGTTCGCCGAGCGCCGCGTACCGACCGCGCCTGTGGCTCGCGACGTCCGGGTGGCGCGCGGTCAGGCCCTTGACGTGCGCCTCGTAGATCACGAGGTCCGCCGGGTCGTGTCCGGGCCGCCGGCCGCATGCGATCGGCGGAGGCGGCGTCACCACCGAACGCGGACGGCCGCCCCGGGCATCGAAGCGGCCGGCCCAGGCGCGCGCATAGGGGTCGAGCAGGACCTGGGTCGGATCGAAGCGATGACCACGCTCGGGCGCGAAGGGGCCGTGGACGCGATAACCATAGACCAGACCGGCGCCGGCTTCGGGCAGAAAGCCGTGCCAGACCTGATCGGTGTGCTCGGGCAGATCGTAGCGGCGGGCCTCACGGCCGTCGGCCGGATCGAACAGGCAGAGCTCGACCCGCTCGGCATGTTCGGAGAAGAGCGCGAAATTCACGCCGCCGGCTTCGACCGTCGCACCCGGCCGGAGCGCGCGACCGGGCAGCAGCCGATCCGGTGCCGGGCGATCGCTGCGAAAATCAACGCCGCCCGCCCGATCGCCAGGAGAACCGGCGCCGCCCGCCCGATCGAGCGATACGGCGTACCCCCCGTCGTGGCCGGCGTCATCGCCGATCGGATGCCGGGGGAGCCGCGTATCTTGCGGCCGATCCGGCCAATCCGGCCGATCGGGAACGGCCCCGGACCCTTCGTCCCGGGCCGTCCGGTCGATCTCGTCCTCCGCTCTCATACGCGCGCGGGGGCCCGATCGACACGGACCCGGGCGTCGACGCATGCGTGGGCGTCGACGTGTGGCGACCGATGCATCGGGGCATCCCGACGAACGATGCGTGCGCTCGATCGGACGAGGGTGTTCAAGGCCCGAGATCGCAGGTGTCGCCGGAGGAGACCAGTTCCGGTCGTCGATCCGTCGCGTCGTCGATCGTGGCCGCTGATCGAACGGGCTCCGTCCCGTCGGCATCGGGTGCTGCGAGTTCCGCCGTCCGTGCGAACCCGGCCGTCGTCGTGATCGCAGCGCGACGCCGGCGCTCGCAGCGGTGCAGACCCGAGGTGACCAGAAAGCGGGCGACGTCGTCGCCGCGGCGCAGCAGGGCGGATGCGCTGGCCAGAGCCGGTGGCGTTCCGTCCACCCGCAGGACGGGGGCGCAGGCCTCGACGATCCTCTCGCGGATGCGCTCGAGATCCTCGCGATCGTCCGCCTCGGCCAGGACGGCGAACCGGCCGTTGCCGCAATAGCCCGCCACGTCGATCACCCGCACCGCGGCGCGGATATGGTGCGCCAGCCGATGCAGGAGATCGGTCGTCGCCGCAAAGCCGTCGGCCTGGCTGACGGCGAAGAGATCGGTGCACTGCACGATCACGCCGCCCAGCACGCCGCCCCGGCTCGCGAAGCTGATGGCACCATAGGCCGAGAGGTAATCCTGTGTGACCAGACCGGTCGCGGGCTCGCGCGCTTCGGGCGGCGCCGTCGTGCCGGTCATGTCCGTCAGCCGGCGCCGTCCGAGCGACATCTGCCGCCAGTGCTCGAGCCGGATGCGCAGGCGCTCGACGCTCAGCGCCGTGGAAAGGCAGTCGTCGAGGCCGCGCTCCCGCGACCAGGCGAGCGCCGCCTCGTCGCCGACGACGGACGGGTCGTACAGTACGAGGCCGTGCGGTCCGTTGCCGCTCGACGAGGAAGACCAGCCGCCGCAGTCGTCGAGCGCCCCGGCACTCGAGAGGCACAGCACGACCAGATCGAAGGCCTCGTGCGACGTCATCCGCGCCGCGCCGGCGGCGTTCTCGACGAAACTGACCGACGCCTGGCCGACCGATTCGGCGAGCCGGACCTTGGCCTGGGCCGGCGGGCCGACGATCAGCACCTTCAGCGAGACCGCGCGGCGGGCGGCGACCGGCCGCAGGGTCCGCCCGACCACCGGATCACGTGCGCGGCGAGCGGGATCGGGCGGGGCGGGGCGGCCGGCGCGCATCTCCTGCTCCACGGATGACCCGCCGCCACCGTCGGCAGCGCGCGTCCGATTGCCCGGATCGACGCCGGCGCCGCGCTCGCCCGCTGTGTGTTCGGGGGTGGATGGGGAGCGCACTCCGCTTGGTTGTGCCGACCTCCATGCTTCGCCGACCTTCTGGCGAAGGGCGATCTCCTGGCGCAGGCGCGCCAGCGCGTGCAGCCGGTCGAGCTGGTGAGTGATCAGCGTGTCGGCCGCGGGGAAGGTGAGGACGTCGTCGCAGCCGATCGCCGTGGCGCGCGAGCAATCGCTCTCCGAGCCGGCCGCGCGCACCGCCGCCGTGGTCCAGACGCGCATCGATGCGGCATCGTCGCCGGTGGTGCCGACGGGCGTCGCCAATCGGGCCCGAAGGTCGGAAAGCGGTGTCGCTTCGTCGACCGGCAGCAGCCGGACGAGCACGCTGGGAGCGACGGCGGGCGGGGGATCGGCGGGCGAGCCCGCGGCGCGCGAACCGGCTCCGGCATGATCGCCCCCCGACGGATCAATTCCGGGCGCATCGACCTCGGACGGACGGGCGACGAACGGACACGGGACGAGCGGATAGCCGTGTTGCGTCAGCCATCGGCGCAGCGCCGTGCTGTCGTGCGCTTCGTCCTCGATGATCTGCACGGAAAAACCGCGACGCATGATAACTGGTTCTCCGGATCATCCGGCGGGCTCGTCGCCCGGCCGGCACCGACGCCCTCGTCACCGGCGTTCGACGAGACAGAATAGGCCTCGAACCTTACCTTTGTGTTAATGTCGCGTGTCTTTGCGCGGCTCTTCGCCCGACCGCAGCGGGAGCCTCGCTCATCGCGTGCCGTAGATGCGATCGCCGGCGTCGCCGAGACCGGGCAGGATGTAGCCGTGGTCGTTCAATTGACGGTCGACGGCGGCGGTGAACACCGGGACGTCCGGGTGCGCCGCGTGAAAGCGCCGGACACCTTCGGGCGCCGCCAGCAGGCAGGCCATCTTGACGTCGGCGGGCCCGTCGCGCTTGATCCGCTCGACCGCGGCCACCGCCGAATTGGCGGTCGCCAGCATCGGATCGACGACCAGCACCGGGCGCTCGGCGATGTCCTCGGGCACCTTGTAGTAATATTCGACGGGCGTGAGCGTCGCCGGGTCGCGGTAGAGCCCGATATGACCGACGCGTGCGGAAGGGATGAGATCGAGCATGCCGTCGAGCAGGCCGTTGCCGGCGCGGAGGATCGAGACGATGCACAATTTCTTGCCGGCCAGCACGCTGGCGCGCATCGGCTCGAGCGGTGTTTCGAGGTCGATGTCTTCGAGCGGCAGATCGCGGGTGATCTCGTAGCAGAGCAGCAGCGCCACCTCGCGCACCAGGCGCCGGAATTCCGCCGTCGAGGTCTTCGAGCGGCGCATCAGCGTCAGTTTGTGCTGAACCAGCGGATGATCGAGAACGGTGAGTTCGGGCAATGCGCGGTCCTGTCCGTCCAAGCGGCCGACGATCGTCACAGCGCTTCGTGCGTGAAGCACGTACGGGCTTAGGAGACGTCCTCGGCGAAGGCAACGCCCGGGCGGCGGTCGCCGCCGGCGGCGTCGCGTTTTTCCGCCGCCCGTTGCGCGATCGGCACCATCATGGCGACGGCGGGCAGTCGCCCAGCCTCGATGTCGAGCGTCTGACGCACCCGATCGGCCAGCCGGTCGACGAGTGCCACGGTCAGGGCGCGAAGCTCGACGGCGATGTCGGAGCCCATCGGATGCACGAGGCGGCCGACTGCGGCGTGCCGCGGCACGACGAGCCCGAGCGTCAGCATGTGATCACAGGATGCGGCGGTCGCCGATGCGGTCAGAGCTTGCAGGTTCACCATCGTCACACCCGCTTCGGCCAGCGGATCGCTCAGGTCGAGCACCAGCTGCTGGCGGGCCGCGTGCAGCGGCACGAGTCCCGCATGCTCCCGGTTGGGCGCGATGCCCTCCAGCCGCCGGACGTCGCCGGTTTCCCGCCCCGCGATCCGTACGCCGCCGCGAGCGAGGGCAGGGGTGAGCGGTTCGGTGGCGGCGAACACCGTTCGCGCATCGATCGTCGCCGGATCGTCGCCGGTCGGCAGCCGGTCGAGCAATCCGCCGAAGCGCCCGGGCGCGCTGAAGAAATCCGGATGTGCGTCGAGCGTCGATGCCAGTGTCGTCAACCGGGACCCAACTTCGGCCGATGGTGCTTCGGTCCCGGCGAAGCGGCGCAGACCCTCGGCATCGGCGCAGGGTGTGGCGTCATCGGAGGCGAAGCGTCCTGCGGCCACAAGCCGTGTCACCTCTTCGAGCGACAGGCCGGCGCGTGAGGGGCGGGCGAAATCGAGGTGCAGGGTCGCCCAGAGTGCTGCGAGGTCGAAGCCGCAACGCGCGCGCTCGTGCGCGGAGGTGCCGCCGAGCCGGCCGTGCAACGCGAAGAGGGCGCCGCCGGTCGGATCGGCGGTATGGTGCAGATGGCCCCAGCCGGTCGGCATCACGACACCATCACGGGCGATCAGCCGAGCGAGGTTCTCCGCCTCGGCCGGCACCGGCCGGGCATCGAGCTCAAAGTGGCGGCTGGCGCCCCGCTCGACACGTGCGAGCACCGCCCAGCACCGCTCGCGCACGGCATCGAGGTCGAGCACCTCACCCGGCGCGTCGAGCGCGGCGCCACCGTCCGACGAAGCTCCCGTCGCCGCGGTGGCGGGCCTGTCCGCGTCCTGCCCATCGCCCATTGCGCCCCCATCCCGGCTTGCATCGCCATCGGTCTTCTTCTACACGATCGCTTGTCGGGCGCGTAGCTCAGCGGGAGAGCACCCCCTTCACACGGGAGGGGTCACAGGTTCAATCCCTGTCGCGCCCACCATTAAAATCAGAGACTTAGAACAACTCAACCGCGTCGGC
>JAGREO010000210.1 GCA_020446525.1 Geminicoccaceae bacterium | reverse complement strand
CGATCATGACCGCCACCGGCCGTGGTGCCCAGGCGGGGGTGTTGATTCGCGACGCCGAGGCGCTGGAGCGTTTCGCCGAGGTCGACACGCTGATCGTCGACAAGACCGGCACGCTGACCCGGGGCAAGCCGGAGCTCGTCGCCGTCCTGCCTCGAGAGGGTTGGGACGAGGCCGAGGTTCTGCGCCTGGCGGCGAGCCTCGAGCGGGGCTCGGAGCATCCGCTGGCCGAGGCGATCGTCACCGGAGCGCAGGAGCGCGGGATCACCCTGGCCGGGGCCGATGAATTCGAGGCGGTCACCGGCAAGGGGGTGAAGGGCGTCGTCGACGGCAAGCGGGTGGCGCTCGGCAACGCGAAGCTGCTGGCCGATCTCGGCCTCGACGGCGGCGGGCTCTCCCACAAGGCGGACGCCCGTCGCGACGAGGGCGAGACGCTGATGTTCGTGATCGTCGACACGCAGATCGCGGGCCTCGTCGCGGTCGCAGATCCGATCAAGGAGACGACCCCGGCCGCGCTCGAGGCGCTGCATCGCGAGGGGCTGCGCATCATCATGGCGACCGGTGACAATGAGCGCACCGCGAAGGCTGTGGCCGCGAGGCTGGGCATCGACGAGATCCGTGCCGACGTGCTGCCCGAGGACAAGGCGCACCTGATCGAGGCGCTGCAGAAGGAGGGTCGCAGCGTCGCGATGGCGGGCGACGGGGTCAACGACGCGCCGGCGCTGGCGCAGGCCGACGTCGGGATCGCCATGGGCACCGGCGCCGACGTGGCGATCGAGAGTGCGGGCTTCACCCTGGTCAAGGGCGATCTCGACGGCATCGTGCGGGCACGGCGGCTGGCACGCGCCACCATGCGCAACATCAGACAGAACCTGTTTTTCGCGCTCGTCTACAACGCCGCCGGCGTGCCGGTGGCGGCCGGCGTGTTGTTCCCGTTCTTCGGCATCCTGATCTCGCCGGTCTTCGCCGCGGCGGCGATGAGCCTGTCGTCGGTGTCGGTGATCGGCAATGCGCTCCGGCTGCGTTCGGTGCGGATTTGACGGATCGGGGCCGCGGATCGCCCGCATGTTGGAGAAAGATGGGATGAAAAAGGCTCATACGATCGCAGCCGGTGTGGTCCTCGCGGCGGCGGTCGCGGGCGGCTGGTATGTCTATGCCGACCAAGGCGAGGGTGAGCAGGCGGTGGCCGCGGGTGTGCTGTCGCTCGAGCGCGGGCGGGAACTCTATCTGGCGCAGTGCGCCTCCTGTCACGGACGGAATCTGGAAGGACAGGGGGATTGGCGCACCACGCTTCCCGACGGCACCTTTCCGGCACCGCCGCACGACGAGACGGGTCACACCTGGCACCACCCGGACGCGATGCTCTTCGCTTACACCAAGCTGGGCGGTGCCGCGATGGCCGGCGGCCGGTTCGAGAGCGGCATGCCGGCGTTCGGCGACGTGCTGAGCGACGCCGAGATCATCGCCGTGCTCGACTACATCAAGTCGACCTGGCCGGCCGAGGTGCGCCAGAGGCAGGCATCGATCGATGCTGGCGACCGGTGAACGCCGCGGCGTGCATCGTGGGCGTATTTTGTGGAAACATCTTGTCGATGCGGCGCCCCGGCGCTAATTTCCGCCATTATCGATTGATCCGGTTTGGCATGATCGCCCGCACGTGTTCCTATCTTCTCGTAGCGCTGATCGTCCTCGGCCTCGGCTGTATGCCGATCCTGCATGGAGATCCCGGCGCAATTTTCACGGACCAGATTGCGGCGACCGGGCAGGCCGATCACGACGAGGGCTGCGGTGATCCCGTGGGCAGCGGGTCCTGCTGCACCATGATCGGCTGCGTCCTGCTTCCGATGGCCGCGCCCGACACGTCCGTGCTCACGCGCTACGAGGTGCGCTTCGACTGGCACAGCGACAGCTCGAGCAGTCGTGTCGTCGCGCCTGCGCGCAAACCGCCGCGCCGGCTCCCCATCGCCTGAGCGACGACGACCGCGCCGCCCTCGGCGGCAGCATCCGATATATTTCGATCCGGAGATCGACGATGAACGCACGCCGCATCCTTGCGCGCACCTTGATGCTCGCCCTCGCCACCACCGCCCTGGCCACGACCGGTGCCCAAGCGGCCGGCGACCAGGGTCATGCCGACAAGATCGGTCGGGCGGGCGAAGCGGTGGAAGCGACCCGGACCATCGAGGTGGTCATGCACGACAATTACTACGAGCCCGAGACGGTCAACGTGAACGAGGGCGAGACCGTGCGTTTCGTCCTCCGAAACAAAGGCGAGCTCCTGCACGAGTTCAACATCGGCACGGCACACATGCACGAGGAGCATCGCGCGGAGATGGCGGTCATGATGGAGCACGGGATGCTCGAGCCCGACCGCATCAATCATGAGATGATGAAGATGGATATGGGCGGTGGCCATACCATGGCGCATGACGATCCCAACAGCGTCCTGCTCGAACCCGGGCAGGACGCGGAGATCGTGTGGACCTTCTCCGAAACGGGTGATCTCCAGTTCGCCTGCAACATCCCGGGCCACTATGAAAGTGGCATGGTCGGCGACATCCATTTCGGCAAGGGGAGCTGAGACCATGCGCCTCCGCACGCTCGAACACGCGCTAGCGGGGGCGCTCTTCCTCGGCGTCCTGCCGATGACGAGCGCCCTTGGCGGTACCTATGACTTGGTGATCGACACGATCACCGTCGATCACGGTGATGGACCCAAAGAGGCGATCGCCTACAACGGTCACAGTCCCGGCCGCACACTGCGCTTCGAGGAGGGCGAGGAGGTGACGATCAACGTCACCAACAATCTCGACCGTTCGACCTCGATCCACTGGCACGGACTGATCCTGCCCTTCGAGCAGGACGGTGTTCCGGGCATCAGCTATCCCGGCATCGACCCCGGTGAGACCTTCACCTATCGTTTCCCGATCCAGCAGGCCGGAACCTACTGGTTTCACAGTCATACAGGGTTGCAGGAGCAGGAGGGTGCCTACGGCTCGATTGTCATCGAGCCCACCAAACGCGAGCCGTTCAAGTACGATCGCGACGTGGTGATCGTGCTCGCGGATAGCCACGCGCACGCGCCCGAGCGCATCCTCGGCAACCTCAAGAAGATGGCCGATTACTACAATCGCCAGCAGCAGACGGTCGGCGACTTTTTCGCGGACGTCCGCGCGATGGGTTTCGCCGCCGCGTGGGCCGACCGGAGGGACTGGGGCTCGATGCGGATGATGAAGACGGACATCGAGGACGTGCAGGGCTATCAGTTTCTGATCAACGGCCGGGGCGCCGAGCACGGCTGGATCGGCCTGTTCGAGCCGGGTGAGAAGATCCGCCTGCGCTTCGTCAATGCCTCGGCGATGACCTATTTCGACGTCCGTATCCCGGGCCTGAAGATGACCGTGGTGTCCGCCGACGGCAACAATGTCCAGCCGGTCGTGGTTGACGAGTTTCGCATCGCCGTAGCCGAGACCTACGACGTGCTCGTCGAGCCGCAAGCGGACCAAGCATACACGATCTTCGCCGAATCCATGGCGCGCACGGGATTCGCGCGCGCGACGCTCGCGCCAAAGCCGGACATGTCCGCGGACACACCCGAGCCGCGTCGCCCGCCGATGCTGACCATGGCCGACATGGGCATGGCTCATGCAGGCATGGAAGGCATGGACCACGGCGCCATGGCCGGCACGGATCATGCCGGTATGGCGGGTACGGCCGGCATGGAGGGCATGGATCACGCGGCCATGAGCGGTTCCGGCGCCGATCCCTTCTATGCTCCCGGCAGCGGTCTGCTGCCGGCGGCGGCGAACGGCGGCAAATTTCTCTCCTACGCCGACCTCAAGGCGCAAAAGCCGCTCTTCGAGGATCGGCCGGCGACCCGCGAGATCGAACTGCGGCTGACCGGCAATATGGAGCGCTACATGTGGTCGATCAACGGCATCAAATACGAGGATGCCGAGCCGATCCGCTTGCGCTACGGCGAGCGCGTGCGCTTCAAGTTCGTCAACGAGACGATGATGAGTCATCCCATGCATTTGCACGGCATGTGGTCGATCATCGACAATGGCAGCGGCCGCTTCGATCCGATCAAGCACGTGATCAGCATCGCGCCCGGCACCACCGTCTACACCGAGACGGAGGTCGATGCGCCGGGCCGCTGGGCCTTCCACTGCCACCTCATGTACCACATGGCGACCGGCATGTTCCGCGAGGTTATCGTCGAGGGCGGGCCGCCCCGGGCCGCGCTCGAGGGTGCCGCGGTCACCGATACGACCGCGCTTAACTAAGGGGGTGGATCATGCACCATCCCGGTTCGGGGCCCTTGCTCGGGCCCCGGATCGCCACGGTTTGTGCCCTGGCGATCCTTGTGCCGTCGCTGGCGGGTGCCGCCGAAAAGGCGCCGCTGGTCTTCAGCGCGATTGGGTTCGAGGAGCTGGAATACCGCTTCGGCGACGACACCGATCTCGTGACGTGGGACGGCGACGCCTCGATCGGTACCGACGAGGACAAGCTGCGGCTGCGCAGCAAGGGCGAGTACGCCTTCGATCCAAGAGCGTTCGAGAAGCTGGAGACGCAGCTGCTCTACCAGAGCCTGCTCACCGACTTCTTCGACGTCAAGTTGGGGGTGCGAGCGGACACGCCGGAGAACGAGGACGACCGCCTCTACGGCGTCCTCGGCATCCAGGGTCTGGCGCCGCAATGGCTCGAGGTCGACGCCGATTTCTTCGTCAACACCGAGGGCGACGCGTCGCTTCGGCTCGACACCGAATACGAGCTTCTTCTGACCAATGGGCTGATCCTGGTCTCCAGCCTCGAATTCGACATCGCCCTGTCCGACGATCGCGAGATTGGCGTCGGCCGCGGGCTTTCGTCGGGCGAGCTCGGCTTCAGGCTGAGTTACGACCTCTACGATCGGACCTTCAGTCCCTACGTCGGTATCATCTGGAAACGCCTCTTCGGCGACACCGGCGATCTGGCGCAAGAGGAAGGCGAGGACGACGACGCTTTCTTCCTCGTCGTCGGCGTCCGACTGCTCTTCTAGCCGGGCGACCATTTGACCCGGGCGCCGGCGCGGCGCCCATTTCGGAGAACTCTTCCGTGAGCTACACCCGCTTCGCTCTGATGATCGCCACCTCGACCGCGGTCATGTTCATCCTCATGTATCTCAACAGCTATGCGCTCGACCACATCTTCTGGAGCGAGACGCGCTTCTACATGGCGTTCGTGATGGGTGCGACGATGGCCATCGTCATGCTCGGCTTCATGCTCGGCATGTATCGCAACCGCGCCGCCAATATCGGCATCGCGTTGGGCGCCGTAATCGTCTTCGCCGGCGCCCTCTATCTGGTCCGCAGTCAGGCAACGATCGACGACGTCGCCTACATGCAGGCCATGATCCCGCACCATTCGATCGCAATCCTGACCAGCGAACGCGCCAACATCTCCGATTCCCGCGTGCGCGAACTGGCCGACGAGATCATCGAGGCGCAGGTCCGCGAGATCGACGAGATGAAGGCCCTGATCGCCGATCTGACCGGCGATTGAAACTCCACCGCGCAAGACCTTCGCGGAATTTCGGCCGTTCGGTGGGAAGATCACCGGCGTTGCTGCGGGAAACCCGCAACCTGCTGGTGACTCGTCGGTTCGTCGAGCTGCGATCGCTGCCCTTTGAACTGCCGCTCTCATGGGAGAACAATTGAATGAAACGCCGATCCTTCAATCGCGCGCTGGCGCTCAGCGCCGCGGGTCTGGGAGCGGGCATGCTTCCGCGCTGGGCGCGGTCGGCCAACGCGCCGGACTATGTTCCGTCCCGCTCGATGCCCAGCAATCATTATGACATCGTTCTTGGCCGTACGCCGATGTCGGTGGGCGGTGTCGAACGGGCGGCGTTGACCTTCAACGAAACGGTGCCGGGACCGCTCGTCCATCTTCGTGAAGGCGAGGACGTGACGCTACGGGTGACCAACACGCTCGACGAGGACAGTTCCATCCACTGGCACGGTTTTCTCGTGCCGTTCGAGATGGACGGCGTGCCGGGCGTGAGTTTCCCCGGCATTCCCGCCGCCGAGACTTTCACCTACCGTTTCAAGGTGAAGCAGCACGGGACCTACTGGTATCACAGCCACACCCGCTTTCAGGAGCAGGAGGGGCTCTACGGGCCGATCATCATCGATCCGGCCGGAGACAAGCGACCCTATGCCTACGACCGCGACGTCGTAGTGGTGCTGTCAGACTGGCCGCGGTCGGATCCGGACTTCATTTACGACCGATTGAAAAAGATGAGCTCGGAGTACTACAACTACTACAAGAGGACCTTCGGTGATTTCGTAGATGATGTCGCAAGCACCGGTCTGCTCCCCACCTTGCGCGACCGCACCGCTTGGGCGGAGATGGGGATGATTCCTACCGATTTGCTCAATGTTACCAACGCCGGCTACGTACACGCACTCAACGGGCACGCCGCGGACGCCAACTGGACGGCGCTGTTCGAGCCGGGCGAGCGTGTGCGCGTACGGGTGATCAATGCCTCGGCGATGACCCACTACGACGTCCGCGTACCGGGCCTGCCGATCACCATGATACAAGCGCACGGCCAGTACATCGAGCCGGTGGAGACCGACGAGTTCCGTATCGGGGTGGCCGAGACCTACGACTTCATCGTCCGGCCGCCGGATGATCGCGCCTATACGATCTTCGCCGAGACCCTGGACCGCAGCGGCCACGCCCGCGGAACGTTAGCGCCGCGGCCGGGCATGGAGGGACCGGTGCCGGCGCCGCGCGTACGCCCGCTGCGCAGCCTCGAGCAGATCGGCATGGGCAAGATGGACGATAGCCTGGCTCTCTCAGGCGGCCAGAAGCCGATGAGGAACATGCCGGCGATGGGCGACGTCAATGTTGCCATGCGCACCATGCAGCCGCAGCATCGGCTCGACGATCCGGGCGTGGGCTTGGGTCACGACGGCCGGCGCGTCTTCACCTACGCGCAGATGCGCGCACTCGAGCCGCGCTATCCGCGCGAGCCGCAGCGGGAAATCTTCCTTAATCTGACCTCCAACATGAACCGATACATCTTCTCGTTCGACGGCGTGAAGTTCTCCGACGCCGACCGCATCCAGTTCTACCTGGGCGAGCGGTTACGCCTCATCATGATGAACCAGACGATGATGGCTCATCCGATCCATCTGCACGGGATGTGGATGGAGCTGGAAAACGGCCACGGCGACCTTATTCCGCGTGTGCACACCGTGATGGTCAAGCCCGGCGAGAAACTTTCGGTCTTGATCACTCCCATCGAGCTCGGTGACTGGGCCTTCCACTGTCATCTCCTCTACCACTTTCACTCGGGCATGTTCCGCGTGGTGAACGTCGCTTTAAGACCCGAGGACCGCAGGGAGGAGCCGAGCTGATGAATTTTGGAATCGTCGAGCATGCTGGTCCGGCTGCCGTGCTTCTCGTCCTGGTATCGCCGACGGTGGCCCAGGAGCGGGGCATACCCGACCGGTTGGGTGATCTGCCGGAAAAGGTGTCCGAGGTGCGCGATCCGATCGGACCGGTCACGGCCGAGCAACTGGCCAACGGCGATTTCGTGGTGCCGGGCGAGCCGGTGCACGACAACCAGTTCCGCGTCTTCGGCATGCTTGACCGTCTCGAATATCAATCCGATGAAGGCGACTCGAAATATGTCTGGGACGGCTTCGCCTATGCCGGCGGCGACTTTGACCGTCTTTGGATCGAGAGCGAGGGCGAAGGCCTTTTCGACGGACGGCTCGAAGCCGCGGAGCTGCAGGTCCTCTACAGTCGCGCGATCTCGCCCTACTGGAACGTGCAGGCGGGTGTGCGCCACGATTTCAGGCCCGATCCGTCGCTTTGGTACGGCGTGCTGGGGTTCGAAGGTCTCAACTTTTTCTGGTCGGAAGTCCAGGCCGACCTCTATCTCAGCGAGGACGGCGATCTTTCGGCAACCGTCGAGGGCGAGTTTGACGAGTATCTCACCCAGCGGCTGGTGCTGCAGCCGCGCATTGAGGTGAACGCTCAGGCGCAGGATGTTGACGAGTTTGGCCTTGGCGCCGGCATCACCAGCCTCGAGGCTGGAGTGCGCCTCCGCTACGAGTTCGCACGGGAGTTTGCGCCCTATATTGGTGCGTCATGGCTGCAGAGGGTCGGTGAGACCGCCGATCGGCTGTCGGACGACGAGGATGCGGGCAAGTTTTCGATCGTTCTCGGTTTAAGGGTGTGGTTCTGATTCCACGCTTTTGCGCAACCGGCCACGGCAGCAGCTCGGTGTCGCCTTGAGGCGAAACGGGCGTCAGCCCGGCGGGCGCAGCCAGCGGCGCAGGCGGAGGTCGATGACCTGCAGCGGGCCGGCGCAGGCGAGGCTGTGGCAGCCGGTCAGGCCGCGAAAGCCGCTCGGGCGGAAGCTGCCGGCGCGGCGTTCGGCGTAGCGGTCGGGGGAAAGGGCGAGCACTTCCTGGAGGGCGAGGGCGCTGCCGTAGCCGCGGCTGCCGTCCTGGGCCGGGCGGTAGAGCCTGCCGTCGGCGCGCACCATGCGGCCGGCCGAGCGCATGTCGCGGACGTCGGTGTGGATCGGGTTGGCCGGGTGCGGCTCGAAGGGGCCGAGGGGTGTTTCGGCCATGAAGAGGAAGAGGGCTTCCTCGGCACCGCCCGCGGTCTCGTCGATGGTGACGAACATGTACCAGAGACCGTCCTGTTGGTGCAGCGTGGCGTCGACCATCGGATAGCCGTGCAGCAGTGGCTTCTCGAGCGTCCAGGCGTGGGGAAAAACCGTGGCACGATAGAGGCTCACGGCCCGGGCTTCGCTGCTCTCGGGAATCATCCAGTATTCGCCGTCCCAGGCGAAGACGAAGGGGTAGGAGAGATGGACGTCCCTGCTCATGATGGTGCGGCAGTCGTGCAGCCGGCCTTCCTCGTCGATCGTGCCGCAGGCCAGCTCGCCCTTGCGCGCACCTTGGGGCACATGCTCGTAGAAGAGGTGGCGTAGGCCGTCGCGTTCGACCAGGAACGGATCGGCGGCGGATCCGCCCGTCGGCAGATGCACCAGCGCGAACGGGCTCGACGAATCCCCGCCGATGCCGGGAAGCGATGCGGCCTCGCTCCGGCGCCAGGCCAGGTGCCAGTCGTGCGAGCGGGCGAGGTCGCGCACATTGCCGGCGAGTGACAGAACCGAACGACGCGGCAGGGAGAGGCCATCACAGACGGCATCCAGTTCGCCGACGGTGCTCGTGGCGACGGGTCGATGGCACAGTGCGCGGGCGAGCGCCGGCAGCATGGCGAGGCGCGCCTGGCGCCGGTAGAGGCCGGGGCGGATCGAGAGATCGGTGCGGATGACGGCGCGATAGACCGGCTCCGGCTCGCCCGGTCGCAGCACCTCCACCCGCACCTCGGTCAGACGGCAGGCCTCGAAGAGGGCGTCGAGCGGCAGCCGGGCATCACGGCTCGAGATGCGCCAGACCTCGAGCGCACGGATCCCGAGGAGCGTCTGCGGCAGCGGCAGGTCGTCGGGCACCACGAGGAGATCGATGTCGCGCGCGATGGCCCGGGCGTCACGTTCCGCACACAGCACGGGCACGCCGAGCGTCTCGGCGGCGACCCGTTCGTCCAGCGCGCCGGCGTCGTCGCCCTGCTCGTCGCCCGTGGACCGGATGCCGGGACTCCGGATGCCGGGAAGCTGGACGCCGGGAAGCTGGACGCCGGGAAGCTGGACGATGGCGCAGAGCGAGACGAACGGCAGGCCGGCGGCTCGCTCGACCGCGCGCAAGAGCCATCCGGACGGCCCCCGCTCGTCGGCCGCCACGCCCAGCCGCACCGTGCGCCGCCCGGCCGGGACACGATAGAGCGGCGAGCGCGGCGGGCCACCTCTGCGCTTGTGGAAGCGTCTTTTCCGCATCGCCGGGAGTAGTGGGTCAGAGTGCGGCGAGCACCTTGTCGGCGCCCGAGACCTCCATCATAGGTGGCGCTTCCTCGACGGCGAGGAACTGGACGATTCCGTCGTCGACGATCATCGCATAGCGTTTCGAGCGCTTGCCGAGCGCCGCCATCGATCCGTCGAAGGAGAGGCCCAAGGCTTCGGTGAAGGTGCCGTTGCCGTCGGAGAGCATGGTGATCCGGTCGCCACCCTCCTGGGTTTTGCGCCAGGCGTCGAGCACGAATGCGTCGTTGACGGCGACGCAGGCGATGGTGTCGACGCCCTTGGCCCTGATCGCATCGTAGTGCTGCACGAAGCTCGGCAGATGCTTGGCGTTGCAGGTCGGTGTGAAGGCGCCGGGCACGGCGAACAGCACCACCTTCTTGCCTTCGCAGAGCGTCTTGGTGTCGATGTCGCCGAGACCGTCGGGCGTCACCGTCTTGAATTTGGCTTCCGGAAGCCTGTCGCCCACTGCGATCGTCATGATTTTCCCTCTCGTTCGGCGCGGCGCCCGTTCACCGCGCTCCTTGGTTTGCGTTGCTCAACTTCAGGTCTCGTTTGCGGGATCGTCGACCAAGCGATAGATGAACCGTCGCGTCCGCGACCGCAAGCCGGTGCGACCCGTTGGCCGCAGGGGGGACACGCCTGGATGGTATCGTGCTCCCAACCTTGCCGCTGCTGGTGTCGCGCACTATCGTTGGAGCATGACCGCTACGTCGACCAGTCCTTCGGACGATGCGGATGCCGGCGACGACTTGGCCGGCATGCTGCTGATCGCCACACCCGGGATGACCGATCCGCGGTTTCGTCGCTCGGTCATCTATCTCTGCAGCTATTCGACGCAGGGTGCGATGGGGCTGGTGGTCAACCGCGTCGCTTCCGACATCAGTTTCGTCGACGTCGTCGGTCAGTTGGGGATCGAGGTGGCGGAACGGGCGGCCGAAGTGGACGTGCACGTCGGCGGGCCGGTCGAGACCAGCCGCGGGTTCGTGTTGCACTCCACCGATTTCACCCACGCCGACAGCATGGCGGTGGACGAGAGCCGGGCCCTGAGTGCGACAATCGACGTGCTGGCGGCGATCGCTTCGGGCGGCGGCCCGCGCCGGCGGATGTTCGCGCTCGGTTATGCCGGTTGGGCGGCGGGGCAGCTGGATCAGGAAATCCAAGCCAATGGCTGGCTTCTGGTGCCGGCCGACGACGATCTGGTGTTCGGTGCGGACCATGCGACCAAGTGGGATCGCGCGCTCTTCAAGATCGGCGTCGATCCGAGCCTGCTCTCGGGTGTCGCCGGCCACGCGTGACGCGGGGTGCGCTCTTTCGAGAGGTGGTGCGGTCGAGAGGACTCGAACCTCCACGGGCCA